>NZ_JBBEYH010000016.1:0-105400 GCF_050172695.1 Shinella sp. G-2 | reverse complement strand
TTCGTCGAACGGGTTCATCGACATCTTCACGTTCGCAAGCTCGACACCCGAGCCATCCGCCTTCACACGGATCTTCACGTTGTAGTCGACGACACGCTTGACTGGGACCAGGATCTTCATCGGAAAACTCCAGAATACGTCAGCAAAGGGTCCGGAAACGCTCGACCATGACATCGAGCACGTCGCCGGGATCACGCTTCCACCAATTGTTCGCGGAAAAGATCTCGACCTCGCAGGGACCGGCATAACCCGCGCCTTCCACGCTCGCGCGGATCGCCTTGAGATCGGCAACCCCGTCGCCCATCATGCCGCGATCCAGCAGCACGTCCTGCGTGTCGGCAAGCCAATCGCAGAGGTGATAGCCGAAAATCCGGTTTTTGCCGGCACGCTGCAACTGGGCGTCCAAATCGCTGTCCCACCAGACATGATAGACATCCACGGCAAGGCCGAGGTTCGGCATGTCGACCATCTCGCAGATATCGACGGCATCCCGCACCGTGGTGAGACAGGAGCGATTGCCGGCATAGACGGGATTGAGGGGCTCGAGCGCCAGCTTGACACGGCGCTCGGTCGCATAGGGTACAAGGTCGGCGACGCGGTCGGCCAGAATCCTAAGGCTCTCGACCGTCCCCCTGGTGCCGGGATGCACGCCGCCCACGACGATCGTCAGAACGGCGGCGCCAAGACCGGCCGCCATGTCGATGGAGGCCTTCGCCTCGTCGAGAACCGCGGTCCGATCGAGGGCATCCGCGCCAACGAGAAACGGCGTCCGGCAAAGCCCGGCGGCGGCAAGACCGGCCGCGCGGGCACGGTCGCCAATCTCCACCGCCCGAAGGCCGATCTCCCGGCGCCAGAAGACGATCGAGCCGAAGCCGCGTGCCGCGCAGGCATCGATGACACGCTCCGGCTCCCAACCCGCGCCACGGCCCTCGATATTATGGCCGAGGCTGGCGGTGTTGAGCGCCAGCGCCGAATGGTCCCTGGAAAAATCGCGCATCGTCATGCGCCATGGACGGCGAGCAGCGTCTTCATGCGCGTGACGGCAACTTCGGGGTCGCGCAACAGCCCGCATTGATCGGCAAGGCGGAAGACCTCGACGAAGTAGGGCAGCGGCCGCATGGCCTGCGCGCCGTTCAGCATGACGAAATGATCCTGGAAGCCATTCAGCCAGGCAAGGAAGACGACGCCCGTCTTGTAATACTGCGTGGGCGCTCGGAAGATCAGGCGGGCAAGCGGCACGGTTGGATCGAGCGTTGCGCGGAAGGCCGCCTTGTCGCCTTCCCCCAGCCGCTCGACCGCATAGGCCGCGGCAGGGGCGAGCGGATCGAAGATACCGAGCAGGGCATGCGAGAATCCCGCATCATCGCCTTCGATGAGTTCGGGATAGTTGAAGTCGTCGCCGGTATACATTTTCACGCCGGCCGGAAGGCGGCGACGCATGACGACCTCCTTCTCCTTGTCGAGCAGGGAAATCTTGATGCCATCGACCTTGGCCGCGTTCGCGTCGATGACGGCAAGCGCCGTCTGCATCGCGGGCTCAAAAGCCGCGTCGCCCCAGTAATTGGCGAGCTGCGGGTCGAACATGTCGCCAAGCCAGTGCAGGATCACCGGTTCGTCACAGGCGGCAAGCACATCGGAATAGACCTTGAGATAGTCTTCCGGCCCCTTCGCAACGCGCACCAGCGCGCGCGAGGCCATGAGGATGAGGCGGCCACCGAGCTTCTGGATGGCCTCGGCCTGTTCCAGATAGGCGCGGCGCACATCATCGAGGCTTTTCACAGTCGCCGGGTCGAGATGATCCGTGCCGCAGCCATTGGCGACGAGGGCATCCGGAAGCTCCTCGCGCGTGCGGCGGATCAACTCCAGCGCACCGGGCGAGTCGAGCCCCATGCCGCGCTGGGCGGTATCCATCGCCTCGGCAATGCCGAGGCCAAGACCGGCGAGATAGCGACGAAACTCCATCGTCTTCGCCCAGTCCACCGTCGCCCGGCCGGATGGGTCGTTTGCGGTGAAGGGATCGGCGACGACATGGGCGGCGGAGTAGACGACACGCGCCGGGTCTTTGCCGAGCGTCGCGGCCGCGATCGGCGTTCCGGTCAGGACATAGTCGGTGCGGCGGCCGGCAGTATCGGGAAGAGCGATTTTCATGGTGAAGGACCTCAGAAGCGCGGAACGAGCATGCCGGCATCGGCCGGGATCGACAGGCCGGTCGTGTAGGGAAGTCGCCCGGTCGCAAGCGATGCGATCAGCGTGCCGACTTCGGCGGGTTCCCCGACGCGCGGGAAGAGCGTGAGCCCCTGGGCGGCCCGCTCGCGATAGGCCTCGATGACGGGAGCCGTCATCTCGGTGGCGATCAGGCCGGGCTGGACATCATAGACGGCGATGTTTTCCCGTCCGAGCCGAACCGCAAGCGTCTTTGACACCATCGAGGCGGCGGCCTTCGAGGCGCAATATTCCGAGCGCTGTTCTGCCACCGCAACGGCGTTCGACGAGGTGACATTGACGATCGAATGGAAGTGGGAGGAGCGAAGGCGCGCAAGCGCGCGACGCGCGAAGGCCTGGCTCAGGAAGAACAGGGCTTTCGTGTTGACGGAAAAGCAGCGGTCCCAGCTCTCCTCGGAGACCTCCAGCATGTCACCACGGCTGAGCACGCCGACGCCGGCATTGTTGACCAGCGTGGTGAGCGGTCCGAGTTCCCGCTCGACGGCATCGAGCGCCGCATCATGGCCACCGATCGCGGCAACGTCGAATGCGGCAGCGGCGACCGGAACGCCATGGGCGGCGATGCGCGCGGCGGCGGCGGCAAGCTCGGCGTCTTCGGCCGGTCCGTTGACGGCAATGGCAAAACCTTCGCGCGCCAGGGCTTCGGCAACGGCAAGGCCGATGCCACGGGAAGAGCCGGTGACAAGCGCGACCGGCCGAGCAACCGCCGCACTCATGCCCTTGCTCCCTTCTTCAGGAGTTCGCGCGCAATGATCATGCGCTGGATCTGGTTGGTGCCTTCATAGATCTGCGTGATCTTCGCATCGCGGTAGAGGCGCTCCACCTCGAAGCCGCGGATATATCCCGAGCCGCCGAAGACCTGCACGGCATCGGCGGTGCGCTGCACGGCCATGTCGCCGGCAAAGCATTTTGCGATGGAGCAGGCTTTCGTTGCATCCGCGCCGGTGTCGATCTTCGATGCCGCGGAATGGACGAGCAGGCGCGCGGCCTCGATATCCTTCGCCATGTCGGCGAGCAGCCACTGCACACCCTGGAAATCGGAAATCGCCTTGCCGAATTGCTTGCGCGTCCCGGCATAGTCGAGCGCGGCCTCAAGGCCGGCCTGTGCGATGCCGACGGCGAGCGAGGCGATACCGACGCGCCCCTTGTCGAGCACGGACATCATCATGTGGAAGCCGCGGCCTTCCGTGCCGAGCAGGGCGTCGACCGGCAGGCGCACATCCGAGAAATTCAGCGCACCGACCTGGCTGGCGCGCTGCCCCATCTTGTGTTCCTTCGGCCCTCTTTCGACACCGTCGGCATGCAGGTCGACGATGAAGATCGACATGCCGCGGTTGCCGGCCTCCTTGTCCGTACGGGCAAGGACGAAGCCGTAGTCGGCCACTGGCGCATTGTGGATCCAGATCTTGCCGCCGTTCAGCCGCCAGCCGTTCCCGTCACGCTCCGCCGTGGTGCGAATGCCGGAAACATCGGTGCCCGCTTCCGGCTCGGTAATGCAATAGGCGACCTTGGCCCGCATGCCGAGAATCTCCGGCAGCAGCGCCTGCTGGCTTTCCGTGCCGTGGCGCACCAGAAGCGTCGAGATGAGTTCGACGAGGCCGCATTGGTCGGCGACCGATGCATAGCCGCGGCTCAGCTCCTCCATGACGAGTGCATAGGTGAGTGTATCGAAGCCCGGGCCGCCGAGAGCTTCCGGCACGCCGATACCGAAAAGCCCGAGCTTGGCCATCTCTTCGTAGAGGTCCGCGGGGAAGCGCTCCTCCCGGTCGAGTTCCTCGGCCAGGGGGCGGATCGTTTCGTCTGCAAAGGCGCGCGTCATCTCGCGCACCTGCTCCTGCGTTTCGGTGAGATACATCTGCCTCGTCTCGCAACTAGTAACTATCTGGTTACATACATTCGCCTGCCTGTGGACGTCAAGACGGAAAAATGCACGAGGCCTGAATGTAGCTGCTTGCACAGCCGCTTGGCCGCGTGCATATTATTCACTATTCAGTTACTTGAGGAGGAAAACATGCACCCGGGAGAAAAGCGAAAATTTGGCCGAACGGACCTCGACGTCACCGCCTTCGGCTTCGGCACCGCGCCGCTCGGCAACATTTTCCGCGAGATCGACGAGGAGACGTCTCAGGAAATGTTCGTGCGCGCCTGGGAAGCCGGCGTGCGCTTCTTCGACACCGCCCCGATGTATGGCCATGGCCTTGCCGAACTGCGGACGGGGCACGCGCTGCGCTGGAAGAACCCGGACGATTTCGTGCTCGCCTCGAAGGTCGGACGTCTTCTTCGCCCGGCCCGGCGCGACACGATCAACTTCGCGCCCTGGACGAATGCCGCGCCCTTCACCATGCATTTCGACTACAGCTACGACGGCACGATGCGCGCCTTCGAGGACAGCCTGCAACGGCTGGGACTGGAACGGATGGACATGTGCTTCATCCACGATATCGACGTCTTCACGCGCGGGAGCGAGCAGCCGGAGGTCTTCGAGCAGGCGATGGACGGCGCCTGGCGGGCGCTGGAACGGCTGCGCTCGGAAAAGGTCGTGAAAGCGATCGGTGTCGGCGTCAACGAATGGCAGGTCTGCCACGAAGCGCTTCTGCGCCACGATTTCGACTGCTTCCTGCTGGCCGGTCGCTATACCCTGCTCGAACAGGAGGCGCTGGATGCCTTCCTGCCGCTGTGCGAAGCGCGCGGTGCGGCGGTCGTCGTCGGCGGCGGCTTCAATTCGGGGATCCTTGCCACCGGCGCGAAGGATGGCGCGAAATACAATTACGCGCCGGCGCCGCGCGAGATCATGGAAAAGGTCGCGAAGATCGAGGCCGTATGCGCGGAACATGGCGTGCCGCTGGCCGCCGCAGCCCTGCAATTCGTCGTCGCCCATCCCGCCGTCCCGTCCTTCATGGCGGGCACGCGCACGATCGAACAGCTGGAGCAGAATCTGGCCTGGTTCTCCCATGCGATCCCGGGCGATTTCTGGGCGGACCTGAAGAAGAAGGGGCTCTTGCGCGAGGATGCGCCCGTTCCGGCGTGAACGCGCGCCAGCCCGCGTTGCGATGGCAGCGCGGGCTTCTGGAGTTTGTCAGGGAAAAGTGGGAACCGGTTTTCCCGAAAAGACAAACGCAAACAAAAGAACTTAGAGCATGCCTGGTTCAATCTGAACCTGACATGCCCTAGCGGATGAGGATTGCCCTGAAGTCGTTGACATTGGTGCCCGTGGGCCCGGGTACGAACAGATCATCCAGACGATGGAACGCCGTCCAGGCGTCGTTGCCGGCAAGCAGCGCGGCGGGATCCGCTCCCGATGCGCGCAGACGTTTCATGCTGGCACCGTCGGCAAAGGCGCCGGCATTGTCCTGCGAACCGTCGATACCATCCGTATCGGCAGCGAGCGCCGCGAAGGAAACGTCCTCGCCCGCCAGCGCCAGCGACAGCAGAAATTCCGTATTGCGCCCGCCCTTGCCGCGCCCCTTGATCGTCACCGTCGTTTCGCCACCCGAGAGGATGACGACCGGGCGCGGGAACGGGCGGCCACGGCTGGCGACTTCACGGGTAATGGCTGCGTGGACGCGTGCGACATCGCGCGCCTCGCCCTCGATGCTGTCCGACAGGATAACGGCAGGCACGCCGAGGATTTCCGCACGTTGCGCCGCCGTCTCCAGGGAGAGACGGGCAGAAGCGATGACATGAACTTCATGACCGGCGAAGACGGGATCGTCCGGCGACGGCGGCTCTCCCTCCCGCCCGGCGAGCCAGGCCTCAATCCGCTGCGGCAGCTTGATGCCCCAGGTCTTGACCAGCGCATGCGCCTCCTCACGATCGCTCGCATCCGGCACCGTCGGCCCGCTGGCGACCTGTGCCGGGTCGTCGCCCGGCACATCGGAGACAACCAGCGTTACGACCTTCGCGGGATGGCAGGCGGCGGCAAGCCGGCCGCCCTTGATGGCGGAAACCTGTTTGCGAATGGCATTCATGACGGAAATCGGCGCCCCGCTTGCAAGGAGCGCGCCGTTCAACGCGGCCTCATCCTCCAGCGTCAGATCGCCTGGCGGGGCCGGCAGCAAGGCGGAACCGCCACCACATATCAGCGCGACGACGAGATCGTCCTTCCCAAGCCCCTCGACGGCGTCGAACAGCGCTTGCGAGGCCGCGATCCCCGCAGCGTCGGGCACCGGATGTGCCGCCTCGAGCACGCGGATATGCCGACAGGGTGTGGCGTAGCCGTACCGTGTCACGACAACGCCTTCGAGCGGACCATCCCACAGGCGTTCGAACGCCGCGGCAAGCTGCGCGGCACCCTTGCCGGCGCCGATCACGACCGTCCGGCCCTTGGGGCGGGCCGGCAGATGGGCGCGCACGGCTTTTTCCGGATCCGCCGCCTCGACGGCGGCGCGAAAGAGCTCGGAGAGAAAGTCTTTGTCTTCGGACTTCATTGGGACTGCCATGATTTCGGGTGTGGGATCGCCGGGCACTACCTGTCAAAACGGGGCGTCCGCTTCTGGCGGTAGGCGGCAAGTCCTTCCGCCAGATCGCCGGATGCCGCCGCCACGGCGCCGGCAAGGGCCTCCACGACGCGTTCGCTTTCCTCGCCTTCGGCAGCGTTGATCAGCATCTTCGTCAGTTCGGTCGCCCGCGGAGAACGTTTCAGCACGCGCGCCGCGGCCATTTCGGCCGCCGCGCTCCCCTCGCCGGTCGCCACGACCTGATCGACAAGACCGGCCGCAAGCGCTTCCTGCGCCGCATAGACCTCACCGAAAAGCGCCATGCGGCGAACGAGCCCTGTCCCGAAGCGGCGCGCGGCGCGCTGCGTGCCGGACCAGCCGGGAATGATGCCGAGGCCCGGCTCCGGCTGGCCGATCTTCACATGCGCTTCGGCGATGCGCAGGTCCGCACAGGCGGCAAGCTCCAGCCCGCCACCGAGCGCGTGACCGTTCAGCACCGCGATCAGGGGCACCGTCAGGCGCGCCATTGCACCGAACGCGTCATGTCCGTCGCGCAGCCAGCGGCGCGAGAACGTGTCCGCATCGAGACTGCTCCAGGCGTCGATATCGCCGCCCGCACAGAAGGACTTTCCGCCCTCTCCCGCGAGGATGGCGACCCGAGCATCCGAGCGTTCGATGGCCCGGCATGCCTTTAACAAAGCGTCGATCATATCCTCATCGATCGCGTTCAGCTTTTCCGGACGGCGCAGGGTGATCCGCGCGACCTGGCTTTCGATGGAAAGGCCAATGCGCGGATCGCTCACAGCGCCAGCCCCATGCTTCCCGCGCGAAACAGCGCATCGTCCATCACCTTGAGTGTCCTGGAGACCCGCAGCGATGTCGCGGCCTGATCGAGAACATCGCGCTGGAGATCAAGGCCGGGGGCGATTTCGGTAACGACAAGCCCCTCTGCATCGAGCGCGATCACGCAACGCTCGGTCACATAGGTGACCTCCTGTCCCTGCGCCCGCGCGCGCTTGCCGGAGAAGCTGACCTGATCGACCTTTTGCACGAACTTGGCGATGCGGCCCTCCTTGTCGATCACCAGCCGGCCATCCTCCACATGCATCTTCGCGCCGGCGTTGAAATTGCCCGAGAAGACGATCTTTTTCGCACGGGAGGTAATATCGACGAAGCCGCCAGCGCCCGCCGTGCGGTGCGGCGTTGCCGCGAGGCGGCTGACATTGACCGAGCCTTCGGCGTCGATCTCCAGGAAGGACAGGAGCGAGCAGTCGAAGCCACCCGCCTGGAAATAGCAGAACTGGTGCGGCGAGGCGACGAAGGCTTCGGCATTGGACGCGCAGCCGAACTTGAAATCGAGCAGCGGCACACCACCCACGGCCCCCTGCTCGATCACCCAGGTGACCTTGCCGTGCAGGCCCTCCTCGATGAGGATGCGCGGGACATTGGCGGAAATGCCGAAGCCGATATTGACGGCCCAGCCATCCTTCAGCTCCTGCGCCACCCGGCGCGCGATGACCTTGCCGACATCGAGTTCGGGCAGGCGGAAGGTTTCGAGCGGGCGGAAGAGCTCGCCCGAGATCGCCGGGTCGTAGGGTGTCGCCGTCGTCTGCAACTGATCGGGCGCCTCGACGATCACATCGACGAGAATGCCGGGCACGCGCACGTCGTGCGGCCGCAGCGTTCCGCTCGCTGCCACGCGCCTGACCTGCGCGATCACGATGCCGCCCGAATTGCGCGCCGCGAGCGCCATTTCCATCGCGCCGAGGGTCGCCCCCTCCTGTTCGAAGGTGAGGTTGCCCTTTTCGTCCGCGGTCGTTGCGCGGATGATCGCGACATCGGGACGGATCGCCGGGAAATGCAGCCAGTCCTCGCCCTCGAAGGCAACGCGCTTGACGAGCGGTGCCGCGCGCGCGCTGGCATTCATCGCGCAACCGTCCTGATCGGGGTCCACGAAGGTTTCCATGCCGACCTTCGTCAGCACGCCGGGGCGCTTGGCAGCGCCCTCGCGCAGCATGTCGAAGACGATGCCGGACGGTACGTTCCAGGCGGCCAGCTCTTCCTTGAGGATCATCTGCCAGATGAGCGGCGGCTCGGCATTGCTCGGGCCGGAGGGATAGGAGCCGCCGATGATCTTCGCAAGCATGCCGGGCTTGGCGATGTGATCGACACCCCGCGTGCCGAAAAAGTCGCCGGCGGCAATCGGATGGATGGACGTGAGGCCCCGCGGATGGCCCTCGCTGTCAAAACGTTCGCCCAATGCCTTCAGCACGGCATCGGGGCAGCAAAGGCCGGAGGAAGAGTTCACGGCAACGACCGCCCCATCCCTGACGAGCCGGACGGCTTCCTGCGCAGTCTTCACCTTCTTCATCGCCGAAACCTCCGTTCCCGATTGCATTAAGTAACTAACTAGTTATAGATTAATCACGGCCAAGGCAATCCGGCAAGCGAGATTTTCGTGCCGGGCGACAATCGTGATGGGGCCATATCGCCCCGCAAAGGAGGAGGCATGAACATCTATTTCCAGAAAGGTTTCCAGCGAGGCTTCGGCACGTATCCGCTGAAGGGAGCCGACCTGCGGAGCGCCGTCGATGCCGCCGTCGACGCGGGATATCGGGCATTCGACACGGCACAGATGTATGGCAACGAGGCCGACACCGGCGCGGCCCTTGCCGCCTGCGGCGTGGCGCGACAAGACCTTTGCATCACCACGAAGGTGCACCCGGACAACTATTCGGAAGAGAAATTCCTGCCGTCGGTCGAAGCCAGCCTGAAGGCACTGCAGGTCGACCGTGTCGACGCGCTTCTGCTGCATTGGCCGCCCGTCGGAGGCGACGTGACGCCATCCCTGCGCCTGCTGCAGTCTGCAAGGGATCTTGGCCTCGCGGACACCATAGGCGTCTCGAACTATACGGCGCGCATGATGCATGTGGCACGCAGCGTGGTCGATGCGCCGCTCGTCACCAATCAGGTCGAGTTCCACCCCCTGGTCGACCAGCGCAAGCTCCTCGTCGCCGCGTCGGAGACGGGCATTCCGCTCTCGTCCTATGCGTCGATTGCCCGCGGCGAAGTCTTCAAGCACGGCCTTTTTGCCGAGATCGGCAAAGCCTATGGCAAGTCGGCCGCGCAGATCGTGCTGCGCTGGATCCTGCAGAAGGGCGTGCCGCTGAACACGATGTCGACGAAACCGGAAAACATCAGGGCAAACTTCGACATCATGGATTTCACGCTGTCGTCCATCGACATGCACAGGATCGACGCTCTCAACACCACCGGCTACCGCATCATCAAGCCAGGGCAGCTGCCCTGGGTTCCCGAATGGGACTGACGCGAAAGGGCGGCCGCAAGGCCGCCCTTTTCACTTGCAGGCTACCGGACGATCAGGCGTTGCCGCGGATCATGTCCGATGCCTTTTCCCCGATCATGATCGTCGCCGCATTGGTGTTGGAGCCGACAAGGCTCGGCATGGTGGAGCTGTCGCAAATGCGGATGCCATCGAGGCCGTGCACGCGCAATTGCGGATCGACCACCGACATCTCGTCGCGGCCCATCTTGCAGGTGCAGGTCGGGTGGTAGGAGGTACGGCCGTACTGGCGCGCATAGGCCACGTAATCCGCCTCCGTTCGTACATTGCGGTCGGGGAAATGCAGCGTCTTGATATATTTTTGCAGCGACCGCTGCGCAAAAATCTCCTGGCTGATCTTCACGCCCTCGACCGAGATCCTCACGTCATCGGGGTCGGCAAGGAAGTTCGGATCGACGACCGGCAGCGCGCGCGGATCGGCCGAGCGCAGGCTCACGGTCCCGCGTGATTTCGGCCGCAGCGTGTAGGAATTCAGCGTGATGCCGGAAGACCCCTTAGGCACGCCGGGAACGCCCGCCTCGGCGCCTGCGCCTGCAAGGAAATGGAACTGCAGATCGGGCGTCGGATTTGCCTTGTCGCCATACCAGAAGGCTCCGCCCTCCACGACGTTCGAGGTGATGGGACCGGAATTGAAAAGGGTGTATTGAATGCCCGCCCAGATCGACCAGTGCAGCCTGTTGTACTTGTCCAGACTGTCGTGGTTTTTCAGCTCCGCGACGATATCGACGCCGAAGTGATCCTGCAGGTTCTGCCCGACGCCGGCCATATCCTGCACGACATCGATGCCTTGGCTGCGCAGGTGATCCGCCGGCCCGACGCCCGAGAGCATCATGAGCTTCGGCGTGCCGATGGCGCCGGAGGTGAGAAGCACTTCGCTCTCCGCCCGCGCCACCGTGCGGCTGCCGCCGGCTTCATATTCGACGCCGACGGCGCGGCGCCCTTCGAAGACAATGCGCAGGACGAGCGCACCGGTGACAACCGTCAGGTTCGGGCGCTTCAAGGCCGGCCGCAGATAGCCGACAGCCGCCGAGCAGCGCCGATTGTCGCGTGTGGTCGTCTGATAGACGCCCGCCCCTTCCTGCACCGGACCGTTAAAGTCCGGATTGTAGGGAATCCCGGCCTCCTGGCAGCTCTGCACGAAAGCGCGCGTCATGCGCTGCGGTTCGGGAATATTCGAGACGCCGAGCGGGCCATCCGTGCCATGCCAGGCGCCGGAGAGGATCGAGTTGCCTTCCGAACGCAGGAAATACTTCTGGATATCCTTGAAGCCCCAACCTTCCGCGCCTTCCTCCACCCAGCGGTCGTAGTCGCCGGGAACGCCGCGGGTGAAGACCTCGGCATTGATCGACGAGCCACCACCCAGGACCTTTGCCTGCGCGTACAGGATTTCACGATTGTTCGCGTGCTTCTGCGGCGCGGTCTTCAGGCCCCAGGTGAGCGGCCCCGTCGTCATCTTGGCAAAGCCGACGGGCATGTGGATCAGCGGATTGGTGTCACGCCCGCCTGCCTCGACAAGGCAGACCCGGGCGGACGGATTTTCCGAAAGCCGCGCCGCCAGCACGCAGCCCGCGCTGCCGCCGCCGACGATCACATAATCATACCCCGTGGCCATCATGCGATCCAATGCGTGCGCTTGCCGATCTCGACGTGAACGGACTTCACCTGCGTATACTCCTCAACCCCATAGATGCCGGCTTCACGGCCCCAGCCGGACTGCTTGAACCCACCGAGCGGCATTTCGGGACCGCCGGCCATGATCGTGTTGACCCAGAAGCGCCCGGCACGCACCCGACGGCTTACCGTCAGCGCCTTGTCGATATTCTTCGTCCAGACGCTCGCCGCAAGCCCATAGACGGTATCGTTGGCAAGCTGGATGGCTTCTTCCACCGTATCGAAATGCATGGAGCACAGAACGGGGCCGAAAATCTCGTCGCGGGCGATCGCCATGTCGCGAGAGACGCCGGAGAAAAGCGTCGGGGCGATATATTGGCCGCGGCCGAGATCGATCGCCTCGCCGCCGGTCAGCAGCTTGGCGCCGCCAGCCTTGCCCTTTTCGATATAGTCAAGGATCGTCGCATTCTGCGCTTCCGTGGTGATGGCACCGACTTGCGTGCGCTCGTCGAGCGGATCACCGACGCGGATCTTTTTCATCTTCTCGACAAGCAGCTCCTCGAACCTTGCCGCAACCGAACGCTCGACGATCAGGCGCGAAGAGGAGACACAGCACTGCCCGGTGTTGAAGCTGATGCCGAAGGCCGCGCCATCGGCGGCGTCTTCAAGATCGGAATCGGCAAAGACGATGATCGGGTTCTTGCCGCCAAGCTCCAGGCCGAGCTTCTTGAAGTTGCTATCGGCGGCCGCATGGACACAGGAGCGCCCGACGGCCGTCGAGCCGGTGAAGGAGAGCATGTCGACGTCGGGATGCTCGGACAGCGCCTGGCCGATCGTGCGACCGGAGCCGGTGATAACGTTGTAGACACCGGCCGGCAGGCCCGCCTCGGCCAGCACTTCGGCAAGCAGCAGCGTCGTTGCGGCAGTAACCTCCGAAGGTTTCACGACCATCGTGCAGCCCGATGCCAGAATGAAGGGCACACGCTCGCAGAGGATCAGGAACGGGAAATTCCAGGGCGTGATCAGGCCGACGACGCCGATGGGTTCGCGCAGCACCATGCCGAAGAGATCGTCGCCAAGCGAATTGAAGCTGTCGCCATGCAGCATGCGGGCAGCGCCCGCACCCACTTCGAAGCAGGCAATGCAGTGGTCGATTTCGCCGCGCGCCTGGGAAATCGGCTTGCCGTTTTCCAGCGCCTCCCAATAGGCGATCTCGTCGCGGCGACGGCGCAGGATTTCGGCAACGCGCAGCAGGACGCTGCCACGGGCGGCCCCTGAAAGGCCGGCCCAGCGACGATCCTCGAAGGCCCGACGTGCGGCGTCGACTGCAGAATTCAGGTCATCGACCGTGCAGCGCACCGTGCGCGTAACGGGCGTGCCGTGGCCCGGCGACGCGCGCTCGAAGTGTTCCGTGCCATCCTTCCACGCCCCATCGACAAAAAAGCCGAAGGTGCGCGCTGCGGTCGGGGCAGAAAGGAACGGGTTTTTCTGGTCCATGAGATAGCTCCACTTCGATGGGTCTTACGCCGCAATGGCGATCTGTGTCTTCAAGTCCTGCGGCCGGGCGCCGAGGGTTTCGAACGCCTCCTGGATGGTGTCCAGGGAATAGTGCGCCTTGGTAAAGTCATTCGTACGGAAACGACCGTGCGACAGAAGGGTCAGCGCATCGTGCATGTCTTCCCCCATACCGGCGACGGACCCCTTGAGGCTTCCTTCCTCCAGAACCGTGCGCAGGATATCGACGGGGACCGTCTCGCCCGGCGGCGTGATGCCGAAGAAGGCGACATGGCCGCCCCGGCGCGTCAAATCGAAAGCCTGCTCATAGAGCTTTCTATTGCCGACGCTTTCGATGACGACATCCGCGCCGCGTCCGCCGGTCATCCCAAGCACGGTGGCCTTCAGCTGTGCCGGATCGGAGACGGCGGCATCCGCGCCCGCTTCAAGCGCCATGCGGCATCGTTCGGCCGAAAGATCTGCAACGATGATGGGGGCGGCACCGACGAGGCGCATCATCTGCACATGCAGGTTGCCGATCGGCCCGGCGCCGAAGATGACCACGGACTGGCCGAATTCCACCCTCGCCTTGCGCGCGGCCCGAACGACGCAGGCAACAGGCTCCGTCAGGGCCAGAACCGCGTCGGGGATGGCTGCGTCGACCGCAATTGCGAGGCGCGCAGGCACGGCGACGAATTCGGCGAAAGCGCCATCCCGGCCGATGCCGACCTGCGTGACTTCGGTGCAGTTCAGCACCTCGTTCCGGCGGCACCAGAAGCAGGTGCCGCAACCGATATTGATGTCGACGACGACGCGCGTGCCGACCGCCAGATGCCGAACATTGCTGCCACGCTCGGCGATCGTTCCGCAGAACTCGTGACCGGGGATCAGCGGCAGCTTGTCGGCGGCGTAGTGACCGTTGAAGATATGAATATCCGTGCCGCAGATGCCGGTGCGCGCCACCCGCACGAGGACATCCTCCGGCCCGATGGCCGGCATGGGAACGTCGCGGAGTTCAAAACGCTTCGGTGCGGTCAGGACGGCAGCGCGCATCGTGCTCATCGCCATCCCTCACTTGACCGTGCGCAACTTGGCGCGGTCGATGGTCAAGGCAATGGCGACGATCAGCACGACGCCGAACACCATCTGCTGGCGCGTCGCATCGATCTCGAAATAGAGCATCGAGGCGCGGATGACGGCGACGATAAGCGTGCCGATCACCGTATTGACCACGCCGCCGACACCACCCGTCAACGGCGTACCGCCGACGAGAACGGCAACGATGGCCGGCAGCAGGAAGCCGTTGGCGATGGTCGGCGCGCCGCCCGAAAGTTTCACCGCAAAGAGCAGGCCGGCAATGGCTGCCAGCGCACCCGAAATGGCAAAGGCGAGGATCTTGTAACGCGCGACATTGAGGCCTGAAGCGGCAGCAGCGAGCTCGCCGGCGCCGACGGCTTTCAAGGCGCGGCCGAGCGTCGTGCGGCGCTCGATGAAAAGGCAGATCCCGACGAGCACGGCGGCGATCAGCAGCTCGTGCGGCACGCCCCAGGTATGGCCGATCATCCAGCCGAAGGTTTCGTTGCGCTGCGTTGCATCCATGTTCAGCGCCCGCTGGCCGGAAAGCCATTGTGCAATCGAGAAGGCGACGCCGCCGACGGCTAGCGTCGAGATGAAGGACGGCACGAAAAGGCGCGTCGTGACATAGCCGGACAGCATGCCGAGCAGGAAGCCGGAAACGACGCAAAGCACGGCAACCCACGCCCCCATGGACGCGAGATAGACCGAGGCCACGACCGTCACCATGTTCGCCATGGACTGGGCCGACAGATCGATGCCGCCGATATAGATGGCGAAGGTCAGCCCGAGCGCCATGATGAACAGCGGCACGATATCGCCGGCAATGCCAAGCAGGTTCGACGGGCGCAGGAAACCCGGATCGTTGATGCCGACAATTGCGACCAGCACGACCAGCGTGATCCAGGGCAGGTGCGGTTTGAGGCGCTGAATATCCATCTTTGTCCCTCAGATCATATAGTGCAGCAGGTCGAAGGGCGTGGGCTTGGCGCCCGGCTCGCAAGCGAATTCCTTCTGCATGCGGCCGTCCTTGACGACGATGATGGTGTGCGACAGGCCGATCGCCTCTTCCAGCGTATCGGCGACCAGAACGATGCCGACACCGGCCGCACTCATCGCGCGGACCATGTCGTAGACGTCTTCCTTGGCACCGATGTCGAGGCCGCGCGTCGGGTGGTCGAGCAGCATGATGTCGGATCCGCCCGAACGCCACTTGGCGAGCACGACCTTCTGCTGGTTGCCGCCCGACAGGTTGCCGCAATCGGCAAATTCCGAATGCGCCTTGATCGAAAGCTTCCGGATCCAGTCGCGCGCCAGCGCCCGCTCTTCGGCGACACGCAGCACGCCGCTGCTGGAATGGTTCTTCATCTGCGAGAGCGTCATGTTCTCATAGACGTTCATGCCAGCGACGATGCCTTCGATCTTGCGCTCGCGCGGCACGTAACCGACGCCGCTGGCAACCGACTGGCGCGGCGAATAGCCATTGGCGTCCGCGCCCTTGATCGTGAGGCGGCCGGTTACCGGCGTCAGCATGCCGTAGATCGTGCGCAGGATCGCCTCGCGGCCGGAGCCTTCCGTACCGACGAGGCACAGGACTTCGCCGGCATGCAGCTTGAAGGAAATATCCTGGATGCGGCCCGGCAGGCCGACACCCGCCATCTCGACCAGCACTTTCGAACGATCGAACGGCGCCTGCAGATGTTCGCGGTAATATTGCTTGTCGACGTTGCGACCGACCATCTTGTGCTGGATGGCTTCCGCCGTCGCGCCGCCGCGCTCCACCACATCGACCACCTCGCCGTCCTTCATGACATAGATGCGGTCGGACAGCTCCATGACCTCATCCATCCGGTGCGACACGAAGATGAAGGAGGCGCGGGTCGTCAGCTCGCGGACGAGCTTGAAGAGCAGTTGCACCTCGTCCTTGGAAAGCACGGACGTCGGTTCGTCGAGCAGGATGACAAGATCGCCCGTCACCCGTTCCTCCAGCGTCAGAACCTTGGCAAGTTCGACGAGCTGGCGCTGCACGAAGGACAGTTTCGACGTCACGGTCGCCGGGTCGATATCGAGCTTCACCTTGGCGAGCTGCGCCCTGGCGGCAATCGCCATCGCCTTCCAGTCGACAACCCCGAAGCGGACGAACTGGCGCTCGTAGCCGAGAAAGATGTTTTCCATGACGGTGAGGTTCGGGATCAGGGACTGCTCCTGGAACACCATCCCGATGCCCTTTTCCATCGCCTGCCGCGGATTGGAAAAGCGCACACCGGCACCATTGATGAGGATCTGGCCGCCGTCCGGCTGGTAGGCGCCATAGATGACCTTCATCAGGGTGGACTTGCCGGCGCCGTTCTCTCCCACAAGCCCGACGATCTCGCCGCGCTTGATGTGGAAGTTGATCGACTTCAGTGCGTGCACACCGGGGAATTTCTTATCGACAGCCTTGAGTTCGTACATGGTGCGCCTCACTTCACGAAGGAAACCATCTTGCGGTCGGTCGACAGCACCACCGCAAGAATGACGAGAAGACCGAGCACGCCGTCCTGGAGGAAATCGGGAAGGCCGATGACGACCATGCCGTTGTCGATGACGTTGACGATCAACACGCCGACAAGCGCGTTCCACACGCCGCCGATGCCGCCCCAGAGCGCCACGCCGCCAACGACCACCGAAGTGATGGAGACGAACATGAAGTTCGCGCCGGTCACGGATTCCGCCTGCCCGATGCGGGCGACGACGAGCATCGCGGCGATGGCATAGAAGACGCCGGCCAGGGCGAAACCGGTCACGCGGACGCGGGTTACGTTGAGACCGGAGGCATGCGCGAGATCTTCACCGCCGCCGACGGCGTAGAAGTTGCGGCCCAGCGCCGTATGCGTCTGGATGAACCAGCCGAGGAAGAGGAAGAACGCCGCGACATAGACCATCAGCGGGAAGCCGAGCCAGCGGACCGTGAGCAGACCGCGGAACGTCGCGTCGCTGACCTTCACGATGTCACCGCCGGTGAGCAGGATCGCCGCCCCCGTGCCGACGAAGCCCATCGCGAGGCTGGCCATGAAGGAAGGGATTTTCAACTTCACATGCACCAGCCCGTTCAAGAGCCCGATCAGGCCGCCGAGAACGAGCACCAGCGGAATGGCGATCCAGCCGAGACCCGCAAGCGAGCCACCAAGCTGGGCGAAGATGAAGGCGAAGGAGACGGCCGTCAGCGAAACCGTTCCCTCCATGGAAAGGTCGATCGACCCCATGACGATGATGAAGGTGACGCCGACGGCGACCATGAGCGCCGGAGCCGCGGCAATCGCGATGCGGGCGAAGTTGCGCAGCGAAAAGAAGGTCGGGTTGAGCGCGGTGAAAAAGATCACAAGCGCGATCAGCACCAGGAGCGGCGCCCATTTGATCATGGTTTCGCGCGATAGGCGACGTGTCACGTCAGACACCCCTCTCATGAAAGTTCGCAGGAGATGTGGCGGCAGCACATATGGCCGCCGCCGTGGCCAATCAGGCCTTGTACTGGATCTGGCCGTTCGACGGCCCCCAGAAGTCCTTCCAGTCGTAGGCCGGTACGGAATCGAGGTACTTCGCCTTGAATTCCGCCGCGTCCTTGGCCGTCACGAGGATCGTCGGGCCATAGAATTCGCGGTGTTCCTTCGGCTCTTCCGACGGTTTGAACGTGCCGATGGCGGCATGATAGGCAAGGGCCGCGCTGATGCCGCCGCCCCAATGCGGATTGGTGAAGACGGTGGCGAGAAGCTGCCCGTCCATGACCATCTGCACGGCTTCCGGATTGCCGTCATAGGCGACGATCGGCATGTTCTCGATGCCTTCGGCACGCAGCGCCTCGATGACGCCATAGGCGATGTTGTCGTTGGCGCAATGGACGCCCTTGATCTTGTCGCCGTAACGCGTGAGGAACGAAGCCATGAGAGCTGCGCCCTTCTGGGTATCCCAGTCGGCCGGCTGCGCGTCGAGCAGTTCGATCTTCGGGAAATCCTTCAGCGCATTCTTGAGGCCGGCAAGACGCTCGACGGCGGGATTGTTGGCCGCGATGCCACCGAGGTGAACCACGCCGCCCTCGCCGCCCATGGCTTCGAAGAGGATGCGCGCGGTCTGTTCCGCCGGCTTCTCGTCCGACCAGGTCATGTGCGAAACATAATTGTCGCCGAAATCCCAGGGATGCAGGTCGTCGGTCTTGTTCCAGATCGTCGAGATATAGGCGCCGGCGGCCTGAACGGCCTCGACGACGGGGCGGGCGTTCGGGCTGTCATTGGCATCGCAGGCAATAGCGCAATTGCCGTTGTTCTTGGCAAGGAAGGCCTTGATATCGGCCAGCGACTTTTCCGTGGAGCCCTCGTTGATCAGGCTGACCAGCGCGCTCTTCGGCTTGCCGAGCGATTCCACGAAGGCCTCGCCGCCCGAAACGACCGAGTTCCAGTAGGCCGATGCGCGGTCACGGTAGCTCCAGGCAATCGCCGGATCCGTCAGCGCGGCGCGCGCGGTTCCACCGCCAAACAGCCCGGGCACCGCAGCAGCGCCCATGCCGGCGGCCGCGGCAAACAGAAAATTGCGGCGGCTAACCGTCTCGCGCTCGATGAAATCCTTGATAAAGGTCGACATTCTTTCCTCCCAAATCCCCGATTGAAACGCTTCCCGCGTTACCGCCGGCCTGGCTGCCAGCAAGGAGAACCTTCCCCTCGGGCGAGACGCTCCAGCGCGCCTCCCACCGCAATTAACGCACTAACTAGTTACTTCTTTAGTTTCGCGCAAGTCAAGTGGTTTTCAGTAGGATGGCAACAGGCAATCGCGCCGGCCGGCTTTGACGGATGGCAATGCGTGCGTGTATGAGTTGCAGGAAAGACATCCCGACTGCGCCAAAGGACAGGCTGAAAACATGACCGGCGAACAGACAGAAAAACCGGGGCGCAAGCCCCGCATTCGCGACGCCGAGGCCACCAAGGCGCGTATCCTCGACGCGGCCAAAAAAGAGTTTGCGAAGAACGGCTTAGGCGGGGCGCGCGTCGATGACATCGCCGACAAGGCGAAAGCCAACAAGCGCATGATCTACCACTATTTCGAGAGCAAGGAGGGTCTGTTCCAGACGGTTCTCGAAGACGCCTATCTCGACATCCGCAGCGCCGAGCAGAAACTGCATCTGGAAGATCTAGAGCCCAAGGCGGCGCTCGAGAAACTGGTGCGCTTCACCTGGGAATATTACCTGAAGAACCCGGAATTCCTGACCCTGGTCAACAGCGAGAACCTCCATCGCGCCAAGCATCTCAAGAAATCGGAGATCATCAAGGTTTCGAGCCGCAAGCTCGTCAACATGGTTTCGACCATCCTGGAGCGCGGGGTGAAAGCGGGCGTATTCCGGGACGGCGTCGATCCCGTGCAGCTCAACATCACCATTGCCGCCGTCGGCTATTATTACCTGACGAACCGCTTTACCGGGACGATCATCTATGAGCGCGATCTCATGGCGAAGGACGCGCTGGAACAGCGCATCCAGTTCAACATCGAGACGATCATGCGGCTCGTCACGGTTTGACATGACCTGTCGGCAGACCATGCCATGAAGCGCTCGGGGATCAAGGAAGTCGCGGCCGCGGCCGGGGTATCGGTCGCAACGGCCTCCCATGTGCTGTCGGGAACCGGCCGGCCCTCCGAAGCGACACGCAAGCGCGTGCTCGAAGTGGCCGATGCGCTCGGGTTCATCCGCGACGCTTCCGCAGCGCGCCTGCGCACCGGAAAATCCAATCTCGTCGGCGTCATTCTCAACAACATCGTCAACCCGTTCTTCAGTGAACTCGTCGCCTCCCTTGAAGCAACGGTCTACGAAGCCGGCGGACTGACACTCCTCGCGACAGCCCAGAACGACCTCGTGCGGCAGGAAAGGCTCCTCGCGTCCATGGTGGCGCAAGGCGTCGGCAGCGTCATCCTTTCTCCGGTTCACGGCAGCACCGCCGAAGATCTGACGCCCGTTCTCGCGCACGGCTTGCGGCTGGTTATCTGCGTTCGCGACGTCGTCGGCAGCAAGGCCGCCTTCGTCGGCGTCGACGACGAGAAGTCCGGCTATCTCGCGGCCGATTGCCTGCTGTCGGCGGGGCACCGATCGATGGTCTTCATCGGGGGCTACCCGCACACCACGACATGGGATGGCCGTTGCGCCGGTATTCGCCGGGCGCTTGCCGACAGGGACATGCCCGAAGCGGCTTGCCGGATGCTGCCGGGCCTCCTGCACCCGGATTTCGCCGAGGAAAAGATGCTTGCGCTTGCGTCACAGGGCATTTTGCCGAACGCGGTGATCTGCTTCAACGACGCCCAGGCGTCCGGGGCCTACCGTGCGGCGCGCAAGCTGGGCATGACCGTCGGGCGCGACATCTCCATCGTCGGCTTCGACAACATCCCGCAAGGCCGCATCCTGGAACCCGAACTGACGACAGTCGACATCCGGCCGGCACTCATCGGCCGCACCTCCGCCGAAATCGCGCTTCGCAAGGCCCCGAGGCACGGCGAAGCCGAGCCGCGGCACAGGCTCGACCCGTCGCTCGTCCGTCGCAACTCCGTCATCTCGCCCTGAATCTGCAGTTCGCCTGCATGAAGCCCCTTGACTGCGCGCCGCGTTTGGTTAATCGTTTCAAGTAACGGACTAGTTACATACTAGGAAGCGAACGATGGAGACAGATTACATTATCGTCGGCGGCGGATCGGCGGGCTGCGTCATTGCCGCCCGGCTGACGGAAGATGCGGACACGACGGCTCTCCTGCTGGAGGCTGGCGGGCGCGACCGGTCGGTTCTGTTCCACTGGCCGGCGGGCTTTGCCAAGATGACGAAAGGCATTGCCAGCTGGGGCTGGTCCACCGTGCCGCAGAAGCATCTGCAGGATCGCGTGCTCTGGTTCACCCAGGCAAAGGTGATCGGCGGCGGTTCAAGCATCAATGCCCAGATCTACACCCGCGGGAACCGTCGGGACTATGACGGCTGGGCCGAGGAACACGGCTGCGCCGGCTGGGGCTATCGCGAGGTCCTTCCCTATTTCAAGCGCGCCGAAGGGAACGAGCGGTTTGCCGACGCCTTTCACGGCACGGAAGGTCCGCTCGGCGTGTCGATGCCGCGCGCCACGCTGCCGGTCTGCGAGGCCTTCGTGCGTGCCGGGCAGCAATGGGGCATGCCCTACAACCCCGATTTCAACGGGCGCGATCAGGCCGGGGTCGGCTTCTATCAATTGACGCAACGGGACGTCCGCCGGTCTTCCGTGGCAGGAACCTATCTTCGTGACGCCGAGCCGCGCCGAAATCTCGCGGTCGAGACGGACGCCCAGGTGCGCCGGATCATCCTTGCCGGAGGCCGGGCGATCGGCGTCGAGATGATGGACGGGACGGTTCGTCACGCGCGCCGGGAAGTGATCCTCACGGCAGGGGCCATCGGTTCGCCGCGTCTCCTGATGCTTTCGGGCATCGGGCCGGCCGATCATCTGCGAAATGTCGGCGTCGAGGTAGGGCACCATCTGCCGGGCGTCGGCGAAAATCTGCAGGACCACATCGACATCTGCGTACTCGCCGAATGCACCGGGCCACACTCCTACGACGGCGTCCTGCGGCCTGACCGGATGATCGCCGCCGGCCTGCAATATCTCGCCCTGAAGTCCGGGCCGGTCGCCTCCTCGCTCTTCGAGACCGGCGGCTTCTGGTACGCCGATGAGAATGCCGCATGGCCGGACATGCAGTTTCACCTCGGCCAAGGCTCGGGCATCGAAAAGGGCATCGCCACCATCAACGGCTGGGGGATAACCCTCAACTCCGCCCTCATGCGTCCCCGCTCGCGCGGGACCGTGCGGCTTGCTTCGGCCGATCCTGCCGCCGCACCTCTGATCGATCCGAACTACTGGTCGGATCCATACGACCGGGAGATGTCGCTGCGTGGCCTGGAGATGGCACGCGACATTCTGCGCCAGCCCGCATTGCGCCCGTATCTGCGCCATGAGGTCCTGCCGGGAGAAGGGGTGAAGGACAGGGAAGCGCTCTTCGACTACGCGTGCCGCATGGCCAAGACCGACCATCACCCCGTCGGCACCTGCCGCATGGGAACGGATGACATGGCGGTGGTCGATCCGCAATTGCGCGTGCACGGCATAAGCGGGCTCAGGGTCTGCGACGCATCGATCATGCCGCGCATCAATTCATCCAACACCAATGCGCCGACGATCATGATCGGTGAAAAGGCCAGCGACCTCATTCGCGGCCGACCACCCTTGCCCGCGGCCAACCTGAAGGAAGAGGCAATGCCGCAACGGACAATGGCCTGACTTTTCAATGGCCGACTTTTCGACGGCCTGATTTTTCGACGGCCAATTTTTTAAAGGAATGGGAGGAATTCATGAAAGTCTACGGAATGCAGCATGTGGGCTTCACGGTGCCCGATCTCGATGAAGCCGTGGCATTCTTCACGAAGCTGTTCGGTGCGGTGGAATGCCTGTCGACCGGCCTCGTCGACGTCGATGACGCGTATATGCAGCGACGCCTCGGCGTGGCGGGCAATACACGCATCGAGGATATCCGGGTACTGCGCGTCGGCAATGGCACCAATCTGGAAATCTTCCGTTATTCCGGCGATGCCGAACCCGATGCGCCGCTGAAGCGCAACAGCCAGCCCGGCGGCTACCATCTCGCCTTCCAGGTCGACGACTGCATCGCCGCCGCCGATCGGCTTCGCGCTGAAAATGTCGAGGTGCTGGATGGGCCGACCTATGTCGATGGCGGCCCGATGGAGGGACTGACCTGGTGCTACCTGAAGGCACCCTGGGGGCAGTTCCTCGAAATCGTCAGCATGGACGGACCGCTGGGCGCCGAGCGCGCCGGCGGCCCGGCACAGTGGTCGCCCGCAATCAACTGATCCAGCCGCGTGCGGCCCCGCACCGCATGCCGTTTTACAATTTGGTGAAACGTTTCAACAGCGGGATTCCGGAGGAGGAAAGAATGAGAACCATACGAACTCTCGCCTACGCCACGGCCCTTTGCATAGGGGCCGCCGGCTCGGCCATGGCCGAAAAGCCGTTCGAAGGCGTCGAACTCAAGATGCTGGGTATCGGCGACACGTCCGTCACGCGCCTCGCCCCGATCGTCGGGGAATTCGAAGCGCTCACCGGCGCGAAGGTACAGATCGACATGCTCCCCTATCCGGGTCTTGTCGACAAGATCATCATCGAGTCGAGTTCCGACTCGCCCTCCTATCAGCTCCTGTGGGTCGACAGCCCCTGGGTCGGCATGCTCGGCGAGGCCGGCGCGCTTGTCGACCTGACGGATTTCGCCAAGCGCGACGCCGCTGAAATAAAGCTCGACGACATCATCCCCATCCAGTTGCAGGAAAATACCTGGCAGGGCCAGCTTCTCGCCTTCCCGGCCTCCGGCATGACCTGGCTCAACCAGTACCGGGCCGACCTCTTCGAAAACGCCGAGGAGCAGGCGGCGTTCAAGGCAAAATACGGCTACGACCTCGCAGCCCCGACGACCTGGGACCAGTACCGGGACATCGCCGAATTCTTCACCCGCAAGAAGGGCGCGACTGCCGGTGGCAAGCCGCTGGAAAACGACCTCTATGGCGTCAGCCAGTCCTACAGCCGCGTGCAGGGCGCCATCACGCATGACTACTTTCCGTTCATGCGTTCGTTCGGCGGCGACTACTGGGATCCCGCGACCGGCCTCTGCGCCATGACGGGTGAACCGCACATCAAGGCGGCCGAATATATGAAATCGCTGATCCCCTTCAATCCGCCGGACTATCTCGGCCTAATGTGGGATATCCAGTCCGGTTACATGGAGCGCGGCGAGGCGGCACAGGCCGCCTACTGGTCGGTCCGCTCGGTGCGTTTGACCAATCCCGCCGAAGCCAAGCTGGCGGAAATCGGCAAGGCCGGCTTCGCGGCCAACCCGACCGATGGCGGCAAGGCCGAACCGACCTATACCGGTGCGCTCTCCTTCGCGATCAACGCCAAGGTTTCGGACAAGGAAAAGGAAGCCGCCTGGGCCTTCATCAAGTGGTCGACGAGTGAAGAGCTCATGCGGCGTTTCGCCAATGAAGGCAACGGCGTCAGCCAGTTCCGCAAGGCAATCCTCTCCGACCCCGAACTGCAGCAGAAGTACCCCTACTACAAGGTTCTGCTCGACAGCCAGGTCAACGCCAAGCGCCGGATCTTCCATCCGTTCTACCAGGATGTCGAAGAAACCTTCGGTGTCGAACTGAACAAGTTCATGGCGGGCGAAACCGCGACCGCCGAGGAAGCCCTGACCACGGCCTGCAACGCGGTCAACTCCCGTCTGAAGATGTTCCCGAAGGAAACGCTTCTGCGCTGGATCGACGACGTGCCCGCGAAAGTCCTTGCCGACTGACGCGCACGTTCGCCGCGCCGCCCCTGCCTCCCTGGGGCGGCGCCCCTCACCGCCGGAGTTCCGACATGGCCTATCAAGCAACGCGCAACAGGCGCATCTTCCTTCTTTTCCTGCTGCCCGTCGTCGCCGTCCTTTTCCTCACGACGATCTATCCGATGCTCTATGCGGGGTGGCTGTCGTTCCGTAACTACGACCTCGCCAAGCCCTTCATTCCGCGCATCTTCGTCGGTTGGGCGAACTATGCCGAGATTCTGTCCTCCGGCCCGTTCCTGCATGCGCTCGCCACGACCCTGAAACTGATGCTGATGACGCTCTCCATCCAGCTTGTGCTCGGCGTCGGCATTGCGCTTCTCGTCACCCAGCGGCTGCCCGGAATGGGTCTTGCGCGGACCCTCCTTCTGATCCCGATGATGATCTCGCCCGTCATCGTGGGGCTTGTCTGGCTGTTCCTCTACTTCCCCGAACTCGGCTACCTCAATTATTTCCTCGGCCTCGTTGGCCTGTCCGGCGTCGGCTGGATCACCACCACCAACTGGGCGCTCTGGGCGATCGCGATCGCCGATATCTGGCAATGGACGCCCTTCATCATGATGGGGACGGCGGCTGCATTGCATTCGCTGTCGCCGGAGCCCTACGAGGCTGCTCTGATCGACGGCAATTCGCGCTGGGACGTCTTCTGGCGGGTGACGCTGCCGCAGTTGAAGCCGGTGCTGGTCAGCCTGATGTTCCTGCGCGCGATCGACGCCTTCAAGATCTACGACGTCATCTTCGTGCTCACGAAGGGGGGCCCGGGCGATTCCACCGAAGTGCTCTCCATGTTCATCTACCGCGAGTCCTTCACCTTCTGGCGCATGGGCATGGGCGCGGCCGCCTCCTTCGTGTCGCTCGCCATCATCACCATCCTCGTCACCTTCTTCTTCAAGTCGCTGAACCGCGACCGCGCGGCGACGGAGTAGTCCCATGAACAAGCCCTCTACCCGTCAGGCCATTCTCGTCTATCTGCTTCTCGCCGTGGTGCTGATCGTCTTTCTGACGCCGATCTATCTCGTTGCGTCCTCATCGGTGAAACCCGCACCGATCATGTTCCAGAAACCGCCGGCATTCTTCTTCACCCCGACCTGGGAGCACTATCACGTGCTCTTCACGGCGCGGCCCTTCCTGAAGTTCATCGGCAACAGCCTGATCGTCGCCCTCGGTTCGACGGCCATCAGCCTCGTCTTCGGATCGCTCGCCGCCTACGCGATCAGCCGCATCCGGCATAGACGCATGAACGACGTCGCCTTCTGGATCCTGTCGCTGCGCATGTTCCCGCCGATCACGGTGGTCGTCCCCTACTACATCATCTTCAAGACCGCCGGCCTGCTCGATACGCCGCTCGCCCTGATCATCGTCTATTCCACCGCCAACATCCCGCTGGTCGTCTGGCTGATGAAGGGCTTCTTCGACGAGGTCCCCTCGGCCCTGGAGGAAGCGGCCATGGTCGACGGCTACGG
The DNA here is from genome assembly GCF_050172695.1 of Shinella sp. G-2. Classification (NCBI taxonomy): domain Bacteria; kingdom Pseudomonadati; phylum Pseudomonadota; class Alphaproteobacteria; order Hyphomicrobiales; family Rhizobiaceae; genus Shinella; species Shinella sp. G-2. The sequence goes on along the minus strand of NZ_JBBEYH010000016.1, from coordinate 79,325 downwards.
CATCCTCGAAACCTTCTGGCGGGTCACGCTGCCGCTCGCGGCGCCCGGTCTCGCGGTCTCGGCGGTGTTCTGCTTCATCTTCTCCTGGAACGAGTTCCTGTTCGCCCTGATGCTGACAGGCTCGAAGGCGCAGACCGCGACCGTTGCCGTCATGTCCTTCTGGTCGTCCGACGCGGTCCAGTGGGGCCGCATCATGGCCGGTTCCTTCATCATCCTCATCCCCGGCGTCGTCTTCGTGCTGACCTGCCAGCGTTGGCTGGTGCGCGGCCTGACGATGGGCTCAGTCAAGTAAGGAGAGACGCATGTCGTCCATCGCACTGGAAAAAGTGGTCAAGCGCTACGGCGCGTTCGAGGTCGTGCACGGCATCGACCTGACGATCGAAAATGGAGAGTTCGTCGTGCTTCTCGGCCCCTCCGGCTGCGGGAAAACCACGACCCTGCGCATGGTGGCCGGGCTGGAAGACGTCTCCGGCGGAAAGCTCTCGATCGGCGGCCGCGTCGTCAACGACGTGGCTCCGAAAGATCGCGGCATCGCCATGGTCTTTCAGAACTACGCGCTCTACCCGCACATGACCGTTCGGCAGAACATGGAATTCGCCCTGCGTCCATTGAAGCTTGCGCCTGGCGAAGTCGACCGCCGCGTTCGCGAGACCGCCGCCATCCTCGGCCTCGACGCGCTGCTGGCGCGCAAACCCTCGGCGCTGTCGGGCGGCCAGCGTCAGCGCGTCGCGATGGGCCGCGCCATGGTCCGGACCCCCGACGTCTTCCTGTTCGACGAACCCCTGTCCAACCTCGACGCAAAGCTGCGCACCCAGGTGCGATGGGAGATCGGCAAGCTGCACAAGCGGCTTGGCACCACCGTGCTCTACGTTACCCACGACCAGGTTGAAGCCATGACGCTGGCCGACAAGATCGTCATCATGCGGGATGGCCATGTCGAACAGGTCGGCAGTCCGGAAGACGTTTACACCCGGCCCGCCAACACCTTCGTCGCGACCTTCATCGGCAGCCCGGCCATGAATCTCGTGCCGGCGCGCCAGATGGGCGGAAAGCTGCAAGCCGAGGCCTTCACCCTCCCCCTGCCAGACCGTTTCACCTGCCGCACGACGGAGGGTCAGGCCGTGCTGATCGGCATCCGCCCATCGGATGTCACTTTGGTGTCTGCGGATGCACCCGGCGCCCTGCGCGCCACCGTCGAGGTGACCGAATATCTCGGCGACGACGCGCTCCTCGACCTGCGGGTCGGTCCTCACGAACTGATCGCGCAGGTCCCCGCGGCGAACCGCCCGGCAAATGACGCGTCGGTTCACATCGCCTTCAACACGGCCGGCCTGCATCTCTTCGATGCGGCGACCGGCGCTACGCTCCTTTCCTGAAAGTCTCGATATGCCATCAGAAATCATCATTCCCGGCCGCCAGACCTTCAAAATGCAATCCTATGACGATCTCCCGCTGCAGCCCGGCGAGATCCGGGGGCGAACGCTCTGCACGCTGATCAGCCAGGGCACGGAGATCGGCTGGGCCAATGGCGATACGTTCCCCGTCCGACCCGGTTATGCCGCTGTCTTCGAAGTCGAGGAGATCGGCGAGGGCGTCACGGGCGTGAAGCCGGGCGAGCGGCGCTTTGCCATGGGCTATCATCGATCGACGCAGACCCATGCCGCCGAGAACACGCTTCTCCTGCCGGAGGGCATGGCGCCCGACACCGCGGTCATCGCGCGCCTGATGGGCGTTTCCATGACGACCTTGATGACAACCAGGGCTCGACCGGGCGATCGCGTCGTCATCACGGGCGCAGGTCCTGTCGGCTTCCTCGCCGCTCACCTGTTCCGGATCGGCGGTTACCTCGTTACGGTCGTGGATCCCGACGCGCTGCGGCGCAGGCAACTCGAACAGAGCGGCATCGCCGACACCCGTGCACAGATGCCCCTCGGCGATCCGGATATCCAGGGTCGGGTGGCGCTTGTCGTCGATTGTTCAGGTCATGAGGGCGCGGTGCTGGAAGGCTGCAACATGGTCCGCCGCATGGGGGAGGTCGTCCTTGTCGGCGTACCATGGCGGAAGCACACCGACCTCACGGCGCATGACATTACCAACGCCGTGTTCTTCAAGCACGTCACGCTTCGTTCGGGCTGGGAATGGGAATTGCCCATGCACGGCAGGAGTTTCCTGTGGGAGGAACTGCTGGAAGGCTACAACAATGCGTCGCATTCGATTTTCAGCGGCTTCTCCCGCGCTTTGACCTGGCTCGCCCAAGACAGAATACCGCTCGATGGCCTGCTCCGTCGCACGCGGCCCGAAGCGCCCGAAATGCTCTATGCCGCCATCATGCAACGCGACATTCCTGAACCGTTCATCGTCTTGGAATGGACGTAACGAGAAGGCCGACTCTTGACGTGGCCTCGACGACGACGGCTCGATCGTCCACGCCCGGGACATCGAGAGTCGCACCGTCGAACCGCGCGAGGATATGGTGGGTTCGATCAAAAGGCTCGTTGTGGCGCCGGCCGGTTTTGACTATCAATCGTCCTGCCCGCCGAAGCAGATGGCCGACGGGATGGTGTAGTCTTCATACGAGAACCGCAAATGCCGGAACGAAGGGGTCCATGCTCGATCTGATCAGGCAATCCCTGTCGCAATTCACGCCTGCCGAACGCAGGATCGCCGAAGCGATCCTCGACACGCCGAGTACGGCCATCACCTGGTCGATCACGGATGCGGCGCGGATCGCCAAGGTCAGCGAGCCCTCCATCATCCGCTTCTGCCGGCGGCTCGATTGCGACGGCTTTCCGGATTTCCGCCTGAAGCTCGCCCAGCAACTGGCCGTGCGCCAGGCGCCGGCAAGCCCGGCGGAAAATGGCGGCGACCCGTTCACCGGCCTCGTCGACGACATTTTCAACCGCGCCGTCGAATCCCTGCGCGAAGCCCGGCACGACCTCGATCTCGAGGGTCTGCGCCGCGCCGTCGACATGCTCGCGACCGCCCGCCGCATCGATGTCTACGGCTATGGCGGTTCGGGTTTCCTGGCCAGCGAGGCGCAGCATCGCCTCGCCTCGCTCGGCATGGCAAGCGTGGCCTATGCCGATCCGACCCTGCAGATGGTCTCCGCCCCGCGCCTCACGCGCGAGGACGTTCTCTTCGTGCTCTCCTTTTCGGGCCGCACGAGCTATCTCATCTCCAACATGGAAATCGCCAAGAAGGCCGGGGCGCGCATTCTCTCCATCGCCCCCGGCGGTTCCGTCGTCGCCTCGCTCGCCGACGAGAACATCAACCTCAACGCCTACCGCGCCTCCAGCCAGCCGCTCATCGTGCCGACCGGCCGCGCGCCGATGTATGTGATGCTCGACGTGCTCTTCGCCCTGCTTGCGCGGCGAGGCGAGGAAAGCACCGCCTGACGGCGGTTTATTCGGCGGCCTGCCGCTCCGGCTGCGGCCACCGCTGCAACGCTTCGCGGCCGGCATCCGTGAGGCCGTAGACGCCGCGGTCGAGCCGCTCGAACCAGCCATAGACATTGGAAAGCAGGATGTTCCCGGCCTCCGGAACGCCGGCGCGTATCTCGCGCACCCGCAACGGCCCCTCCGCCAGCGCCGCCGCACAGCCGAGCGCCTGCTGGCGATAGGCCGTCATCAGCGGGGCACGCGTGCTGCCGCCAAGGGAAGGATCGCCGACGCGCCTACGGTGCTCGCGCACCAGCCGCGAGCGCCGTTTCGGGTTGGTGCGCGGCATGGGCGTGACGGAAGCGACGATGACGCTCACATCGCCCGCGTCGGAAACGCCGAGCATGCCGATGCCGAGCCTGCGGCAGAGATCGCGGTAGCGCTTGTCGGATTCCCGTCCCCTGCCCTTGGCCGAGACGCGCGCGGCGATCCAGACCTCGTCCGAAACCGCGGCCCGGTCGACGGCCTGGAGGATGAGTTCCAGATTGAAGCTCAGCTTCAGCTCGCAGATCACGACGACCGGCGGATCGTCTTCGCTGAGCCCGACGAGATCGCAGCCGCCGACCTCGCCCTTGACGGCGTAGCCGGCCTTTTCGAGGAAGCCTTTGACGGGCAGGTAGAGCGAGGTTTCCATGGTCTCCGGGGGAAGCGGCGAATCGTTCCGCACCCTAACCCGATCCGTCCCCGCGGAACACCGCAGGCGGATGCCGTCACTCGCCCTTTGCCGAATCCCGCCAGGCCCGTTCGAACGGCAGGCGCCAGGCATGCGGGGCGATGAGTTGATGGATCGACTTCGGCCCCCAGCCCCCCTGGTCGTAGAGGCGCACGGGCGGCGGGTTGTCGAGAAGGGGCTGGGAGATTTCCCAGAGCCGCTCGATGCCCTCGGCCGTGGTGAACAGCGTATGGTCGCCGCGCATCGCGTCGAGGATCAGGCGTTCATAGGCCTCCAGCACCTCGCCGATCAGCCCGGTTTCGCTCATGGCGAACTGCAGCGAGAGCTTGTCGAGCCGGAAACCAGGACCGGGACGCTTGCCATAGAAGGACAGCGAGACCTTGGACGCATCGGCAAGGTCGAAGGTGAGATGGTCCGGCCCCTGCGCGCCGACGCCCGAGCCGGGCGGGAACATCGATTTCGGTGGCTCGCGGAAGGCGATGGAGATGATGCGCTGTCCTTCGGCGAGGCGCTTGCCCGTGCGCAGGAAGAAGGGCACGCCGGCCCAGCGCCAATTGTCGATGGCGCATTTGAGGGCGATGAACGTATCGGTGTCGCTCTCCGGATCGACCCCCGGCTCCTTGCGGTAGCCGATATACTGGCCGCGCACCACGTCGCGCGGCTCGATCGGCAGCATGGAGCGGAACACCTTGTTCTTCTCCTCCGAGATCGGCGCCGGCTCCAGCGCCGTGGGCGGCTCCATCGCCATGAAGGCGAGAATCTGGAAGAGATGGGTCACCACCATGTCGCGATAGGCGCCGGTCGTCTCGTAGAAGGCGGCGCGGGTGGAAAGGCCCAGCGTCTCCGGCACGTCGATCTGCACATGGTCGATGAAATTCCGGTTCCAGATCGGCTCGAACAGGCCGTTGGCGAAGCGGAAGGCGAGAATGTTCTGCGCCGGCTCCTTGCCGAGGAAGTGGTCGATGCGGAAAATCTGCTTCTCGTCGAACACCTCGTGCAGCTTGCGGTTCAGTTCCACGGCGCTGGCAAGGTCGGTGCCGAACGGCTTTTCCATAATGATGCGGCACCGCTCCACCAGCCCGGCTTCGGCGAGGAGCTGCACGGCCGGCAATGCGGCCTTGGGCGGCACGGAGAGATAATGCACGCGCCGCGTTTCCGGCCCCAAAGCCGTCTCGGCCCGGTCGACCGCCGCCTTCAACATGCCCGCACCGGCGGACAGCGAGACATAGTCGAGCGATGCGGAGAACGCTTCCCACTCGGCCTCGGTGAACTTGCGGGTCAGGAACGTGTCGAGGGATTCGCGGGCGATCGCGCGGAAACCGTCCGCGTCGAGCTCGTCGAGCGAGACGCCGATGATGCGGCAGCCCGGGATGAACCCGGCCTTGATGAGATGGAAGAGGCCCGGCAGCAGCTTGCGCCGGGAAAGATCGCCCGTGGCACCGACGAGCACGACGACCTGTGGATAGCCGGGACCGACCCGCATGGAATTCTTGCGCAAAACACCCGTCCCGAAATCTTCCGTTGCACCTTGCGCCTGGGAGGAGCCCCCGGCCGCGACGGCCTTGCGCCGTCGCGAGACAGTCGTCTTCGTATCCGAAGCCATCGCGGCAAATCCTCAGCCCGATTCACGCGGTAAATAGGGCATGGATTGCGTGGGGGATCAAGGGGCGGGACCATGTCCGTCAGCGCCTCGAGGGCGGCCATGCCAAAAGCGCGGTTCCATTCCAAAAAACCGCTGACATTGAAAATGGCTGTTCTTGAGAAAACAGATTCTCCAGAACATATCCTAGCCGCGTCGGCTGCCGTCCTTGGTGGCCCCGGCGGTTTGCGATATAAACCAGCCGTCCGTCTTCAAGCATCCCCTAAAGGAGAAACCATGGCTATTGTGCTGAGAGCCCTGCTGGCCGTCGCCGCGTTTTTCGCCGTGAGCGTGGCCAATGCGCAGGAGTACAAGTCCGCCCTCGTGACCGCCGATACCCTCACCGTCGGCACATCCGGTTCGGCGCCGCCCTTCAGCATGACCAATGCAGCGGGTGAACTTGAAGGCTTCGACATCGACGTGGTCAACCTCGTCGCCAAGGAACTCGGTCTCACCGCCCAGTTCGAGAAGCTCGATTTCGCCGGCCTTCTGCCCGGCCTGACCGCAGGCCGCTTCGACCTCATCGCGTCCGGCGTGACCCGCACGCCCGAGCGCCTCGCCTCCACGGACTTCTTCGTGCTGTCGCCCTACATCGTCAACGGCGCGGCCATCACCCGCCGCGAAACCGATACGGACATCGCCAGCTGGAAGGACGTCTGCGGCAAGACCATGGGCGCGGTCCGCGGCGGCGCATTCCAGAAGGTCGCCAAGGAGAAGCTGCCGGCCGACTGCGTCACCGAGGCGCGCGAATATCCCGGCGCGACCGAACTCTTCCTCGACCTTGAAAACCGCCGCATCGATTTCGCGGCACACGACTTCCTCGGTCCGAAATATCTCGCAAAGTCGGGCAAGCTGACCGGCGCCGTCACCCTCGACGACCTGCTGTCGACCATCACGCAGAGCGTTGCCGTCAACGGCAAGAACAAGCCGCTGGCCGACGCCATCGACGCCAAGTTCGCCGCCTGGCGCAAGGACGGCACCCTGCAGGGCCTCGCCGACAAGTGGTTCGGCGCGTCCATCGACTGGTCGAAGGCCGAATAAGGGCTCCGCACGGGGCAAGGGACAATGGACATCGCACTTGCATGGCTGCCGCGGCTGTTCACCGCGGCGGCGCTGACCATCGGGCTCTCGGCCGTCGTCTTCACCCTGTCGGCGGCCTTCGGCCTGCTGTTGTCCTTCGTCCATTACGGGCGCGAGAAATCCTTCCCGCGCCAGGCCATCGAGGCTTTCAGCGCCTTCTTCCGCTCCGTGCCGGAACTCGTGGTCCTCTTCCTCTTTTTCTTCGGCGGCCCCCAGCTCGGCGTCGACTTAGGCCCGGTCGGCTCCACCATTCTCGCCTTCACTCTTGTCGGTATCGCCTTCGATTATCAGGTGTTCAAGGGCGCATTGAAGGTCATTCCCTTCGGCCAGTACGAGGCCGGCATCGCGCTCGGCCTGCCGCGGCGCATCGTGTTCCTGCGGGTGCTGGTGCCGCAGGTCCTGCCGCTCGCCCGCAAGGGCTGGATCACCTATGCCATCGGCACGGTCAAGCGCATGTCCATCGCCTCGGCCGTCTCGGTGAGCGAAATCCTCTACGTCACCAAGCAGGGTATCGCGGCGACCAACGCGCCCTTCACCTTCCTGTCCATCGCCGTCGGCCTCTACATTCTCATCGTCACGCCACTGCTCGTCTTCAACGAGCGCAAGCCGAAACAGGCGGTGGCGCGATGACGATCCTGCTCGACCCCACCTATCAGCGCATGCTGTTCGACGGGCTGTGGATGACGCTGTTCATCTCGGTCGTCGTCATCCTCGTATCGAACCTGCTGGCGCTGCCGCTCGCCATCTACATACAGCGTCCCGGCGGCGCGTTTCGCCGCGTCATCGTCGGCTACAGCTTCTTTGCCCGCGCCGCGCCGGTGCTCGCCCTTCTCTTCGCGCTCTACTACGGCCTGCCGAAGCTCGGCATCTATCTCGAGCCGGTGCCGTCCGCCCTCATCGGCCTCATCTTCGCGTCGACCGCCTACAATCTGGAATTCCTGCGCTCGGGCTTCGAAAGCATTCCGACGGGACAGTCTGATGCCGCCAAGGCTCTGGGGCTGAAGCCCTTTGCGATCTACTGGAAGGTGATGATCCCGCAGGCCTACCGCCTCGCGGCACCGGCGCTCTTTTCCAATGCCATCCAGATGGTCAAGGGCAGCTCGCTCGCCAGCCTCGTCGCCATCGATGAACTGACGGCCGCCTCGACCGTCATCATCTCGGAGACCTACAAGGCCATCGAGGTGCTGCTGCTCGTCTCCGTCTTCTATCTCGTGATCGCCGCCGTCATCATCGGCGCGCAATATCTCTACGAGTCGCGGCAAAACCTTCGCCGGCGCTGAACGGATGCGCCACGCGCCGACTTAAGTCTGGCGCCGGACAAGCAAAAGTCCGGCGCAGGAACTTCCCTTGGGATCCGGCCTTCCACTCCTGTCTGAACAAAGGAGTGAAAACATGATTACGAAAATCATCGTGTCCGCAGCCCTTGCAACGGCTCTCTTTTCCGGCCCCGCCTTCGCCGATGACGACAATGACGGCGCGGTCGTGGGTGGCGCGGGCGGCGCCGTGACGGGCGCCATCGTCGGGGGCCCTGTCGGCGCAGTCGTCGGCGGTGCCGTCGGTGTCATCGCCGGCGCCGCTGTGGATCCGCCGCCGCGCAAGGTCGTGACCTATGTGCAGCAGCAGCCGATCCCGGCCAATCCCGTGATCATCCAGGGCGTCGTGGAAGTCGGCAAGCCCCTGCCGAAGACGGTCGTGCTGACGCCGGTGCCCGAAGACCCTGCCTATGCCTATGCCGTCGTCAATCAGCAGCGGGTCATCGTCGACCCGGGCACCTACACGGTGGTGCAGGTTCTGAACTGACGCGAGCCGCCTGCCTTCCATCCCGGAAGGCAGGCGGCCATTCCGGAACCAACCCTGCCGTTTTCCGTTTCCAGCCGAAACGCCTGCAGGGAGAAAATGGCATGACCGGCATTCGCATCGCCATCGTGGACGACCACCCGATCTTTCGGGAGGGCGTTGCCAGCTGTCTTGGCGAGATCGGCGGCTTCTCCCTCGTTGGCGAAGGCAATTGCCGGGACGACGCCGTGCTGCTCGCCGAACGTGCGGAGCCGGATGTCATGTTGCTCGACATTTCGATGCCCGGCGGCGGGCTCGATGCCGTGGCGAGTATCATGAAACGGCGTCCGGCCCAGAAAATCGTCATGCTCACCGTTTCCGAATCCAACACGGATGTCGCGACAGCCCTCAAATGCGGCGCGAAAGGTTACGTCCTCAAGGGCGTGGGCGCGCGCACGCTTGCCGATGTGCTGCGGCTCATCCATGCCGGGGAAATGTATCTTTCCCCGGTGCTTTCGGCCCGTATGGTCACCAGCCTTCTGCATGGCACCGACGATGCAAGGCCTCGGCTTGGTGATCTTACCGGACGCGAGCGGGAGGTCTTGCGCCTCGTCGCCGCCGGCCTCAGCAACAAGCTTGTCGGCCGGGAGCTGGACCTCCATGAAAAGACAGTCAAGCATCACATGACGCGTATCTTCGCGAAGCTGAAAGTCAGCAACCGCACGGAAGCCGCCATGGTCCTGCGGGATGCCAGTCACCTTCTCTAGACCGCGCACGGTCCACGAGTCTCATCCTCCTCCAGAACGCCAAGACGTGCCGGGTTGCGCCGGGCTCCATGCCCGCGGCAATGACGTCAGGCTTGCCTTTCAGACCTTGGTCCAGCGCAGAAGAAGACCTTGGTCGCCCGTGGAGAGCCAGAAGACCGGCGGCCAGGAACAGCGTCTCCAGGGCGTCGTTGTGGGTTCGGCGCGGCATTGCAGAAGCCCCGGCTAACGCAAGCGCCCGACCGAAATGCAACAATGGAGAACCCCCATGAAGACCTCTATCAGAAGAACCCTCGCCACCCTCTTCCTCAGCGGCACGACGGCCCTTGCCGGTCCTGTCCTCGCCCAGCAGGCCGACCCGCTGCTTCTTCCGCAGGGCCAGGGCCAAAGCGAGGGTTCGGCCCAGACCGAAGGCGGCGCGGACACCGATGCCGGCGCGGCGCAGACCCCGGACGGCGGCGCGGCCGGCGGAAGCACCGCTCAGTCGGGCAGCGGCTCCGTAACCGGCGAGACGGGAACCCAAACCACTCAGACGCCCACAACCGACACCACCAACAAGGATGCCGCTCAGTCGACCGAGGGCACGACCACCGACACGTCGAACCAGACGACGGCGGAAGGCGGCGCAGGCCAGACGGACGAGAATGGCGGAACCAGGGGCAGCGCTCAGTCGAACACCGAAGATCAGGCAGACGGCCAGTCGACCGCCGGTGCCTCGACATCGGGCGAGACGGATGAAAACACCGCATCCGCGCCTTCGACCGAAACGACCGCGAGCATCGACATCACCACCGAGCAGCGTACGGAGATCCACAATGTCATCGTGGAGGGCGATGCCAAACCGGTCGATATCGATATCGACGTGAACATCGGCACCATCGTGCCGCGGACCGTCGAGCTGCGCCCGCTGCCGCCGCGCATCATCGAGATCGTGCCGGCCTATCGCGCCTACAAGTACATCCTGCTGGCGGATGGCCGGATCCTGATCATCGAACCGGCAAGCCTGAAGATCGTCTACGTGATCACGGCATGACGTTTCCCATCGGAGGCAGCAGGGCCGGCTTTCCGGTCCGGCTGCCGCCACCCCGTCGCTTTCAGCCACAATGGAGAGAAACGTGTCAAAACATCGCTTTTCCCAGCAGGAGGACCCCGGCTTCAGCGTCGGTTTCCCCCTCGGCGTCATCGCGGTCCTCATGGTCGCCATGACCGCCTATCTCGTTGCCCTCAACACGCAGATCCCGCCGCCGCAACCGGCCGTCTATTTCCCGTCCGAATGATGGCGGGATCGGTCCTAGCGCTCCTCGGGCGCAAGATGCCTGATCCTTGCGACATGCGCCCGGATATCCTCCGTGGTAAAGGACGAATGGCGACGCACCTCGCTTGCGGGATCGAAGCCGAGCCCGAGTTGCTTTCCGGAACGCCAGGCCTTCTTCGGGCGGATCGGGCGAGGCGCAAATCCGCCGCCGCAGGTGGGGCAGACGTTTTCCAGGATCGTTTCCACGCAGCTTGCGCAATAGGTGCATTCATAGCTGCAGATGCGCGCCTCCGTCGTTTCCGGCGGCAGGTCGCGGTCGCACAGTTCGCAGTTCGGGCGTAGGTCCAGCATTCTCGGCTCCGGGTTAGAGGATGCTCCCCTGTTGCCATGCAAACGGAATGGCATAAATGACAATATGCCCTCGTTTTATGCCAAGACCGATGTCATGCGAACCATCGCCCTCATCCTGTTCGACCGAACCAAGCTGCTCGACGTCACGGGACCTTTGCAGGTCTTCAACGATGCGCGCCTGCCATCCGGCGCGCCGGCCTATTCGATCCTGCTCCTTTCCGAAAAGGGCGGCCCTGTCATCACCGACACGGGCGTTGCGCTCGAAACCCTTCCGACAGAGCGTTGCGCGACGGAAGCGCCGGACACGCTGCTCGTTTCCGGCGGACAGAGCGCGCTGGAGCCCGCGAATTCGGACGGGTTGCTGGATTTCATCGCGAACCAGGCCGGACGATGCCGGCGCCTCGGCTCGATCTGCCTCGGCGCCTTCATCCTCGCCCGCGGCGGACACCTCGCCGGCCGGCGGGCAACGACGCATTGGGAGGATTGCGCCCGGCTTCAGGACGCGTTTCCGGCAATCGATGTGCGGGCGGATTCAATCTTCGAGGAGGATCGCGGCGTCTGGACCTCCGCCGGCGTCACCGCCGGCATCGACATGGCGCTAGCCATGGTCGAGCAGGATCTCGGTCGAACGGAGGCTCTGCGCCTTGCTCGCTCACTGGTGCTCTATGTCAAGCGGACCGGCGGGCAGCGCCAGTTCAGCGCCGCACTCCGCCAGCAGGTGAAATCCGCGGGCGGCCGGTTCGATGCTCTGGTGACGGAAATTCGCGCCAACCTTGCGACGGACCTCTCCGTCCCCCGTCTCGCCGCCATGGCGCACATGAGCGAACGCAATTTCTCGCGTCTCTTCACGCAGGTGCTGGGGGCAAGCCCGGCGCAGTTCGTCGAGGACATGCGCGTCGACGCGGCCTGCGACGCCATCGAGCGGGCGGAGGCCTCCATCGCCGAAGCGCCCGTCCTCTTCGGCTTCGGCAATGCCGAGCGCATGCGCCGGGCCTTCCAGCGCCGGAAAGGCATAGCGCCGTCCGAGTATGCCGCCCGTTTCGGCGCCTGGTAGAGCTCCCTGTTCAGGGCGCCGGAGCCGTACCGGCTTCGAGACGGGCCCCCTCGAAGCGCTCCGTCATGGCAAGGATCGCTTGCCTCTCCGGCATCAGGCAGGCAGCCGTCGCCAGCGCGTCGGCGATGGCGGCGGAGGGCGCCGAGATCGAGATCGCCCGCCAGTTCGACCGGCCGGGCCTTCCGGTTGCCGGATCGAGGATATGGCCGTCCTTTCCGGTCCGGTCGAAGGTCGTCCCAAGAAGCGCGGAAGTGGCGAGCGCGCGCTGGCGCAGGGCGAGGCGTTGGCCCGTCTCCAGCCGCACCGGCCATTCGCCGCCTCCCGGTTTGCCGCCGAGGGCGCGCAGTTCGCCGGTATCGATGAGGATATCCGTCAGTCCCTCGGCCTCCAGCAGCGCGGCGACCCGATCGGCGACATAGCCTTGACCGATCCCGTTCAGCGTCAGCGCCATGCCGGGCCGCAGCGTGATCGCCGCGGCGTCGAGCTCGACCCCGCGCCAGCCGACCTTCCGCCGCACCGCTTCGATGGCCGCCGCATCGGGCCGTCTACCGCCGGCGGCGGCCTCGGCCCAGAGCGCCCAGAGCGGCTGTATGGTCGGGTCGAACCGCCCGGCACTCGCATGATGCACAGCGCCGGCGAGCGACAGGCAGTCCAGAAGTTCGAAGGGCGGGGCGGCAAGACGACCCTCGCGGTTCAGTCGCGACAGCGCGCTCTGCGGCCGATAGAGGCTCAGGATGTCTTCCAACCGGTTGATCTCCGCCATGACACGGGCCGCGATGGCCTCGCCATCGGGATGATCGAGCCGGATCGAGGCGCGTGCGCCGAGCGCCTGTCCCGTCCATTGGCGGCTGGTCCCCGTCGTGGCACGCGCCATGGCGGGCAGCACGGCCAGAGCGGCGGATATGGTGATCAGGCGGCGGCGGGTTATGGACATTGTCAACCTCCGGCTTTGTTGGGAAGGGCGCGCAGGCGGCCATCGAAATCCGTGTCGTCCCCTTGTTCCGCGCCGGCATCCACCGGCGTCAGAACCATGTCATCCGTCACGTCGGCGAGCGCCAGCACACGGCCGCCTTCGGTCCGCGTGAAGGCCTCGGCGCGCTCGCGGCTGGAGAACGGTACGGTTTCCGGCGCCCCCATACCGCCCGCGCGGGCGGAGCCGACGACGTAGAAGGCTGCATCGGCGGGAATCCAGTTGCCGTCGCCGGGCTTGTCCCAGGTGGCGCCCGTCTGCCCCATGTCATTGACATAGACGGCGAGGATCGGCGCGACCTGCTCGGGGCCGCGCATATAGGCGATGGCATCGCGCACCTGGCTGAAGAACAGCGGCGCGGGATTGCCCTCGAGGAAGACCTGCGCCTTGGGGCCGGGGTGTTCCAGAAGGTTCATCTGGCAATAGTGGCCGAGGGTTTCCGGCGTCATGTCCTGCGGCGCCGTGTCTTGCGCCACCTCTTCCTTGCAGGCGGCAAGCAGCGTGAGCATTGCGACGAACAGAACGGGACGAAGGCGGTTCCTCATGGCGTCACCTTCCGGAAAGCGCCGGCAGCAAGAGCAATGGCGACGAGCGGCCAGAAAAGAAGCGAGGCAGCCGATTGCCAGAGCGGGATTGCGCCCGCAGCCCCGCCGATGCCGCCGGCGGCCGCGACGGCCTCGGCGGCGGAGAGGTTGAAGACGCGGAAGGCGTCGGCAGGATTGGCGAGCAAGGCCACCGGCAGGGCCTGGGTGGTGAAGGCGCCGCCCCCATCGGTAACGATCAGCGCAAGGAGCGCGAGATCGTAGAGCACCACCGCCACCAGCCAGAGGGCGATGGCAAGGCCCGCCGCCCCGGAAGGACGTCGCGCCAGCGCGGAAAGGGCATACCCCGCTCCGAGGAAGGTCGCCCCCAGCAGCACCGAGGACCAGATCAGCCGCCAGAGCGCACCGAGCCCAGCAATCGCCGCCGGATCGGACCAGACGGCCACCAGCGCCGCCGCGCCATAGCCGAGCGTGACCGCGAGAGCGAGGATGGCAAGCTGGGCCGCAAGCTTGCCGAGCAGGATCTCGAGACGCGAGACGGGATAGGTCAGCAGCAGCGGCAGCGTGCCGCGCTCCACCTCGCCCGCGACGGCATCGAAGCTCATCAGCAGCGCCAGCAGCGGCACCAGATAGACGGCGAGCGAGGTCAGCGAGGCGACCGTGATCGAGAGCCGGTCGACGCCGACATCGCCCGTCGGGGCCGCGCCGGCGGCGGCAAGGACCAGGGCGAACAGCACCATCATGCCGGTGGCGATCGAGACCCAGCGATTGCGGAAGGCGATGCGGAATTCGCAGAGCGCCGTGGCGAGGATGCGGCTCATTGCCCGTCCCTCCGGCTGAAATGGCTGTAGATGTCCTCGAGGCTCGGCGGGATCACGTCGAGATCGGCGACCGCATGCCCGAGCGCCGACAGGCGGGCGAGCAATGGCAGCTTCTGCGCCTGCGCGCAGGAAAGGCGGAAGAGCCCGTCCGGCCCGGGGAGCGCCTCGGGAAAGGCCGCCGACAGCGACGGCGCATGGCCGGGTGCGGGGCGGACCAGCAGGGCGACGGGGAGCGCCGCGCGGGCGCGCAGATCGGCGAGCGTGCCTTCCGCCACGAGATCGCCGCCCGACAGGATGAGGATGCTGTCGGTGCGGGCCTCCACCTCGGTGAGCACGTGGGAAGAGAGCAGGATCGCCGTGCCCTCGGCGGAAAGACCGTCGAGCAGATCGTAGAAATCGCGCCGCGACACCGGATCGAGACCGGAGGTCGGTTCGTCCAGCACGAGCAGGCGCGGGCGGCCGATCAGCGTCTGGGCAAGGCCGACGCGCTGACGCATGCCCTTGGAATAGGTGCCGATCCGCCGCCGCCCGGCATGGGCAAGGCCGACGCGGGCCAGAAGCGCCGGAGCCTCGCGGGGATTTTCGCCGCGCAGGGCAAGGTAGTGGCGAAGCTGCTCTTCTCCCGTCAGGGCCGGATGGAAGGCGACGTTCTCGGGAAGATAGGCCACCTGCGCCCGGGCCGCGGACGAGCCCGGCGCCGCGCCGCAGACCGAGACCGCGCCGCCATCGAAAGGGATGAGACCGAGCACGATCTTCATCAGCGTCGACTTGCCCGCGCCGTTATGGCCGAGCAGGGCCGCGCGCTTTCCCGCCTCCAGCGTCAGGCAGACGGCCTTCAGCGCCTCGACGTCGCCGAAGCGCTTAGTGAGCCGCGAAATTGTCAGGGTCGGTGTCATCGTCATTTCCCTCGGCCCAGCGGCCGGCGGCCTCGGCTTCGTAGCCAAGGATGTCGGGCGGGACGGATATGGTGAGAGGGCGCATCAGCGGCGCGCTGTCGCGCACGCCGCCGGGGAGCGTTGCGGGAAAGTCCCGCTGGCTCCAGCGCACGAGCTGCACGGCGGGCGAGCCGATGAGGAGGCTCGCGGCCGGCTGCGACCAGAGGATCTGATCCATCAGGTCGTTGGGGCGGTAGAAACTGTCGGCGACGCCGTCGCCGTTGAGATCGAAGGCCGGATGGTCGGACCAGAAATTGCCCCTGCCTTCATGGCTCCATTCCATGTTGCGGGTGCCGACATATTTCACCTGCTCGCGGTTGGCGATGAAGGCGTTGCCGGTAAGCACGTTCTTCTCCGAGCCGGCGGTGAAATGGATGCCGATGCCGCACCCCTCGAAACGGTTGTCCCAGATGAGGTTCTTGTGGGCATTGTAGATGAAGAGGCATTTCCGCGTGCCCCCGCGCACCAGATTGCCCGTGACGTCGGCATTGTTGGCATAGTTCAGCATTAGCCCGTGCTCGCGGTCTCCGAGGCTGAGATTGTTCAGGATCTTCGCCTTGTTGGAGAACATGATGGCGAAGCCGAGGTGATTGCCGATGGAGATGTTGCCGGAGACCTCGGTGTTGCGCGTGTACATGAAGTGCACGGCGAAACGCAGGTCGCGCATCACGTTGCCGCGATAGATGCTGTCGGCGCTGGCATTGGAGAAGATGCCGTCGCGGCCGTAGCGGATGAGGTTGTTCTCCAGCAGCGTGCCGGGGCTGTTCCAGACATAGATGCCGTTGCCGCGCTCGTTCATGCGCAGGCCGTCGGTGCCGACGATCTCGTTGCCGATGACGGCAGCGTTGCGGCCGCCATGCACGTCGATGCCATGCATGTTGCCGGTGACGAGCAGCTTTTCGATGCGGGCGCGGTCGGCCCCCTCCAGAATCTTTACGCCGGCGTCGAGGTCCTGGTTCACCCGGCCCGAGCCGGTGACGGTGAAGCCGGCAAGGGTCACGTCGGGCGCTGCGATCGTCATGACGCTGCCGTGCCCCTGCCCGTCGATCACGGCGCCGCGCGGCCCCCTGATGGTGAGAGGCCGGTCGACGGTGACGGGGCCGGCATAGGCCCCGTCGCTCAGGACAAGCACATCGCCGGGTGCTGCCCCGGCGATGGCCGATTCGAGGCTGCCCGCGCCCGGCACGACCGCACGCTCCGCCGCGGCAAGCGGCGACGCGAGAAGGAGGCCGATCAGGAGGACGGGCAGGCGCATTCCTCAGGCGCCCTTCGGTTCCACGAACATGCGGCCGCGCATTTCCATGTGCAGGGCATGGCAGAACCACTGGCAATAGTACCAGTAGACACCCGCATTCGCCGCGACGAAGGTGACGGAACTCGTCTGCTGCGGCCCGATCTCCATGGCAACGCCATGGTTGCCCATGGTGAAGCCGTGCGTCAGGTCGTCGATCTCGTCGAGATTGGTGACGATAACAGTGACTTCGTCGCCTTCCTTGACCGTGAAGTCCGTCTGGCTGAAGCTCGGCGCGACTGAGGTCATGTAGACGCGCACCTTGTTGCCGTCGCGGATGACGGCGTCGGTCCATTCGTCGATATCGACGCCGTCGGCCTCGGCCTGCTTGCGCGTTTCGGCCCAGAGCGGATCCTTGCGGTCCCAGACCGACCTGATGTTCGGCAGGATTGATGGCGCGACGGCGATGGCGTCATGCGGCTCGGCGAAGTTCGGGCCGTCATGCACCAGCACCATCTTGTCGCCGGAGATGTCGATGAGCTGGTCGTTCTCCGGCTTCAGCGGGCCGACATTGAGGAAGCGGTCCTTGGAGAACTTGCACAGGCACACCAGCCAGTCGTTGGAGGCATCCAGCGTCTCGCCCATCACCGTCTTGAGGTGGCCGGGCTGGTACTGCACGTCGAGCTTGTCCTTGATCGGATTGATCTTCTCGCCGGCATAGGCGCGGATGGCCTCGTCGATGTTCCACTTCACCACCTGGCTGTCGAGGAAGAGCGAGGTATAGGCATTACCGCGGCCGTCGAAGGCGGTGTGCAGCGGCCCGAGGCCGAGTTCCGGCTCCGCCACCACGGCGCTGCGCGGCTCTGCATTGTCATAGAAGATCGCGTCGAACTTGGTGACGTCGAGCACGGTGACGGTCGGCGAGAGCTTGCCGGCGACGCAAAGGTGCTTCTTATCCGGCGCCATGTTGCAGCCGTGCGGGTTGTTGGCGATGGGGATGTAGCGGGTGAAGAGGGACTTGGCCTCCTTGCGGCCGTCCACGACCTTGACGCCGTTGACCTCTTCGTACTTGCCCGCCGCGATGGCCTTCTCGATCTCGGCGATGTTGAAGACGACGACATGGTCCATCTCGGACTTCGTCATCTCCTCCAGCACCATGCCCATTTCGGAATTGTAGCAAGTCGAAAACGCCCACTTGCCCTCGTAGTCGGCATCGCAGTTGTCGAGATTGCCCGAGACCTTGACCTGCCAGGCGACTTCCCACTTGTCGGCATCGACGGCCGTGAAGACGTTCACATAGGTCGAGACGTCCTTCATGGTCGAGCCGTCATTGACCAGCGGCGCTTCGTCCTCGCCGTTGCAGAAGACGTAGTTGGAGCGCGGCCACTTCTGCGGACGCAGGCCATGGATACCCTTGGCGTTCGGGATCTCCAGGATGGCGTCGGGCTTCATCACGTCGCAGCGCACGCGCGCGACGCGCGTATTGGCCTTGTCGTTCATGAAGAGATAGCGGCCGTCATACTTGCCCTCGGTGAAGGACATATGGACGTGGTGCAGGTCGCCATTGTCGTGGATATGCTTGCCGTTGGCGGCGAGCTGCTTCTTTGTCTTCTCCGTCATCGTGCGCTGGTGGATGCGGATCGATTCATTCGTCTGGCCCCAGCCCGTGGCCGAGCAGCGGTTGAACACCGGCACGCGCATCAGTTCGCGCATCGAGGGGATGCCGAGAATGCGCATCTCGCCGCTCTGGCCGGAAGACCAGAAGCCGTAATAGTCGTCGAGCTTGCCGGGGGCGACGGAGCCGTCGGCTCCGGCGGCGGCGCGGGCGGGGGTGGCAAGGCCGGCGGCCCCGAGACCCAGCGCCGCCGGCCCCATCGCGCCGGCGAGAACCGCGCTGCCCGCGGTGGCGCTGAAGAGCGCGCGGCGGCTCAGCCCCTTGTTTTCCTTCGATTCCATGATCGGCTCCTCTTTGCCTAGGCTTTTGCTGTGGGTTGCTGGTGGATCGGTGCGCCCCCGGGGCTCGCCGCGAGCTTGGCGCGCGACTTCATCTTCTTGATCACCACGGGGCAGACGGTTTCGGACTGGTAGAGCACCTGGCAGTGCAGGCAGTTGATGCACTCGTTCGGGTTGATCTCGCCCGTCTTGTGGATCGCCTGTACCGGACACTGGTTGGCGCAGGTCTGGCAGGGGTTTCCGCATTCGTGGTAGCGCTTCAGCCAGTCGAACATGCGCATGCGCGCGGGGATCGCCAACGCCGCACCGAGCGGGCAGAGATAGCGGCAGTAGAACCGCTCGACGAAAAGCCCGGCGACGAGCAGCGCGACGGCATAGGCGACGAAGGGCCAGGCGCGGATGAACTTCAGGATGATGGCGGTCTTGAACGGCTCGATCTCGGCCAGATGTTCGGCCTGCTCGACGCTCATCAGCGACACGCCGAAGAGACCGAGGAAAATCATGTATTTCACCGGCCAGAGCCGCTCGTGCAGACCCCAGGGCAAGGTCCATTGCGGAATGCGCAGCTTGCGCGCGATCTGGTTGGTCAGTTCCTGCAGGGCACCGAAGGGGCAGAGCCAGCCGCAATAGGCGCCCCGTCCCCAGAACAGCAGCGCGGCGGCGACGGCGAACCAGAGAATGAAGGTCAACGGGTCGAGCAGGAAGGCCTGCCAGCTGAACCCGCCGACGAGGCTGCCGAACAGCGCCATCAGATTGACGACGGAAAGCTGCGCATTGGCATACCAGCCGAGGAAGACCAGCGTCACCGTCAGGAAGGCGATGCGGAAGATGTAGAAGCCCTTCGCATTCCGCACCGCATAGGTCTGGAAGAAGAACACGCCCGTCAGCACCACCAGCATGGCACCGAGCACCGCGATCTTGAGCTTGGAGTCGCGCCAGATGCGCTTCCACAGATCGGCCTGCGCCGAGCCTTCTTCCTGCGGCGAGACGACGGCGACGTCCTTTGCGGGCGGGGCAATGGCCCGGAGATATTTCTGCGGCAGCTGGTAGCCGAGATCGAAGGTGTGGAAGACCTTTTCGATCGGCCCGACCTCGCGCTGCGCCAGGAGCTGGATGCGGAACGGCTTTGCCGGATCGAAACCGAGATTGGCGGGAATGCGGAACAGGTCCATCTCGGAAAATTCCGGCGCGCCGGCGAGCGCGATGCCGCCGAGGCGACGATGGTCGCGGTCACGGAAGCGCACGGAGACGTCGTCCTGGATCAGCACGATCCGGTCGAAGATACCGCCGCGCACATAGCCCGAGCCCTTGAAGGAATAGAGGCCGCGCCCCACCACGGCGATGGCGTTCTCGCCCTCCTTCAGCCAGCCCTTGAGGTTGACCTCTTCGGCCGGGCCGAGCAGCGCCTTGCCGATGGCGGGCACGGATACCAGCGCCGCCTGCATGTCGATGAACGTGGTCTGCGGCGCCTCGGCAATCGCACGGTCGCGGGCGCGGACATCGGGATGCGCGGCGAACGCGGCGTTGACCTGTCCGACGTCCAGCGACAGCCGGCGCAGGGTTCCGTCCCCTTCGGCCTCGACCCAGTCGGCCGGCGCGGCGGCGGCAGGGTCGATCTCGAAACGGGGACCCGCGCTTTCCGCTTCCGGGGCCAGTCCGCCAAGGCCGAGCGCACGCGCGACCTTCAGCCCCGAGCGGACGATGGAATCGTCGATCACCATCACCGTCACGGTCGCACCGGAGATGATGTCCACCTCATGCGCCGTGCCGCCGGATTTGGCCTCGGCAACGAGATCGAGCCCGGCATAGCCGGCCACCAGAGCCTTCACCTTCGCCTCGGGAATGCCGATGAGCACGATGGGCTCCGAATGTTTCACCAGCTTCACGCCGATGATCTTGCCATCCGTCCCGACGGCCACGACCGTGTGGATCGGCTTGCCGGAATAGCCGGTCGTTCCCACGAAGTCCGAGGTCATGAAGGCGAAGGCCACCGTCTCCCCGCCCTTCAGCACCGGCGCCACCGCGATATCCGCGCGCACCGGCCCGAAACCGTCCGCCCCCGGCACGATATCCGACGCGGTCATGGCCGGCAGGTATTCCTGCAGCACCGAGCGCGCGCTGGCGGAAGCCGCAAAACACAGGCTGGCACAGAGGAAAAGGACGAGGCGAAGAAGTTTCATTCCAGAACGTTCCGGCAAATCATTGCCGCAGCTTTGGAACGTTCACGTCAGGCGGTCTTTGAGCTCGATCAAACAGCCGCGATTAACGCGGCCGCGCGCAACACAGCTTCTCCTTCCCGGCACAACCGGTCTAACGCTTTGTTTATCAGTGCTCCCTAAGGTTTCCGTGAGAATCACCTGAGGACATGAAGCCCTTGGCCGCCACGGAAACGATGCTGCAACTGGCGCAGCTTATGGAAAATGCCGGCAACCTGATTGCGGTCTACGACCCGGAGGATCGCCTGCGTTTCGCCAATGGAGCGTTTCGCGCCGCCTGGTTCATCGGCGGGGATGAAGAGCCGCTCTGGTCCGATCTCATGCGACGCAACTATCACGCCCGGCGCGGCACCGTCATCGAGACCGCGGATTTCGAGACCTGGCTGCGCTCGACGCAGGCCCGGCGCGGCAAGACCGGTTTTCGTGCCTTCGAGACGGACCTTCACGACGGCCGCTGGCTCTGGATGACGGAGACGATGCAGGCGGACGGCTGGATGCTCTGCGTGGCAAGCGACATCAGTTCCATCCGCACCGACGAACGCGCGCTCCGGCAGGACCGCGACTTAGCGATCAAGGCCTCGCAGACCGATGAGCTGACCGGTCTTCCCAGCCGCCGATACGTCATGGGCAAGCTCGCCGAACTCGTCTGCGGCGCGGGCGCGACGGATCAGCACGCCGGATGTCTCGCCGTCCTCGACATCGACAATTTCAAATACATCAACGACCGCTTCGGCCACGGTGTCGGCGACGCCATCCTGAAGGACTTCGCCATCACGCTGCAGCGCCATGTGCGCAAGACGGATATTTTCGGCCGCGTCGGCGGCGAGGAGTTCCTGCTCATCCTGCCGAACACCCCCATGGAGGGGGCGGAAAGCATCGTGCAGCGCATGCTGCTTGCGGTGCGCCAGTCCAGCCCCCTGCCCGACCAGACCGGTTTCCACTATACCTTCTCCGCCGGCCTTGCCCGGGCCGCCCGTGGCGACGATCCGGCCGACGTCTATCGCCGCGCCGACCTCGCCCTCTACGCCGCCAAGATGCAGGGTCGCGACCGGATCAGCATCGAAAGCCAGACCCAGCGCACGGCAAATCCGTGATCCTCATTCCAGTTCGATGATGGCGTCATGCCCTCGAAGGCTGTCCGCGGGCCGCACCGCCGGAGACCGGCGCGGTCGCCGGCTTGCTTCGGGCCGGCGCAGGACTGGCGGCCGCCCGCATCGGGCTGGTGCCCGGCCAGGCCACCGCCGCCGCCAGGGCATAGATGCAGGCGTTCATGACGCCGAAGTCGGCAGATGTACCCGCCAGAATGCCGACGATCACCACCGGCGGCGTATAGAAGCGCACCGCGTTGAGGATGAGGGCGCCCGTATGGTCTCCCGGCCGCGCCCTGCGCAGAAGGGTCTGCAGCATGAAGCCGTAATAGAGCAGCCCGCCGGCAATGCCGGTATTGCTGAACACCGCGACGACGCCGTTCGAGGCGCGGGTCGAGCCCATGCCGACGCCCAGCCCCCAGCTGTCGAACAGCGCGTTCAGCGATACCGCCGTCCACATGCTGCGCTCGATGAAGGAATCCGACGAGGTCTTCTGGAAGACGATCGTATCGACCAGTTCGAGAAGGGGATCGAAGAGCGACGGCTTGACGAGGGCCAGCAGGTAGATGGCCACCAGGCCGCTGACGATCGCCCAATATTCGCTCGCAAGCCCTTCCCTGGCCCGGCTGCCCTTCGGCGCCGTCAGAAGCCGCCAGAACCACTCGACCGCCGCGACGCAGCCGAAGATGCCGAGGCCGCCATAGGCGGAGGACGAGGTCGACAGGAGCGCGAACAGCGTCAGCAGCACGATGAGAACAGGCGCGGCGACGAGACGAATCCACGGGGTGGAAATCGCGCGGCGGAAAAAATAGATCGCCGACAGGAAACCGACGGCCAGCGATCCGAAGGACGACGCCTCCGGCATGAGGCCGACGATGCGCTTGACGTTGCTGAGCTCGACGTCGACCAGATACGCATAGGTCGCCGTGCGAAAGACATCGAGATAGGCGCCGATGCCGACAAGATCGAGTATCCCCGTAAACACGGTCACCGCACCGCCGACGCAAAGGGCGGAAAGCACATGCTGCCGCGTGGCGGCCGAGCGGAACGCCAGCGCGCAGGCAAACACCGTCACGATCGATATCGTAAGATACATGAGCTGCGAGATGTTCTGCTGGGTGGGGTAGAGCGGATCACCGAAACTCGCCTCCTCGAGGCGCATGGGGATGATGAGGATCTGCCCTGCGAACAGCCGCGGCATCAGCAATGTGACCAGCACCGCCACGATCCAGAACACGAAGAGCAGGAGACATTGCGATGGGCGCAGGGAGATATCCAGCATGCGTGAGAGGCCGTTCGTCCCGCCGCCATATTTGACGATGATGGCGAGCGCGATGATCGGCGGCGGCGTGAAGCTCAGTCCCGACGTCAGTTCCGGCGGAATGACCGCGAAGGAGCCGAACGCCATGGAGCCAAAGAGCAGATAGAAGATGAACGGCCCGCGACTGACCATTCCGATGAGCAGCAGCACCCAAAAGAAAAAGACTGGTACGAAGTTCACCGCGATCTCCATGCAGGCCGGAAGCCGCGCCTCAGCATGCCCTACCGTCGGATCAATGAACCACAGCGCCGTAAATCTTTTCCTAAGCTCCCCTTAACCATGTGGCTTACGTCGGCAGGCCCTGACCGGGCAGCTTCGACCGCCCCCTGCTGCCCATGGCGTCAGGGTCGCGTGCCGCCGCGGATGGCGAGAGAGACGGCGTAGAGAGACGTGGTGGCGGTGATGAAGAGACGATGGCGGTGGCGGCCGCCGAAGCAGATGTTGGAGACCGTTTCCGGCACGAGGATCTTGCCGAGGCGGCGGCCGTCCGGCGCGATGCAATGCACCCCGTCGCCGGCCGAGGACCAGAGATTGCCGGCCTCATCCACCCGCATGCCATCCGCGCAGCCGGGGGAAATGGTGTGAAAGACGTCGCCGCCCTTCAGCGCCCCGTCGGCGGCAACGTCGAAGGCACGGATATGACGCGGATCGCCGGAGAACATGCGGCCGGTGTCGGCGACGTAGAGACGTCGCTCGTCCGGGCTGAAGGCAAGGCCGTTCGGGCAGTTGAAATCGGTCAACACCGCCCGGACATGGCCGGAATACGGGTCGACGCGATAGACGTTGCAGGGAAGTTCCTGTGCACTGCGCGTGCCCTCGTAGTCCGAGCCGATGCCGTAATGCGGATCGGTGAACCAGATGGCGCCGTCCGCGGTCACGACCACATCGTTCGGCGAATTCAGCCGCTTGCCGTCATAGCTGTCGGCAAGCACGGTGATGGAACCGTCATGTTCGGTGCGGGTGACACGGCGCGTGCCGTGCTCGCAGGTCACCAGCCGCCCCTCCCGATCGCGCGTATTGCCATTGGCGAAGTTGGACGGTTCGCGGAAGGTGCCGATGCCCGTCGTC
Source organism: Shinella sp. G-2 (assembly GCF_050172695.1). Lineage (NCBI taxonomy): Bacteria > Pseudomonadati > Pseudomonadota > Alphaproteobacteria > Hyphomicrobiales > Rhizobiaceae > Shinella > Shinella sp. G-2. Next base: position 55,151 of record NZ_JBBEYH010000016.1, on the reverse strand, counting down.
GGGCTCCAGCGCAGGATGCGGTTGTTCGGAATGTCGGAGAACAGCAGGCAATCGTGATCGCCGAACCAGACCGGGCCTTCGACCCAGTCGAACCCGGCCGCCAATTTCTTGAGCGGGGCATTGCCCAGCACGAAACTGGCAAACTCCGGCTGCTCCGCCTCAAAAAATGACATCCGTCTCTCCCTTCGAACCGATCGCGCGCAGGATAGCGGCTGCGCCGTGCCCGGCAAGCCGTCCTGTTGCAGGCCGGCGCAATCTGGTGTTTCCTCGCGGGAACCGCCGCAGCATCCCGCTGCCCTCTTTTCCATCCGCTACGGAACAGCCATGTCCCTGCCCCAGAAGATCGGCTTCATCGGAACCGGCGCCATCACCGACGCCATGGTGCGCGGCCTGCTCGCCAAGCCCGCCGCCGTGCCCCATGTCATGGTGTCCATGCGCAGCACGGAGATTTCGGCGGCGCTCGCGGCCGATTTTCCTCAGGTGCTCGTTTCCAGCGACAATCAGGCGATCGTCGACGGCTGCGACACGGTCGTGCTGGCGATCCGCCCGCAGATCGCCGAGGAGGTCGTCCGCCCTTTGCGCTTCCGCGATGGGCAGGCGGTGATCAGCGTCGTCGCCGCGACGGGCCGGCCTGCCCTACTCGACTGGATCGGCGCGGATGTGCGCCTGTCGCAGGCGATACCGCTTCCCTTCGTCGCGCGGCGCAAGGGCGTCACGGCCGTCTATCCGCCGGATACCAACACGGCCGCGCTCTTCGAGGTCCTCGGCAATGCCGTCGAATGCGAGACCAAGGCCGAATACGACCTCCTTGCCGCAGCCAGCGCCCTGATGGCCACCTATTTCGGCATCATGCACCGCACGACCGCATGGCTTGCCGAAAAAGGCCTGCCGGAAGAAAAGGGCCGCGCCTATCTCGCGCCGCTCTTCGCGGGCCTTGCCGAGACGGCCGAGCGCGCCGGCAAGAATGTCGACTTCATCGAGCTGAGCCGCGATTTCGCCACCAGAGGCGGCCTCAACGAGCAGGTTCTCCGTGATTTCAGCGACAAGGGCGGCCCTGACGCCCTGACACAGGCGCTGAATCACGTCCTCAAGCGCATCGCCGGTCAATAGCGGCTCCGGCACAACAGCTACCGCGCCAGAAAGGGCTTGCGCTCGAGGCGGCAACTGCGGAAGAATTCCCGCCCGCCCCGGCAGGTGCACATGCGGAGAGCCGCCCTCCCGCATCCGACCGTGCCGGCTTTTCATGGCGCTACCGGAGCCGTTGATGTCCAGATCGATCCCCACGTCCATTCTCTTCTGCTGCGATCACAATTCGGTGCGCTCCCCGATGGCCGAGGGACTGATGAAGAAAATCTACGGCCGCACCGCCTATGTGCAGTCGGCCGGCGTCAAGAACGACATGGAGATCGACGGCTTCGCGGTCGCCGTCTGCGACGAGATCGGCGTCGAACTCGTCCGCCACCGCTCGCGCTCCTTCGAGGAGATGCACGCGCTTGGCGACCATCTCGGCAGCTTCGACCTCGTGGTCGCCCTCTCGCCGGCGAGCCAGCATCAGGCCGAGACGCTTGCGCGCAACGCCTATCTTGAGGTCGAATACTGGCCCATCATGGATCCGGTCGGCCAGGCGGAAGGCCGCGAGGCGACGCTGGCGCTGTATCGCACGGCCCGGGACCAGATCCGCAGCAAGATGATCGAGCGCTTCGGCCAGCCGGCCATGGGCTGAGGCGGCCGCGGCGGCAAGGCCGACTTCCCTCGGAATCCCATCAATCCAACCGGTCGCACCGGATTCTTCGCGGCCCATCTTGCCTTCGCGCCCCAACTTGTATACTAGAATACATCATGTGCCTTGGGGAGGAACCCAACAGGCCTCATAGGGAGAGGAATATGATTCATTTCAGCAAGCTTCGTTTCGTCGCCGGTGCTGCCGCCGGCCTCGCGCTCCTGGCATCCGCAGCCTTCGCGCAGGAGGTTCCCGCCGCCGGCACCAGCCAGCGCATCGACGCGATCAAGGCCGCGGGCGAATTGCGCGTCGGCGTGCTGGCGAACCCGCCGTGGCTCGTCGAGGACACCACGGGCGCAGGCGAACCCTGGCGCGGCCCGGCCTGGACGCTGGCCAATGTCTATGCCGAAAAGCTGGGCGTAAAGCTCGTGCCGGTCGCCGTTTCGCACGAAACAAAGGTGCCGGTTCTGGCCGCCAACCAGGTCGACATGACGATCTCGCCGTTGTCGATGACCAAGAAGCGCATGGAAGTCGTCGACTTCGTCACCTATTCGCGCACCTCGCTGTGCGTCTTCGGCAAGGTCTCCAACCCCAAGGTCGCCAATGCCAAGTCGGTCGACGACTTCGACAATCCCGACATCACCATCGCCTATTTCACGGGCGGCGGCGAAGAGAACTGGGTCAAGGAACGCTTCCCGAAGGCGACGCTTCGCGGCGTGACGAGCGCCGGCACGGCCGCTCCCGTCGAAGAGATCATGGCCGGCCGTGCCGATGTCGCGCCGATCAACCGCATTCCCTATATGGCGCTCGCCCGCAAGGTGAAGGGTCTCGAGGCGCTGCCGCGCGAGAACAATTGCCAGGACAGCACCGAGGCCGTGAACGAGATCGGCCTCGCCATCGACAAGAACCAGCCGGAATATCTGGAATGGCTGCGCGCCGTCGCGGAAAAGATGCTGCCCGACCTGCAGGCTGAAGAGGAAGCCGAAGTCGCCAAGATGTAAGCGGCGACGGGCTGCGGCCGGCACCCTGCCGGCCGCGTTCCTTCCGGAGGAAGACCATGGAACTGAACCTCTCCGCCGTGCTGGATAGCTGGCGCTTTCTTCTTGGCGGCCTCGGCGTCACCCTGCTGCTGGCCGCCGGCGTGACCGTGCTCAGCACGGTCTGCGGCACCCTTCTGGCGCTCGGGCGGCTCTATGGGCCGCGCTGGCTCAGCGCCGTCATCGTCTTCTACATCGACTCGATGCGGGCGATCCCGGTGCTCGTCGTGCTCGTCTGGGTCTATTTCGCCCTGCCGATCGCGACGGGCCTCAACCTCCCGCCCTTCTGGTCGGCGCTCCTGTCGCTGTCCGCTCATCTTGCGGCCTATGTCGCCGAGGTGGTGCGCGCCGGCATCCAGTCCGTCCGCCCGGGCCAGGTGCGCGCCGGCATGGCGCTGGGCATGACCCGCGCGCAGATCCTTCACAAGATCGTCCTGCCGCAGGCCGTCGTCAGAATGCTGCCGGCCTTCGGTTCGCTGCTTTCGCTCGCGGTGAAGGACACGGCGATCGCCACCGTCATCGCCGTGCCGGAGCTCATGCGCCGCGCCGACGCCGTCGCTGGCCAGACCTACGCACCGGTCGAGGTCTTCACCACGGTGATGGTCCTCTACTTCCTTGTCATCTTCCCCCTCACCAGAGGCGTCGACATGATCTACCGCCGCATTTCCTTCCTGGGCCGGTCATGACCTTCGATTGGGCTATCATCTGGCAAAGCATGGGAGCTCTCTGGCAGGGCGCCCTCATCACCATCGCGCTCACCATCCTCACCATGGTGATCGCCGTGCCCTTCGGGATCGTCGTCGCCCTCGCGCGCGAATCCCGGCTGAAGCCGGTGGCGGCAGTCGCCACCGCCTATGTCGAACTGATGCGGAACGTTCCCATCATCCTCGTCGTCTACTGGGCCTTCTACGTGCTGCCGATCCTGACCGGCATCGGCTTCTCGCCGTTCCTCACCGGCCTTGTCGCGCTCGTGCTCAACAACACAGCCTACAATTCCGAAACCTTCCGTTCGGGCATCCGCTCGATCCGCAAGGGTCAGACGGAGGCGGGGCTGGCGCTCGGCATGAGCGAGGGCGAAGCCTTCCGCAAGATCGTGCTGCCGCAGGCCTGGCGCCGCGTGCTGCCGATCCTCGCCACCACCTGGGTCACGCTCTTCAAGGACACCTCGCTCGTCTCGGTGATCGCCGTCGGAGATCTGGCGCATACCGCGCTGCAGATCCGCTCGCAGTCCTTCCGGGTCATCGAAATGCTCACCGCGATGGCGGCCATCTACTGGCTGCTCGGCTATCCGCAGGCCAAGATCGTGGATTGGATCCACCGCAAATACGGGGTCACAGAATGACTACCTCCGCCACTCTCCCGCAGGGTTCCGCGCTTCCCGATGTCGTGATCGAATACCGCGACGTGCGCAAGCAATATGGCGAATTCACCGCGCTCGCCGGGGTCGATCTGGAGATACGCCGGGGCCAGGTCGTGTGCCTGATCGGGCCGTCCGGCTCGGGCAAGTCGACCCTCCTGCGCTGCACGAACGGTCTTGAGACCATGACGTCGGGCGAGGTCTACTTCGACGGCATGCCGCTCTCCAAGGATCCGCGCAAGACGCGGCTCATCCGCCAGCGCATGGGCATGGTGTTCCAGAACTTCGAGCTTTTCCCGCACAAGACGGCACTCGGCAACATCATGATGGGGCCGATGACCGTGCTCGGTCTCAGCGAGGAAAAGGCCCGTGCCCGCGCGGAAGCCCTGCTCGCCAAGGTCGGCCTTTCCGACAAGGCCGGCAATTATCCGGCCAACCTTTCGGGCGGCCAGCAACAGCGCGTCGCCATCGCCCGCGCCCTTGCCATGGAACCTGAAGTCATGCTCTTTGATGAGCCGACTTCGGCGCTCGATCCGGAAACGATCGGCGAGGTGCTGAACGTGATGAAACGGCTGGCGGATGACGGCATGACGATGGTGGTGGTGACGCACGAAATGACCTTTGCCCGGCGGGTGGCCGACCACGTGGTGGTCTTCGCGAACGGGCAGATCGTCGAACAGGGGCCGCCGGAGCAGATCTTCGACGCGCCGCAGACGACGCGCACCCGCGACTTCCTCAGCCATCTCGGCTGGGACGGATGACCGGCATGCCGGCACAAAGCCAGCCCGGCCGCAGCGCGGACATGTCAACGATGCCGTTGAGCGTCGACGACATTCACGGCGTCATCCGCCACGAGATCATCACCCTCAAGCTGATGCCGGGCGCCAAGGTCTCTGAAAACGAGCTGGCGCGCCGGTTTCACACCAGCCGCACGCCGGTTCGCGAGGCGCTGCTGCGGCTCGTCGACGAGGGCCTCGTCGAAGTCTGGCCGCAGCGCGGCACGCTGATCACCCCCATCTCGCTCCGCGCCGTGCGCCGCGCGCGCTTCGTGCGCGAGGCCATCGAGGTCGCCGTGTTCCGCAAGGCGGCGATCGACGGCCTGCCGGCGGATGTGCTGACCCAACTCGACGCCATCATCGTGCAGCAGCACGAGGCGCGCGAAGACCCCGTCCGCTTCACCGAGGCCGACGACGCCTTCCACCGGACCTTCGCCAACGGCATCGTCGTCGGGGATATCTGGTCGGTGCTCGAGCGGGAAAAGGCGCAGTTCGACCGGGTGCGCTTCCTCAGTCTGCCGAATGTCACGCCCGTCGCCATTCTCATCGAGCAGCACCGGAAGATGATCGCCACCGTGCGTGACCGCGATCCGGAGGCCGCGGAACAGGCCGTGCGCGACCACCTTTCGGAAGTGCTGAAGGTGACGGAACAGCTTTCCGCCCGCTATCCGGATCTCATCGTCAACGACATGTGAGAGGCCGGGGCGTCATTGCGCCTCGGCGAGAATCGCCTTTTCCATGCCCAGCGTCAGCATGCGCTCCAGCCGCAGGATCGCCGCGTCGGCAAACTTTCCCCTGGCCAGCGTCTCGGGGAGGAAATCCGGCAGGGCGGCCAGCGCGGCAAACACGGCCACCGGGTTCTCCACATCCACGCCCGTCAGGATGGCCCGGATTTCCGCCTCGCGGGGATCGTTCAGGGGATAGGTCTGCCCTTGATCGTTCCGGCCGAGGGCATAGCGCATCCAGGCCGCCGTCGCGAAGGCGAAGGGCGCGAGATATTCGTCCCGTTCCAGCACTTCGAGCGCAGGCGCGAAGATGCGTTGCGGCAGTTTCTGCGTTCCGTCCATGGCGATCTGCCGCGTTTCATGGGCGATAGCCGGATTGGAGAAACGGTCGCACAGAGAGGACGCATAGGCCGCAAGGTCCATCGCGATGGACGGCAAGGACGATGCCGCGGCCGCCATGTGCCGGCGCACGAGCCCGCCGAGCGCCGCATCCTTCATGACATCGCAGACATAGGTCCTGCCGCTGAGAAAACCGGCATAGGCCAGCATCGAATGGCTGCCGTTCAACATGCGCAGCTTCATCTTCTCGTAGGGCGCTACGTCAGGCACGAAGAGCGCGCCGGCCGCCTCCCAGGCCGGGCGGCCCGAAGGAAAACGGTCCTCGATCACCCATTGGCTGAACGGCTCCGTCTCGATGGCCGCCTCGTCGTCATAGCCCGTCAAGGCTGCGGCATCAGCCCGCGTCCTTGCCGTCGCGGCCGGCGTGATGCGATCCACCATGGTGGAGGGGAAGGCAACCTCGGCTGAAATCCGGTCGGCAAGGGCGGCGCCATGCGCACGGCGGGCGAAGTCGATGACAGCCGCCCGCACGAGCGGGCCGTTTTCCGGCAGGTTGTCGCAAGATAGCACGACGAACGGCGCCAGCCCCTCGGCGAAGCGCAGGGCAAGGCCCCGGCTGATCAGCCCCAGCACGCCGCGCGGCGCGGCCGGATTTTGCAGGTCGGCGGCGACCGCCGGATGGGCGGGATCGCAGCCGCCGCTGCGCAGAAGGCCATAGCCCTTTTCCGTGACGGTGATGCTGACGATCCGGCAAGCCGGTTGCACCAGCGCAGAAAGCACGCGTTCGCCAAGGGTCGCGCCGGCGACGACCGCAGAGATCGAGCCGATGACCCGCGCCTGCGGCGTCTCGCCCCGTTCGATCAGGGTATAGCGGCCGTCCTGCGGGTTCAGCGCATGGGCGACGTCTTCGCCGCGTAGCGAGACACCCGTGATGCGCCAGTCGCCGCCCTCCGCTTCCATCGCGCCATCCGTATAGGCAGCGATATGGGCGCGCGCGAAGGCGCCGAGGCCAAGATGCACGATGCCGTTGCCGGCCCCTTCGGGCTGGTAGCCGGGCCAGAGCGCCGGATGGTCCGGCCGTGGTTTTGTCGCCGCGGAAAGCCTCACGCGCCGGCACCCTGCACGAGCGGGTGGTCGAGCGCGGTCATGATGCCGCGCAGCTCGGCAAGCCCCTTCAGGCGGCCGATGGCCGGATAACCGGGCTGCGCCTTCCGCTTCAGGTCGTCGAGGATATCCTGCCCGTGGTCGGGGCGCATCGGAATTTGCCAGTCGGTGCGGCCGGCGGCCTTGCGGGCGCGTTCTTCCGTCAGGATCGCATCGATCATCGCCACCATGTCCGTTCCGCCTTCGAGATGCCCGGCCTCGTGGAAGGAGCCGCCGAAATGCGGCGTTTCGAGGAGGACGTTGCGAAGATGCAGGAAATGCACGCGGCTGCCCAGACGCTTCATCATGCCCGGCAGGTCGTTGTCGTGCCGGGCGCCGAGCGAGCCGGTGCAAAGCGTGATGCCATTGGCGGAAAGGTCGACCGCTTCCATGACCCGGCGATAATCCGCCTCGGTCGACATGATGCGCGGCAGGCCGAGCAGCGGGAACGGCGGATCGTCCGGATGGCAGCAGAGCCGCATGCCGAGATCCTGCGCCAGCGGCGCGACTTCGGCGAGAAAGTCGACGAGATGGGTGCGAAGGCGCTCCGCGCTGAGGGCGGCATATTCCGCAAGGTGCGCGCGCACATCCTCCAGCGTGAAGGATTCCGCCGCGCCCGGCAGGCCGAAGACGACATTGCCGGCAAGCTGGCGGCGGCGCTCGTCGTCCATCGCCGCATAGCGGCGGGCGGCCTCTTCGACGACGGCGGCCGGGAAGCTTTCCGCAGCACCGGGCCGGGCCAGGATATGGATATCGAAGGCGGCAAAATCGACGACATCGAACCGCATGCAGGTGGCCCCGGAGGGCAGGCGGTAGGCAAGGTCCGTGCGCGTCCAGTCGAGAACCGGCATGAAATTGTAGCAGATGACCTCGATGCCCGCCCGGGAGAGGTTCGTCATGCTCTCCTTCCAGGCCGCTATATGGGCTTTCCAGTCGCCCTTCTGCTTCTTGATGTCTTCCGACACGGGCAGGCTTTCCACCACCTCCCAGGCAAGTCCGGATGGCGCGCCGTCCGCCATGCGCCCGATGACACGCTGGCGCTCGGCGATCTCCGCGGCAGACCAGACCGCGCCGGTCGGCACGTGATGCAGCGCGGAGACCACGCCCTCCACACCCGCCTGCCGCATGTCGTCGATCGAGACGAGGTCCTTCGGACCAAACCACCGCCACGTCTGACGCATTTCATCCCCCTGTCGAATGCTTGATGTGACATCAGTGCTAGCAGATAGTCGACTAGTATACAAGATGAAAGCCATCAATCCCCGCAGGGCTTTTCAGTCGCCAAAGCCATGACAGCTCGGGCCTCCCACCACGGCGAAGAGGCCATCCCCTTTATCTTTTCCTTATGCCGCGCCGACGCCTTCCCAATCGAAACCTGACGCCGACAGGGCCTAGTCTTTTCCCGCACAACAGGAGAACGGACATGTCCGATGTCATCTTTCTTGCGCTCGGCTGCGGCGCGTTCATCGTCTTCGCCGCCTATGCCGGCGCGCTCGACCGGCTTTGAGGAGCGGCCAATGCTCGAACCTCTTTTCGGCCTTTTCGTCGCGCTCGCCCTCGGCGCCTATCTCGTGGTCACGCTTTTGCGACCCGAACGCTTCTGAGCTTCCAGGAGAATTTTCATGACCATGATCGGGTGGCTGCAAATCGCCCTCTTCTTCCTCGCGGTTCTGATCACCATCAGACCGCTGGGGCTCTACATGGCCCGCGTCTTCGCCGGGGAGCGCACGCCGCTCTCGCCGGTTCTGGGGCGTCTGGAAACCGACCTCTACCGCATTTCGGGCATCACCCCGAACAAGGAGCAGGGTTGGCTCGCCTATACCCTTTCCATGCTGGCCTTCTCGCTCGCCGGCTTCATCGCGCTCTATGCGATCCTGCGCCTGCAGGCCTATCTGCCGCTCAATCCGCAGGGCTTTGCCGGCATGACGCCGGACCTTGCCTTCAACACGGCGGTCTCCTTCGTCACCAACACCAACTGGCAGAACTACGGCGGCGAGACCACGCTCAGTCACTTCAGCCAGATGGCGGGCCTGACGGTGCAGAACTTCCTGTCGGCCGCCACGGGCATGGCGCTCGCCGTGGCGCTGACGCGGGCGTTCGTCCGCTCCAAGGTCTCCACCCTCGGCAACTTCTGGGTCGACATGACGCGAGCGACGCTCTACGTGCTCTTGCCGATGGCCTTCGTCGTGGCGCTCGTCTTCGTCGCCATGGGCCTGCCGCAGACGCTCGATGCCTCGGTCACCGCCACCACGCTCGAAGGCGCCAGCCAGACGATCTCGCTCGGCCCGGTCGCCAGCCAGGAGGCGATCAAGCAGCTCGGCACCAATGGCGGCGGCTTCTTCAACGTCAATGCCGCCCACCCCTTCGAGAATCCGACGACCTTCTCCAACTATCTCAACATCTTCGCCATGCTGTCGATCTCGGCGGCGCTGGTCTACACCTTCGGCGAACTGGTCGGTAACCGCCGCCAGGGCTGGGCGATCATCAGCGCCATGGCGATCCTGCTGATCGCGGGCGTCGCCGTCGTCTACTGGGCGGAAGCGACCGGCAACCCGATCCTGACGGCGCTTGGCGTCGACGGCGCGGCCGGCAACATGGAAGGCAAGGAAGTCCGCTTCGGCCAGGCCATGACGGCCCTGTACGCCGCCGTGACGACGGGTCTTTCCGACGGCGGCGTCAACGGCATGCACGGCTCCTTCACCGGGCTCGGCGGCCTCGTGCCGATGTTCCTGATGCAGCTTGGCGAAGTGCTGCCGGGCGGCGTCGGCTCCGGTCTCTACGGCATGCTGGTCTTCGCGCTGCTCTCCGTCTTCGTCTCCGGCCTCATGGTCGGCCGCACGCCGGAATTCCTCGGCAAGAAGATCGAGGGCCGCGAGATGAAATATGCCATGCTCGCCGTGCTCGTCCTGCCGCTCGCCATCCTCGGCTTCACGGCGGTCTCGGCCATGCTGCCCGTCGCGGTCGCCAGCATCGGCACCGCCGGTCCGCACGGGCTGTCGGAAATCCTCTATGCCTATACCTCGACGGCCGGCAACAACGGCTCGGCCTTCGGCGGGCTGACGGGCAACACCCTTTGGTACAACACGACGCTCGGCATCGCCATGCTGCTCGGCCGTTTCGCCTATGTCGTGCCGGTCATGGCGATCGCCGGCTCGCTGGCCGCCAAGGTCAAGGTCCCGCCGTCGTCAGGCACCTTCCCGACCGACGGGCCGCTCTTCGTCGGCCTGCTGATCGGCATCATCCTCATTCTCGGCGGCCTGCAATTCTTCCCCGCGCTCGCCCTCGGCCCCATCGTCGAGCACCTCGCGATGCTCGCCGGCCAGACATTCTAGGCCAGACGTTCCAGGCCACACGTTTCAAGGAAAGAGCCATGTCCAAGGACCATCACGCTCCAAGCCTCCTCGACCCCGCCATCCTGCTGCCGGCCGCGCGCGACGCCGTCGTCAAGCTCGACCCGCGCAAGCTGGTGCGCAATCCCGTGATCTTCGTCACCGAAGCCGTCGCGGCCGTCGTCACCGTACTCTTCCTGCGCGACCTTATCACAGGCACCCCGGAAACCGGCTTCTCCTGCCAGATCGCCGCCTGGCTCTGGTTCACCGTGCTTTTCGCCACCTTCGCCGAAGCCGTCGCCGAAGGGCGCGGCCGGGCGCAGGCCGACAGCCTGAAGCGCACGAAATCCGAACTCGTCGCCCGCCGGTTTACCGCCGGCGGCATGACGGAAACGATCCCCGCGACCAGCCTTGCCGTCGGTGACGTCGTGGTCGTTGCAGCCGGAGAGCTGATCCCCGGCGATGGCGAGGTCGTCGAAGGCGTCGCCTCGGTCAACGAGAGCGCCATCACCGGCGAATCCGCTCCGGTCATCCGCGAATCCGGCGGCGACCGCTCGGCCGTCACCGGCGGCACGCAGGTGCTGTCGGACGAGATCAAGGTGAAGATCACCGTCGCCCCCGGCTCGTCCTTCGTCGACCGCATGATCGCGCTCATCGAAGGCGCACAGCGCCAGAAGACACCGAACGAAATCGCGCTGTCGATCCTGCTGTCGGGCCTGACCCTGATCTTCCTCTTCGTCTGCGTCGCCATCTGGGGGCTTGCCGGCTATTCCGGCACGGTGCTGACCGTCACGGTGCTCGCCGCCCTGTTCGTCACGCTCATCCCGACGACCATCGGCGGTCTGCTCTCGGCCATCGGCATCGCCGGCATGGACCGCCTCGTGCGCTTCAACGTCATCGCCACCTCGGGCCGGGCGGTGGAAGCGGCCGGCGACGTCGACACGCTGCTGCTCGACAAGACCGGCACCATCACCTTCGGCAACCGCATGGCCAGCGACTTCCTGCCCGCCCCCGGCGTCTCGCAGGCCGAGCTTGCGCAGGCTGCTCTTGTCGCAAGCCTTTCCGACGAAACGCCGGAGGGTCGCTCCATCGTGGCGCTCGCCGCCGGCGAGTTCGGCATCGCCATGCCGGAGGCCCGCTTCGACGCCGTGATCGAATTCACCGCCGAGACCCGCCTTTCCGGCGTCGATGCCGCCGGCCGCCGGTTGCGCAAGGGCGCGGTCGATGCCGTGCTGCGCTTCGCCGGTGTTGCGGAAGGCGAAGCGCCCGCCGAATTCCGCCGCGCCGTCGAGACGATCGCCCGCAGCGGCGGCACCCCGCTCGCCGTGGCCGACGGCACGCGCCTGCTCGGCGTCATCCATCTCAAGGACGTGGTGAAGCCGGGCATCAAGGAGCGCTTCGCGGCGCTGCGCGCCATGGGCATCCGCACCGTCATGGTGACGGGCGACAACCCGGTCACCGCCGCGGCCATCGCCTCGGAAGCCGGCGTGGACGACTTCCTCGCCCAGGCGACGCCGGAGGACAAGCTCGCCTATATTCGCCGCGAGCAGCAGGGCGGCCGCCTCATCGCCATGTGCGGCGACGGCACCAACGACGCCCCGGCCCTGGCGCAGGCCGATGTCGGCGTCGCCATGCAGACCGGCACCCAGGCGGCCCGCGAGGCGGCCAACATGGTGGACCTCGATTCCAGCCCCACCAAGCTCATCGAGATCGTCGAAATCGGCAAGCAGCTTCTCATGACGCGCGGCTCGCTGACGACCTTCTCCATCGCCAACGACGTCGCGAAGTATTTCGCGATCATCCCGGCGCTGTTCGTCGCGACCTATCCGGCACTCGACGCGCTCAACATCATGAACCTGGCCTCGCCGCAGTCGGCCATTCTCTCGGCGGTCATCTTCAATGCGTTGATCATCGTCGCGCTCATTCCGCTGGCGCTGCGCGGCGTCGGCTATCGCCCGGCCGGCGCGGCTGCGCTCCTGCGCCGCAATCTCCTCGTCTACGGCCTCGGCGGCCTGATCCTGCCCTTTGCAGGCATCAAGGCTATCGACCTTGCCGTCAGCGCCCTCCATCTGGTGTAATCATGCTGAACCATCTTCGCCCCGCCCTCACCCTCGTCGTCGCCCTGACCGCCCTTCTGGGGCTCGCCTATCCGCTTGCCGTGACCGGCATCGCGCAGGTCGCCATGCCGGCCGCCGCCAATGGCTCGCGCATCGAAAGGAACGGGGCGGTCATCGGCTCCGAGCTGATCGGCCAGGCCTTCGGTACGGACAGGTATTTCTGGCCGCGCCCCTCCGCGACCGGCCCTGACGCCTACAACGCGGCCGCCTCTTCCGGCTCCAACCTCGGCGCCACCTCGGCCAGGTTGAAGGAACGCGTTGAAGCCGAGATCGGCCGTCTCACGGCCACGGGCATCGCGACGCCGGTTCCCGCCGATGCCGTGACGACCTCCGGCTCCGGCCTCGATCCGCACATATCCCCAGCTTTCGCCCGGGCGCAGGTCGCCAGAGTGGCAAAGGCGCGGGGACTGTCGGAAACAGAGGTCGCCAATCTGGTCGAAAACCGTATAGAAGGCCGTGTTTTCGGATTCATCGGCGAGCCGCGGGTGAACGTGCTAAAGCTGAACCTGGCGCTCGACGCGCACGGAACATGAGAGTGAGAATGGCGGAAAACCGCGAGGCCAATCGCCGACCCGATCCCGACGCATTGCTTGCCCTGGCGGAGAAAGACCGCCGGGGCAAGTTGACCGTTTTCCTGGGGGCCGCCCCCGGCGTCGGCAAGACCTATGCCATGCTGACGCGTGCCGGCCGACTGAAGGCCGAAGGTGTCGACGTCGTCGTCGGCCTCGTGGAAACCCATGGGCGCGGCGAGACCGCCGCCTTGCTGAACGGGCTCGAGGTCCTGCCACGCACGCAGATCAGCCATCGTGGCAAGACGCTGGAGGAATTCGACCTCGATGGCGCGCTCGCCCGCCGGCCGCGCATCGTGCTGGTCGACGAGCTTGCCCATTCCAATCCGGAGGGAAGCCGGCATCCGAAGCGTCACCAGGATATCGAGGAACTGATCGCCGCCGGCATCGATGTCTGGACCGCCCTCAACATCCAGCATCTCGAAAGCCTTGCCGACCTCGTGGCGCAGATCACCGGCGTCACCGTGCGCGAGCGCGTGCCGGATGTCGTGCTCAAGAAGGCCGACGAGATCGTGCTGGTCGACCTGCCGCCGACGGAGCTGATCGAGCGCCTCAAGGAGGGCAAGGTCTACCTGCCCGAAAGCGCCAGCCGCGCCGTCGACCGCTTCTTCCGCCTCGGCAATCTGACGGCGCTGCGCGAACTTGCCCTTCGCCGCACGGCCGACCGGGTGGACGACCAGATGGTCGACTACCTCAAGCAGAACGCCATCGAAGGCCCCTGGGCGACGGGCGAACGGCTGATCGTCTGCGTCGGACCGGATGCTCTGTCGGAGAAGGTCGTGCGCGTGGCAAGCCGCCTTGCCTCGGGCCTCAACGCGCCGTGGATCGTCGTCTCCATCGAACGGGCCGACCGCGAAACGGAAACGACGGAGCGCCTGCAGCGCATGGAAGCGCTGTTCCGCCTCGCCGAGCAACTCGGCGCGGAGACCCGCCGTGTGGTCGGCAACGACTTCGTCGAGGAAATCCTGAAGCTCGCCCGCCGCGAGCACGCCACGCAGATCGTCATCGGCGCGCGACGCAATCGTGGCTGGACGCGGTTCTTCACCCCGTCGCTGCCGGATGCCCTCTCGCGCCACGCGGCCGGGCTCGGCGTCTATTTCGTCACGCCGGAAAAGAGCGAGAAGCCGGCCGCCCCCGCGCCGCTGCCGCGCATGACCATCGCGTCCTTCCGCCAGTCCGCGCTGATCGCCGGCGGGTTGACGGCCGCGACGGCGGTCGTCGGCAAGCTGGTCCATCTCTTTGCCGAACTGCCGAACATCTCCCTGCTCTTCCTGCTGGCGGTGCTCGGCGCGGCGGTGCTGGGCGGCTATGCCTCGGCCTTCATCGCCGCGGTCCTGTCGGCGCTCGCCTACAATTTCCTCTTCATCGATCCGCTGCACACCTTCACGATCACCGCGCCGCACGAAGTCTTCGCGCTGGTCGTCTTCCTGTCGGTGGCGATCATCGCGGGCGGCTTCGCCTCGCGCATCAAGGAGCAGGCGGAAGTGGCGCGGGTGCGCGCCACCGCCCTGCAGTCGCTCTACGATTTCTCGCGCAAGCTCTCGACGGCCGCCAAGGCGGACGATGCGATCTGGCTGGCGGTGTCGCATCTGCAGGCAAGCCTCAAGCGCAACATCGTGCTTCTCCTGCCGGACAAGGCCGATCTCAAGGTCGCCGCGGTCTGGCCGCCGGACACGGAACTCGACGTCACCGACTTCACCGCCGCGCGCTGGACGCGCGACAAGCAGGAAACGGCGGGCGCCGGCACGGGCACGCTGCCCAACAGCCGCTTCGAGTTCCGCCCGCTGATGGGCCCGCATGGCCTCGTCGGCGTCTGCGGCATCCAGCAGGCGGAAGAAAGCCTCGACATCAACGCCGAACGCGCCCTTTCGGCCATCCTCGACCAGACCGCCATCGCGCTCGACCGCGCGCGGCTTTCGGAGGAGAGCGTCGAGCAGGCGGCAAAGCTGGAGGGCGAACGCTATCGCGAGGCGCTGCTTTCCTCCATCTCGCACGACCTGCGCACCCCGCTCGCCACCATCATGGGCGCCGTCACGAGCCTGCGCCAGCTCGGCGACAAGATGACCGTCGAGAGCCGCGACGACCTGCTCCAGTCCATCGAGGAGGAGGGCAGCCGCATGAGCCGCTTCGTTTCCAACCTCCTCGACATGACACGCATCGAATCCGGCACGCTGAAACCGAAGAGCGACTGGCTGGATGTCGCCGACGTGGTGCAGTCCGCCATCGAGCGGGCGCGAAAGCACCTGCCCGGCAAGACCATCGAGACCGGCATCGCCCCGGATCTTCCGCTCGTCGAGGGCGACAGCGTCCTGCTCGGCCAGGTGCTGTTCAACCTCCTCGACAATGCCGTGAAATTCGGCGGCGAAGAGCCGGTCAACGTCTATGCCCGGCGCGACGGCCAGGATGTGCTGATCTCCGTCACGGACCTCGGCAAGGGCATCCCGCCCGCCGAGCTCGACCGCGTCTTCGAAAAATTCTATCGCCGCGGCAAGCCGGACGGGCGCGCGCCCGGAACCGGCCTTGGCCTGTCCATCTCCCGCGGCTTCGTCGAGGCGATGGGCGGCACGATCCATGCGGAAAGCCCGGCCGTGAAGAAGAAGGGAACGCGCATCGTCATCCGCTTGCCGGCCGGCGAAAAGAAGGCTGACGAGAAGAAGGCTGACAGGGCGAAATGACGAGCGAGCGCATCCTTGTGGTGGACGACGAACCGCAGATCCAGCGGTTCCTCAAGCCCGCCCTCAAGGCCGCGGGCTACGATGTGGTGGAAGCTGCGAACGGCGCGGAGGCGCTGAAGGCGGTGGCGACGCTTGCGCCCGACCTCGTCATCCTCGATCTCGGCCTGCCGGATATGGACGGCAAGGAGGTCGTGACGAGCCTGCGGGGCTGGACGACCATCCCGATCATCATTCTTTCCGCCCGCGAACGCGAGAGCGAGAAGATCGCCGCGCTCGACCTCGGCGCCGACGACTATATCGAAAAGCCCTTCGGCATCGGCGAGTTGACGGCCCGCATCCGCACCGCATTGCGCCACCGCGAGCGCGCCGCCGCCGCACCGGCGAACCTTTCGACCGACGGGCTCGTCATCGACACGGTGCACCGGATCGTCTCGCGCGACGGCGAGGCCATCCGGCTGACGCCGAAGGAATACGATCTCCTCATCCTTCTTTCCCGCCATGCCGGGCGCGTCGTCACGCACAAGGCGCTGCTCACCGCCGTGTGGGGACCGGCCCACGGCGAGGATCTGCACTATCTGCGCGTCTTCATCGGCCAGCTCCGCCAGAAGATCGAGCGCGACCCGACCCACCCCACCATCGTGCGCACGGAGCCCGGCGTCGGCTATCGCCTTACCGTCGATCAGGACGCCTGATCCCGGCCGGTCAAGGCTGTGGCAATCCTCTCCTTCGCCTTTCCCGGCCTCGCGGCCGACGCATCGCTGTGCCTGGAGGCACCGGGTCGACACGATCCTGCTTTCGTGTTACCCAAAAGAGAATAGATAATTCTCTTTTGGGGTCCGCCATGCCGCTGCACGCCCAAGCCGACCCGATCGACGCCCTTCCCCTTGTCGAATTCGACGCCACCGCACAGGCCGAAGCGGTGCGCGCAGGGCAACTGACGCCGGAAGACCTGCTCGATGCGGCCATCGCCCGCATCGAGCAGTTGAACCCGCTGCTCAACGCCCTGAGTTCCATCGCCTTCGACGCCGCACGCCAGCGCGCCCAGGCCCTCGCGGCAGACGGCGCCCTTGCCGGCGTTCCCACCCTGCTCAAGGATCTGCTCGCCTATCCCGGTCAACCGATCGGCCTCGGCTCCCGGCTCATGGCCGGACAGGTCGCACCCGCCGGCTCGCCCTATACCGACGCGCTCGACGCAGCCGGCCTCCTGATCCTCGGCAAGACCGCCACCTCGGAATTCGGCCTGATCGGCACGACGGAGCCCCTTGCGACGGGCGCAACGCGCAATCCCTGGGATCTCTCCCGCTCGACCGGCGGTTCGTCCGGCGGCGCGGCTGCCGCCGTCGCCTCCGGCATGGTGCCGCTCGCGCATGCCTCGGATGGCGGCGGGTCGATCCGCGGGCCGGCGTCGCTCTGCGGCGTCTTCGGCTTCAAGCCGAGCCGTTGGCGCACGCGTTTTGCCGGCCTGCCGAAGGAGATGCCGCTCGCCGCAATCCTCAGCGAACATTGCCTCAGCCGCTCGGTGCGCGACAGCGCCACCTGGCTGCGCGTGACGGAAGCCGACGACATCGCCCCCGGCCTGCCGGAAGCCGTGACGCTTGCCGAAAATCCGCCGCACCGGCTTCGGATCGGGCACTATCACCGCGACGCCTTCGGCAATGCACCGGATACAGCCGCCGTGGCGGCGCTGGAGCACACCGTCACGCTCTGCCGTGCCCTCGGCCATGACGTCACGCCGGTCGAAGGCCCGCGCTTCGATGGGCGGACGGCAAGCCGCGCCGTTTTCGACATCATGGCCATGACGACCGCCGGCATGCTGGATTTCCTGGCGCCCGGTCTTCCACCCGAGGCCATGGCCGCCTGCCTCGAGCCCTACACGATCATGCTCATCGGCCATGCCCGCGGACTGGCGCCCTCCCGCTTGACGGAGGCCGCGGCAGAGTTGTCGGCGGCCGGCGAAGCGGCGGAACGCGCCTTCGACGGCGTGGATATCCTGCTGTCGCCGACCATCCCGTTCACCGCCTTCCCGCTCGGCACCGTAGCGCCCGATTGCCCACCGGAGCGGCTACGCGCGCATTTCGAGCGCAGCGCCGGCTTCACCGCCGCAGCCTCGCTCGCCGGCTGGCCCGCCATGTCCGTGCCGCTTTTCTGGAGCGACGAGGGATTGCCGGCCGGCAGCCACTTCGCAGCGCGCGACGGCGAGGATGCGCTGTTGTTCCGGCTTGCCTTCCAGCTGGAAAAGGCGGCACCCTGGGCGCCGCGCCTTCTTGCGCTTTCACGGGACCTCGCATGCCGCAAATCCTGAAGGACGACCTTCGCCTGCGCATCCTCGACGCCGCGGGTGCCATTTTTGCCGAACGCGGCTTCGAGGCCGCGCGCATCGCCGACATTGCCGAGCGCGCCGGCACGAGCGCCAGCAACGTCTACAAATATGTGAAGGACAAGACGGACCTGTTCGACCGCGTGCTGCCCGCCGAACGGGCGGCCGAGCACCGCCGTCTGCTGAGCGCCCGTCTCGGCGAATTCGAGATCCGCACCGACTGGCAGGCAATGGATGCGCAGCGCTCGCGAGAGGCCGGCGACCTCCTCGCCTTCTGGGTCACGCACCGCCACATCGCGGCGATCCTGATGGGCCGGGCCGCCGGCACGGCCTATGAGGCCCATCGCGGCGAAATGGTCGCGGAAATGACCGGCCGCGCGGTGCTTCGTCTCGGGCGGCAGGACGACCCGCATCTGCGCTTCGTGCTGGAGCAGGTCTTTACCCGCACGCTCGACACGCTGGCCGCAATCCTCATCCGCTACGAAACCGCCGAGGACATTCGCACGGCCGTCGCGCATTTCTGGCGCTTCCAGCTTGCCGGACTCGAGGCCCTTCTCACCGCGTCGCGGGTGTGACCTGAAATGCAGCAGGCGAGTTTATTTTAGCAAGCGTACCGGAATCGCCGAATCAGACCTTCCCTGCGCCCGGGCAAGACCTTACTTGAAAGGCACTCGCGCAACCCGCGAGCTTCCCCGCGTCATTGGGAGCCAACCGTGGCGCTCGCTGCCCCGCTTCGTGCGGGGCCCTTTTTTCTAGAAACTGTTTGGAAACGCCTGACGCAGCAGCGTCATCGCCGTCTTGTGCAGCGCCTCGGAGCCCGCCATGTCGGGATTGAAGGTGTCCCAGTACCAGGCGCCCTGCACCAGATAGTTCAGCCCCTCGGCCAGCGTATCCGTATCCACGCCCTGATAGCCGCCGTCCCGCGCCACCTCGGCCAGCATCCTGCGCGACTGGTCCAGATAGGCCCGGTCGCTTGGCAGGCTGATCATCTTGTCGAGCTGCATGGTCTGCCGGTCGCTGCCGAAGAGCACCCAGACCGAGACCCAGTCGGGATGCTGCCGGCGAAAATGCCGGGCGCAATCGATGGAGGCGACGATGCGCTCGGCCGGCGAAAGGCCGGGCTTGTCGACGGTTTCCTCCCAGAGCCGGGCGAACTGGTCGTTGAGATATTCGAGCACGGCGCGGAAGAGCTTTTCCTTCGAGCCGAAATGAAAGACGACCAGCGCGTTGGACGAGCCGATCTCGCCGGCGATCCGCTGCATGGTGACGCCCGCCATGCCCTCCTCGGCGATCAGGCGGATGGTGGTGTCGATGATCCGCTGGGCGCTCGCCTGCCCGCGCAGGTGCCGGCGGTCCTGCCGGCCGGTCTTGGTCATCGGCGTTGCGCCGTCCGGTTCCCCGTCCGGCGGTGTCGCGGCTTTCGGTGTCTTCAACGCATCGTTCCCGACTGAGGGATGGTCCGCCGCCCTTATCGGACGGCGGACGTTCGCGGTCAACGGCGCTTACAGGCTCGGACGATGCGCCGCATCGCCATACCATGGGCCGGCCGCTTCCTCGAAAGCGAGGCCAGCCCGGAAGACGTCGGCATCCCGGTAGGTCCGGCCGACGATCTGCAGGCCGGTCGGCACGCCGGTGCCGGCGCGCCCCGAGGGCACGGACAGCACGGGGCAGCGGCTCATCATGTTGAAGGGCGTCGTCATGACCCAACCGAGCGAGGGATTGACCAGCTTGCCGTTGATCTCGACCGTTCCCGTCGTATGGTCGAAATCCGCCGGCACGGCGGGCAGCGCATTGGTCGGGCAGACGAGCACGTCGTATCGATCGAGGATCGGGCCGAGCGTGCGGTACATCTCGCCGATCACTTCGAGGCTCCCGACGAAGTCGGTGGACTTCGAGACCCGGCCCTTTTCCGCGAAATCACGGGCATAGGTCGTCATCTTGTCGCCGTGCTCTTCTAGCAGCGTCGAAAGATATCCGCCGAAGAGGTGCTCGAGATAGCCCATGCCGGCTTCAAGGATATGCGGCGGCCAGCCAAGATCGACCTCCTCCACCGTCGCGCCGAGCGAGCGGAAGACATCGAGGGCGGCGAGCGTGTTCTTCTGCACGTCCGGGTCAACCTCGAAGACGCCGAGATTCATCGAGAAGGCGATCTTCCAGCCCTTGATCGGCTTGTATTCCAGCGGCAGGCGCAGCTTCGGACGCAGCGAGGCGATATCCTGGGGGTCCGGGCCACACATGACGTTCTGCAGCAGGATCGCATCCTTCACCGTACGGGCCATCGGGCCGGTATGGCAGAAGAAGTCGAGGTTGAAGGGCGTATCATCCGGATTGCGGCCATAGGGCGGCTTGTAGCCGACGACACCGCAGGCGGAAGCCGGAATGCGGATCGAGCCGCCGATATCCGAGCCCGTCGCCAGCGTCGACGTGCCGGAGGCAAGCGACGCGCCGGCCCCGCCAGAGGAGCCGCCGCAGGTGAAATCGGGATTCCAGGGATTGCGCGTGACGCCCCACAGGCGCGACCAGGTGGTGCCGGCGCAGCAGAATTCCGGCGTCGCCGTGCGCGCATGGGCAATGCCGCCCGCCGCCATGATGCGGGCATTCATCGTCGAGGTACGGTCCGCGATATAGTCCTTCTGGATCAGCGAACCGATGGAGGTCGGTTTGCCGGCAATGTCGCTCTCGTCCTTGATGCCGACGGGCAGGCCTTCCAGCACGCCGATGCGCGCACCTTTGGCATATTTGGCCTCCGCCTTGCGGGCGCGGTCCATGGCCTCGTCGAAATGCGTATAGGTCAGCGCGTTGACCGATCCCTTCAGCGCCTCCGCCCGCCGGATCGTCGCCTCCATCAATTCGACGGGGGAGAGTTTCCCGCTCTTGAAAAGGCCGATGGCCTCATGGGCAGAGAGGTAACACAGGTCGAGGTCGTTCATGGGCGGCTCCGGTGAAAGGGTCTTGTCGGCCGGGCGCATCACTTCAGCACCTCGGTCCAGATCTTGGTGTAGAGGTCGTTGACCGCCTGCGGGCAGGCCGGGGAGAAGCGGCCATGCGCAAGATGTTCTTCCGGCACGACGATCTCCGGTGCGGTGCGCATGTCCTCGGGCATGTACTTTTCCGAGCCCTTGATGCCATTGGCATAACGGGCATAGGCGGAGATCAGCGCGGCGTTTTCGGGGTCCATGATGAAGTTCATGAACAGCCTGGCGTTCTCGACATGCGGCGCGGTCTTCAGGATCGCGACATTGTCCATCCAGATCGGATAACCTTCCTTCGGGTAGCCGTAGACGAAGCGGTCGCTCTTCAGGCGCACGCGCATCGCCGCCCCGCCCCAGGTAACGCCCGCCGCATAGTCGCCGGCGGTGTATTTCTCGATGTTCGGGTAGTCGAGCGCGATCCACTTGTCGCGCGCGGCGGCAAGTCGGTCGCGCACCTTGCGCAGAATGTCCTTGTCATCCGTGCAGACTTCGCCGCCCTCGTAGGAGACGGCGAGCGAAAGCACGTCGCCCATTTCCGGCAGCACGTTGACCTTGCCGACCAGTTCCGGCGGCGGGTCGAGGAAGATCGCCGAGGTGTTCGGGTCGCCGGAATAGACCGTCTTGTCGACCATCACGCCGGTCGTGCCCCATTGCCACGGCACGGTGTAGCGGCGGCCGGGGTCGAAATCGACATCCACCCAGCGCGGATCCATGTGCTTGAAATTTTCCATCTGGTCGGGCCGCGCCTCGAGCAGCAGGCCCTCGTCGATCCAGATCTTCACGAAGGTCGAGGACGGCACGACGATGTCGAAATCGTTGCCGCCCTGGCGGGCCTTGGCGATCGCCGTGTCGTTGGAATCGAAGTCGGTGATCGTCACCTTGACGTCGTAGGTCGCCTCGAACTTCTTGACGAGTTCCGGGCTCGTATATTCCCCCCAGTTGTAGATGTTCAGGACGCCCTCCGCCTGCGCCGGTCCATAGGACAGAAGCGCGGCGATGGACGTGGCGGCAGTTACAAGCATGCGCATGAAAAACTCCCTTGATTGGCCAGGTCGGCGAGGCGCTTCGATGCGCTGGCGCATGATGCGGCGGATTGGCCGAGCCCCCTCCCCGGGCCTCGTTCCCGTCCTCCCGGGTGCCTCGCGATCAAGAGAAAACAAACTGAACGTTTAGTCAAATAGATTTTCGAGCAGCCGAAAACCGCTTCCGGTTATGAATCCTCAAGCGAAACGGCGGCGGTGGATCTGCCACGCGGCGCCCAGGCTCATGGCGGCGAGCGCATACCAGGTCAGGGCGTAGACGAGGTGGGAATTGCGGAAGGCAACGACCGTGAGGCCGCCGACCGGCAGGCCGCCCGGATTGGGTGCCGCGTCCGCGTCGATGAAATAGGGCGCGACATTCATGAGCCCCCTGTCTGCCGCGATGGCTGCGACGTCGCGGGAGAACCAGCGGTCGTTCGCCGGATCGTTGGACCGCAGGAACGCGCCGCCGGGTTCGCTCAGGCGCAGGAGACCCGTCACCGTGACGGGGCCGGCGGCGAGCTGGCTTCCCAGCCGGTCGGCAGGGTCGCGCTTGTCCGCCGGCACGAAGCCGCGGTTGATGAGGACGGTCGTCTCGTCGGCAAGGGTCATCGGTGTCAGAACCCAGAAGCCGGCACCCCGCTCCGTGACGGCCTGGACCAGCACGGATTGCTCATGCTGGAAGAGGCCCGTCGCGGTGACGCGGCGGTATTCGTCTTTCTGCGCGCTTACACCATCCCACGCTGCGCGGGACGGCGCGGGCACGGGGTCGGCGTGGATGCGGGCCTCGACCCGGGCGATGAGGTCGCGCTTCCAGAACAGCCGCTGCACCTGCCAGCTGCCGAGCGCCAGGAAGATGGCGACGAGGACGAGCAGAAAGCCGGTCAGGGCGTGTCGGGCGCGGGAAGACGGCTCGGGCATGGGGGCTATCGCGCTCCCCGACGCCCGGCGGCGGCACCGCCAATCGCTGCCTGCGTGCTTCCGCTCATCCCCATCAGGGCATGTTCTTCATCATCTCGTGGGTCATCGGCATCATGTTCGCATTGAGATGATGCATGACCCAGAGCGAGCCGGCGAGCGCGATGCCGACGATGACGAGCGTGAAGATCAGCGCCATCATCGTCCATCCGCCTTCCGAACGCGGGTTCATGTGCAGGAAGTAGATCATGTGCACGACGATCTGCACGACGCCGATGCCCATGACGAGGACGGCCGTCAGAAGCTTGCTGTCGAGCGCGCCGCTCATGACCAGCCAGAAGGGAATGGCCGTCAGGATGATCGAGAGGATGAAGCCGATCATGTAGCCCTTGAAGGAGCCGTGGCCGGCCTCGTGGCCGTGGCTGTGCGCATGATGGGCGTGGGAAGCGCTTTCGTGGCTCATCCGAGAACTCCCAGAAGGTAGACGAAGGAGAAGACACCGATCCAGATGACGTCGAGGAAGTGCCAGAACATGGAAAGGCACATCAGCCGGCGGCGGTTTTCCTGGGTGAGGCCGTGTTTCTTCACCTGCACCATCAGCGTGATCAGCCAGATCGTGCCGAAGGTGACGTGCAGGCCGTGCGTGCCGACCAGCGTGAAGAAGGACGACAGGAAGGCCGAGCGCGTCGGACCGGCGCCTTCGAGGATCAGGTGATAGAACTCGTAGAGTTCCAGCCCGAGGAAGGCCGCGCCGAAGAGCCCGGTGATGCCGAGCCAGACCAGCGTCTCCATCTTGGCGTTGCGCTCCATCTGGAGCATGGCGAAGCCATAGGTGATGGAGGAGAACAGCAGCATCGCCGTGTTGATGGCGACGAGGTTGAGATCGAAGAGATCCGCTGGCGAGGGACCCGCCGCATAGTTGCGGCCGAGCACGCCATGCGTTGCGAACAGCACGGCGAAGATCAGGCAGTCGCTCATCAGGTAGAGCCAGAAACCCAGCATGGTGCTGTTTTCCGGATGATGCTCTTCCTTCAGATAGAAGACCGGCTTTTCGTCGGGGTTGTGGACTTGGGTCGCGCTCATGGGCTCAGGTCCGTTCTGCAAGCAGTTTCGTGCGCGCGTCCTCGGTCGCCGTCACCGTCTCGACGGGGATGAAGAAGTCGCGGTCGTAATTGAAGGTATGGGCGATCGACACCGCGATGATCGCGATGAAGGAGACGACGGCCAGCCACCAGATGTACCAGATCAGCGCGAAGGCGAGCACGACGGAGAGACCGGCGAGAATGACGCCCGTGCCCGTGCTCTTCGGCATGTGGATCGGCTTGAAGCCTTCGAGCGGGCGCACATAGCCGCGGTTCTTCATGTCGTACCAGCCGTCATGATCGTGCACGACGGGCGTGAAGGCGAAATTGTAGTCCGGCGGGGGCGAGGAGGTCGACCATTCCAGGGTGCGGCCGTCCCACGGGTCGCCGCTGTCGCAGCGCAGCTGGTCGCGCTTCAGGTAGCTGACGACGAGCTGGACGATGAAGGAGCCGATGCCGAGCGCGATCAGGGCGGCGCCGAAGGCGGCGATGATGAACCAGATCTGCAGCGAGGGGTCCTCGAACTGGCTGACGCGGCGGGTGACGCCCATCAGGCCGAGCACATAGAGCGGCATGAAGGCGAAGAAGAAGCCGATCTGCCAGAACCAGAAGCTCATCTTGCCCCAGAAGGGATCGAGCTTGTAGCCGAAGGCCTTGGGGAACCAGTAGACGACGCCCGCCATCAGGCCGAACAGCACGCCGCCGATGATGACGTTGTGGAAGTGGGCGATCAGGAAGAGCGAGTTGTGCAGCACGAAGTCGGCCGGGGGGATGGCGAGCATCACGCCCGTCATGCCGCCGATGACGAAAGTCACCATGAAGCCGACTGTCCACAGCATCGGCACTTCGTAGCGGATGCGGCCGCGATACATGGTGAAGAGCCAGTTGAACATCTTCGCGCCCGTCGGGATCGAGATGATCATGGTCGTGATGCCGAAGAAGGCATTGACCGAGGCGCCCGAGCCCATCGTGAAGAAGTGGTGCAGCCACACGATGTAGGAGAGGATCATGATCACGCAGGTCGCATAGACCATGGACGTGTAGCCGAAGAGGCGCTTGCCGCAGAAGGTCGCCACCACCTCGGAAAAGATGCCGAAGGCCGGCAGCACGAGGATGTAGACCTCCGGGTGGCCCCAGATCCAGATGAGGTTGATATACATCATCGGATTGCCGCCGAGGTCGTTCGTGAAGAAGTTCGTGCCGACATAGCGGTCGAGCGACAGCAGCGCGAGCGTGGCGGTCAGGATCGGGAAGGTCGCGACGATCAGGATGTTCGTGCAGAGCGAGGTCCAGGTAAAGACCGGCATCTTCATGAAGGTCATGCCGGGCGCGCGCATCTTCACGATGGTCGCGATCAGGTTGATGCCTGAAAGCGTGGTTCCGACGCCCGCCACCTGCAGGCCCCAGATGTAATAGTCGACGCCGACGCCAGGACTGTAGTCCGCGCCCGAAAGCGGCGGATAGGCCAGCCAGCCGGTGCGCGCGAACTCGCCCACGAACAGCGACATCATGATGATGACGGCGCCGCCCGTCGTCATCCAGAAGGAGAAGTTGTTGAGGAACGGGAAGGAGACGTCGCGCGCACCGATCTGCAGCGGCACGACATAGTTCATGAAGCCGGTGACAAAGGGCATCGCCACGAAGAAGATCATGATCACGCCATGCGCGGTGAAGATCTGGTCGTAGTGATGCGGATTGAGGTAACCCTCGCTGCCGTTGAAGGCGATCGCCTGCTGGATGCGCATCATGATGGCGTCGGCAAAGCCGCGCAGCAGCATGATGATGGCGAGGATGATGTACATGATGCCGATCTTCTTGTGATCGACCGACGTGAACCATTCGTTCCAGAGATAGCCCCAGAGCCTGAACTTCGTAATGAGGGCAAGCAGCGCAAGGCCGCCGACCGCCACGACAGCGAAGGTCGCGACGAGGATGGGCTCGTGATAGGGGATCGCTTCCCAAGAAAGCCGCCCGAAGAGGAATTGCGTGAGGCTGATGTCACCGAACATGGGATCGTCCAATAGCGTATCGAGTGCGCGTCCGCCGCGAAGGGCGGAGGCGATGAAAATCTAGTGCGACTGGTGTGCGTCGTGGTTCATCGTGGCCGGCTCCTCCTGCCGTTCCTCGATGCCTTCGGCCGGCTCTTCGCTGCGCGCGGGATTGCCGGTTTCCGGGAAGGTGGCGGCGGGCGCCGCCTCCTCGGCATGGCGGTTGTCGTGCTGGAGCTTCGCCTTGTTCTCGTGGCTCTCCTTGCCCGCGCCCCCCATCATGTCGATATGCATCATCTCCTTCATGCACATCTGCCCTTCGCGCACGCACATGTTGAGCACGGCATCGTAGAGCCCGTCGTCGACGGAGGCGTAGTAGCGCACCGGC
The DNA here is from genome assembly GCF_050172695.1 of Shinella sp. G-2. Lineage (NCBI taxonomy): Bacteria > Pseudomonadati > Pseudomonadota > Alphaproteobacteria > Hyphomicrobiales > Rhizobiaceae > Shinella > Shinella sp. G-2. The sequence goes on along the minus strand of NZ_JBBEYH010000016.1, from coordinate 28,680 downwards.
TCCTTGGAGCTCGGCTTTTCGAGCTTGAGATAGGCATCGCGGTTCAGCGCCGTGCCGTTCTGCTTCACGCGGGCGATCCAGGCGTCGAAACCGGCCTGGTCGAGCCCGTGGAACTTGAAGCGCATGTGGGAGAAGCCGTCGCCGCTGTAGTTGGACGACAGGCCTTCATATTCGCCGGCCTTGTTGATGACGGCGTGCAGCTTCGTCTCCATGCCCGGCATGGTGTAGATCATGCCGGCGAGCGCGGGCACGTAGAAGGAATTCATCACCGAGGAAGCGGTGAGCTTGAAATTGATCGGCACGTCGACCGGCGCGGCCATCTCGTTGACCGTGGCGATGCCGTAGTCCGGGTAGAAGAACAGCCATTTCCAGTCGAGCGCCACCACCTCGACGGTGATCGGCTTCACCGCGTCCGTGACGGGCCGCGCGGCATCGATCCGGTCGAGCGGGCGGTAGGGATCGAGCTTGTGGGTGCTGACCCAGGTGATCGCGCCGAGCGCGATGATGATGGCGAGCGGCGCCGACCAGATGATGACTTCGAGGCCGGTGGAGTGGTGCCATTCGGGATCGTAGGTCGCCGCCCTGTTCGACTGGCGATAGCGCCAGGCAAAGAACAGCGTCAGGAAGATCACGGGCACGATGATCACAAGCATCAGGATCGTCGAGACGACGATGAGGTCCCGTTGCTGTGCTGCGATATCGCCGGATGGCGCCATGACGACCATATTGCAGCCCGACAAGGTGGCGAGCATCAGGGCAAAAAGAATGGAGCGTCGGGCTAAACTGAATTGCTTCGGCATTTCGGCCTCAACTTGCGTTCTGTCTAGTCGGCAATAATCGGGCACGACGGGGCTTGGAAATGAGGTCCATCGTCGCAGCGCAGCATTCTGTCGCAGGAGCCTAGTCAATCAGGGACTATCTGTCGATGCGCGTTTGTACTAGCGCAATAGAAATGCCTGTTGTCAATTTCGGCGCCGTACCGGCAGGACGCACTTGTCCTTGCCATCCGCCGCGGATTGATCAACATTCACGTGACATGACGCAAATCCCCGCGGAGGAGTTCATGAGTTCGGCCACCCATCACCCCACATCGTCCGGTCTGGAGCGGGATGCCCGCCGCATGCACGCGGACGACAAGCCGCTCTCCCCCGGCAGCGTCGCCATCGGCGTGGTCATCGGCCGCACCTCGGAGTTCTTCGACTTCTTCGTCTACGGCCTCGGCTCCATCCTCGTCTTCCCCAAGCTGATCTTCCCCTTCGCGGGCAGCGCGGTGACCGCGACGCTGATGTCCTTCGCGCTGTTCCCCCTCGCCTTCCTTTCCCGCCCGGTCGGCTCCTTCGTCTTCATGTGGCTCGACCGCAATTACGGTCGCGGCACCAAGCTGACGGTGGCGCTCTTCATCCTCGGCGGCTCGACGGCCTCCATCGCCTTCCTGCCGGGCTACGACACGATCGGCTACTGGGCGGTGGCGCTGCTCGCGCTCTTCCGGCTCGGACAGGGCTTTGCGCTCGGCGGGGCCTGGGACGGGCTTGCCTCGCTGCTCAGCCTCAGCGCCCCGGCCAACCACCGGGGCTGGTACGCCATGATCCCGCAGCTCGGCGCCCCCATCGGCTTTGCGCTGGCGAGCATCCTCTTCGGCTATTTCGTCAGCAACCTCTCCGAAGCCGACTTCCTCGCCTGGGGCTGGCGCTATCCGTTCTTCGTCGCCTTCGCGATCAATGTCGTGGCGCTCTTCGCGCGCCTGCGCATCGTCGCCAGCAAGGAATTCGGCGCGGCGATGGAAGCGCAGGAACTGGTGGCACGGCCGATCTTCGAAATGCTGAGCAAGCACGCCATGGACGTGGTGCTCGGCGCCTTCGTGCCGCTCGCAAGCTTCGCCATGTTCCACCTCGTCACCATCTTCCCGCTGAGCTGGATCACCCTCTACGGCGGTCAGTCCGCGGCGGAATTCCTGTGGGTGCAGGTGGCGGGCGCGGCGGTGGGCGCGGTCGGCATCGTGCTGTCGGGCGTCATCGCCGACCGGATCGGCCGGCGCAGCCAACTCATGGCCGGCGCGATCCTGATCGCCATCTTCTCCTTCTCCGCACCGTTCCTGCTCGATGCGGGCGGCAAGGGACAGGACGCCTATATCCTGATCGGCTTCTTCATCCTCGGCCTCACCTTCGGCCAATCCTCCGGCGCCGTCTCCTCGCGTTTCACGAAATATTATCGCTACACCGGCGCCGCGCTGACCTCGGACCTCGCCTGGCTGGTAGGTGCGGGCTTCGCCCCGCTCGTCGCGCTCGGCCTTGCCTCCAGCTTCGGCATCATCTTCATCGGCGGCTACCTGATATCGGGCGCGATCTGCACCATCGCGGCCCTCACCCTGTCGCGCGCGCTCGACCAGCAATAGGCCGGGCGCTCCCTCCCGAAGGCCGACTTGACCCGCAGGACGCAATCGGGCGAAACCATGCGGGCGTCTCGCGCCAAACAGGAGGGTTCCCTTGGATTATCTCGTCAACCTCTCGCTGCTGCGCCCTGACCCTGCCCTCGACGCCCGCATGGCGGAAGCCGGCGTGACGATCCGCCGCCCGCTCGCCCCCGAGGCGAAGCACGTTACCGAATGGGTGGAAAAGACCTTCGAGACCGGCTGGGCAAGCGAGGCCGCGGTTGCCCTGACGCGCCAGCCGCCCACCTGCTTCATCGCCACACGCGCGAACCGGCTCGTCGGCTTCGCCTGCCATGAATCGATCGCCCGCGGCTTCTTCGGCCCGACCGGCGTCGAGGAGGCCGCGCGCGGGCTCGGCATCGGCCATGCCCTGTTGCTTGCCAGCCTCTTCGATCTGAAGAGCATGGGCTATGCCTATGCCATTATCGGCGATGTCGGCCCCTCGGCTTTCTACGAAAAGACCGTCGGCGCGATGCCCATCCCCAATTCCACCCCGGGCATCTATGCCGGCATGCTCGCGGTCTGAGGCGTCGTCCATGACCCTCGTCCTCGAAAGCACCTGGATTCCGGCCGGCGACGACACCGCCATGACCTACAGACTGCGCGTGACGAACCGCTCGGCTGAGACGCTGCGCGATTTCCGGCTCTGCATCAGCGGCCCGTGCCAGGTGGACCTCGCCGCCACCGCGGAAGGCGGCGCCATCGGCAGGCGTCTCTCCACCTTTACGGAACTTCTGCCACCCGACGGATACGCACTCGAACCCGGTGCGAGCTGGACCATCAGCCTCCGGGATCTCGGCTGGTCCTTCCAGCACTGGACGGATGGCGCGCGCGGCGCCTATCTCGCCCTTGCCGATGGCGGCATCCTCTCCGTCGCCACCGCGCCGACCATCCGCGCGGGCGGAAATGCGTCGCCGAAGCGGGGCGTCGAGCCCTATCCGGTTCCCGCCAGGCCCCCGGTGCCGATTTCGGTCATTCCCTGGCCCAATGCCGTTTCCGTTTCCGGCGTCGGCGCCTCCCCGGCCGGGCTCTGCCTGATGGCCGATGGAGCGGAGGCCGAAGCCGCCGCCGCGGCCTTCACATCCCTCGTCCACGACCTCTTCGCCGCCGAAGGCATCGTGCGCCCCATTGCGGAGGGCGGGCTCCCGGTTCGTCTTCACCGGAACGAAAGCCTTGCCAGGGAGGCCTACGCGCTCGCCTTCTCGCGGGAAGAGGTCACCGTCACCGCGTCCGGCCGCACCGGTCTCCTCTACGGTCTCGTGACGCTCGGCCAGATCTGGCGCGGCGCGCACCTTTTCCCCGAGAGCTATGGTTTCCCGACAGGCGGCACCGTCACGGATGCGCCATCGATGAGCTGGCGTGGGCTGCATCTCGACGTGGCGCGCCGGTTCTACGGCAGCGCGGAGATCAGGAAACTGCTGGCCGTTCTCGCCTGGAACAAGCTCAACCGGTTCCACTGGCATCTTTCCGACGACGAGGCCTGGCGGGTGGAGATCGATGCCTATCCCGCCCTTACAGAAATCGGCGCGTGGCGCGGCCATGGCCTTGCAATCCCGCCGCTCCTCGGCAGCCCGCCGGAAAAGAGTGGCGGCTACTACACGAAAGCCGCCATCGGCGAGATCGTCGCCCATGCAGGAAGGCTCGGCATCGAGGTCGTGCCGGAGATCGACGTGCCTGGCCACAGCCACGCGCTGCAGCAGGCGATCCCCGAACTGCGCGACCCGGACGAGAAAGGCAGCTATTACTCCGTCCAGAACTTCCCGAACAATTGCCTCAATCCGGCGCGCGAGGAGACGTACCAGGCGCTGGAGACGATCTTCGAAGAGCTGATCGATCTTTTCCCGTTCCGGACCATCCATGTCGGGGCGGACGAGGTGCCGCTCGGCGCATGGTCGGGCTCGCCGCAGGCGCTCGCGAAGCTGCGTGAGATCGGCGGCGCGGCGATGGCGGAAACCCACGCCCGCCGACTGAACGTGACCAGCCATTCGCCACTCGCCGAGGCGATCGAAGGCTCCGGCGCGGCGGCGCTACAGGCGATCTTTCTGGCGCGCGTCCAGACATTCCTCGCGTCGCAAGGCTGCATCACCGGCGGCTGGGAAGAGGCGGCACACGGCAATGTCATCGACAAGGACAAGAGCTATCTCTGCGGCTGGCGCGACATGGATGTCTCCGCCGCGCTTGCCGGAGCGGGATACGCCATGGTCGTCTGCCCCGGCCAGGCCTATTATCTCGACATGGCGGCAAGTCCCGACTGGGACGAACCGGGCGCCAGCTGGGCCGGCTCCTCGACGGCCGAGGCGACCTATGCCTTCGATCCCGTCGCCGGCTGGAGCGCGGCGCAGAGGGAACGGCTGCTCGGCGTGCAAGCCTGCATCTGGTCCGAGCCGATGGGAGACCGCGCGGTCTTCGACCGCCTCGTCTTCCCGCGCCTTTCGGCGGTGGCCGAAACCGGCTGGACGCGGCCGGAGCAAAAGTCCTGGGCGCGCTTCAAGGCCGCAGCCGGCCTGATGCCGGTCCTCTACGGCGCTTCGTAACGAGAAAAGGGCGCCCTTTCGGGGCGCCCTTCATCGTCCGTCGATGTCCTTACTCCGCGGCCGCTTCCAGCTTGCCCGGTGCGGACGCGCCGTTCTTCGCGCTCATCTTCTTGTAGAGGAAGAAATAGAGCTTGATGTACTGGCCGACGAGGATGGCATTGAGGATGGTGCCCTCGCGGATGAACTTGATCTCTGCGAGGAAGGCGAGGCCGATCAGCGCCGAGGTGACGAGCAGCGTGCAGTCGAAACCGGTCTTGATGTTGCCCCACTTCCAGCCGGTGCGCTTGAAGATCGTGTTGACGAACATGTCGATGGGCATCAGCACGAGGTTGGCGCGGATCATCAGGAAGAGGCCGAAGGCGAGCGCCGCATCGGCGAAGACCAACAGCGCGACCCGAAGATAGTAATCCTCCAGCACGACGAATTCGGTGAGCTTGAGGTTGAGATCGAGGAACACGGCCAGGACGAAAGCCGGGATCAGCGAGGCGAAGTTCTTGAGCTTGAAATCCTTCGGCAGCACCAGATAGGTCAGGCCGAGCATGATGAGCTCGAGAATGAAGTTGTACGTGCCCTGGCTCAGCGGCGTGTAGACGAGCGTCATGGTGCGCGTCAGGCTGCTCTGCGGCGAGATGCCGACGCCGGCGCGGATGGCGAGACTCACGCCGAAGGTCAGGATGTAGATCCCGAGAACATACATGATCCAGCGCCGGGTAAGGCTGCCGGTATCGACGATTTCGGCTTCCGCCGCATTGTGTGCCATGGTTTCCTCCCAAGGATGGCGCGCAGGGCCTCTAGCCCACTCCCGGCCGCCCGCGCTCCGTCGATTTCATCAGGCGGGTGTCCCGGAACTCCTTCTTCCGGTCAATCCGCAACTTCATGTTTCCAACAGGCGCCGAGGCGCCTGTCGGGACCTCCCCGGCCGTCAGGCCATGAAACGGAAGCGGTGCAGCGAGATGAAGAGGCTGAGCAGCTTGTTGACGACAGGCTCGCCCTCGTTGCTGTTGCCCAGGTTCTCCAGCGCAGTATCGATGGCGCTCGCCGCCGCCGTCAGCTCGGAAACGGTCATGTTCGCCATGACGCCGTAGATGTCGAGCGGCATCACCGCCTTCTCCACCTTGTCCTCCGTGACGATGCAGGCGCCGGCATAGGTGTCGACCTTGCGCACGCAATGGCACATTTCCGCGCTGTCCTCGCCGACCACGACGAAATAGGGTTTCGGCGCCGGCCAGAAGGTGGCGACCGCGCCGCGGTCGAGGGAAACGCCCTTGAACAGGCCGTTGACGATATGCCGCTTGCCGTTCGCATAGCGCTGGATGACCGACAGGCGGCTGTATTTCACACCGTCGACCTCCGGCACGATCCGGCCGTCCTTCATCGGCACCCAGACCTCCTGGTAGAACTTCGCGTGGCCGCGGCCGTAGACGTCGAAGAGATAGACCTTCGCACGGCTGCCATCCTCCGACACCTCCAGCGGTGCGATGTCGAGCTGGTCCGCCGTCAGGTCCGCAAGACCCGGAACGCCCTTCTTGCACATGCCGGAATAGTCGATCTCGGCGTTCTTCAGCAGCTTGCGGTCCTTCGCCACCAGTTCGCCGTCCTTGAAGACGTAGAGCGGGTTGATCTTCGACAGGCTGTCCGTCAGCACGATATCGGCGAAGCGGCCGGGCGTCAGCGAGCCGATCTTGTCTTCCATGTGGAAGGAGCGCGCCGTGTTGTAGGTCGCCATCTTGATCGCATGGATGGGATTGATGCCCATCTCGGCGCAGAGCGAGATGATCCAGTCCATATGCCCCATGGTCAGCAGTCGCTCGATGGAGATGTTGTCCGTGCAGAGCATGAAATTGTCGGTCGGCCATTTGCGGTCGACGATGGCGCGCAGCAGGACCTTGATCACTTCCGCGCTGCCGACCCCGAACTTGATATGCGTCGGGAAGCCGTAGCGGATGCTCTTCTCGATGTCCTTCTCGTTCCAGACGTCATGGTTGTTGGAGCAACCGATGGCCGGCAGATAGTTGAGGATCATGTCCGAGAGCGCCGTGACGCCCCAATGACCGTTCATGAAGCCGCCGCGGGCGCGCAGCCAGGCCGCCTTGCGGAAGTCGTCGTCATTGCCGGAGGAATAGGTGAAGTGCTCGAATTCGCCGAGCCCGATCACCGGCTCCATCTTCAGCACCGCCTCGGTGACGGACGCGGCGGTCTTCTTGCCCGGCGCGAAGGCGTAGAGGCGGTAGGGCAGCTTGTCGTAGTCCTTGAACAGCCTTTCCGCCGCATCGATGGCCTCCTCTCCGGCCGCGCTCAGAAGGTCGAGGCATTCGGAATAGATCGTCGTCGTGCCGCAGGGCACCATCGCCTCGGCAAGCGCCGTCGGATGGGCAAGCTGGGATTCGAAATGGATATGGGCGTCGATCAGACCGGGAATGGCATAGAGGCCCTTGCCGTCGAAGATCTCCTTGACCTTCAGCACGCTCTCGTCCGGATTGAGCGCGATGATGCGCTTGTCATAGACGAGGATCGAGCCCTTGTAGACGCTCTCGCCGTGAACATCGAGGATGTTCAGGTTCTTGAGCAGAAGGTCCGCCTCGCGCTCCCCGTTCAGGATGGCGAAGATCGCCCGCACCGTATCGTAATGCGCGGCTTCTTGAATGTTCACGTGCTGGTTCACGATTTCCTCCGATTTGCGAAGCGGCGGCTCCTGCCTCCGCGCTTCCTGGAAATCATAAGACGCGATTGAACCGTTTCCGAAAAGCAGTATTTTACGCGCAGAGCGTACGCTTTTCGAGAGCTCTAAGGGGAGGACGACATGCTGCATTCGCGCGTGCTGCGCTATATCGACGAGGTGGCCCGGCTGGGATCGATCCGGGCGGCCGGCGAGCGGCTGAACATCGCCCCCTCGGCCATCAACAAGCACGTGCTGCAATTGGAGGAAGCGATCGGCGAACCGCTGTTCGAGCGCCTGCCGCGCGGTCTGCGCCCGACGCCGGCCGGCGAGATCCTGCTCGCCCATGTGCGCCGCACGATCAAGGAATACAGCCAGGTCGAGGCGGAAATCCGCGACATCCAGACCCTGCAGAGCGGCGAGGTGATCATCGCCACCATGAACGGCCTTGCCGGCGGCATCGTGCCGAAGGCGGCGGCGAGCTTCTGCGCCCGCCATCCCCGGCTGAAGATTTCCATCCGCGTGATGTTCGTGCGCGACATCGTGCAGGCCGTGCTCGATGGCGAAGCCGATCTCGGCCTCGCCTTCAACCTGCCGGCAACGCCGCAACTCGAAACCCTCTGGAAGATGGACACACGGCTCGGCGCCGTCGTCTCGCCCGAACATCCCCTCGCCGGCATGGAGACCGTGCCACTCGCCTTCTGCGAACCCTATCCGCTGATCTTCGCGGAAAAGTCCATGCTCATCCACGGCATCGTCGCCGAGGCCTTCGCGGCGGCCGCGCTTGCCGTGGAGCCCGCCTTCCTCACCAATTCCATCGAGGCCATGAAGTGCCTCGCCGCCGCCGGCGACGGCATCGCCTTCCTCAGCCGGTTCGACATCGCGGAAGAACAGCGCAACGGCCTTCTGACCTATGTGCAGATCCGCGACCGCACCTTCGGCAAGAACGTGCTCTCCCTCGTCCAGCGCGAAAAGCGCGGCCCGGCGCTCGCCGCCTCCATGTTCGCCGACGAGATCATGCGCGCGCTGCGGGCCACGACGGAGTAGATTCAAACAAAATCGCCCGAACGCCAAATTCGCGGTTGCTAATCCGTCCTCCACTTAATATGTTGTTAAGTGAGGAGTGACCCATGGACGATTTCGTGACTGCGTCAGCGAAACAGGGGGCCGTCGGCGAGAAGGTGAAGACCTTCCGCACCGCGCGCCGCATGTCGCTCCGCGCACTCGGCGAGGCCACGGGCACGACGGCGAGTTTCCTGAGCCAGCTTGAACGCGGCCTCAGCGGCGTCAACATCAGCACGCTGATGCGCATCGCCGAGGCGCTCGGCATCAGCCTCACCGACCTTTTCGAGGATGCCGAGCCGCCGGTCGGCCGCGTCCTGCGCAAGGCCGAACGTCCGGCGCTGCCGCCGGCCGAGGGCTATCGCAAGATGCTGCTGACGCGCCGGCCGATCCGCGACATGGAAGTCTATATCGGCGAGTTCGATCCCGGCGGCTCGACGGGTGCAAAACCCTACAGCCACGGGGACTCGCACGAGCTTTTCTTCGTCATCCGGGGAACGGTCGAACTCACCCTCGGCGACGAGCGCCATGTGCTGTCGGCCGGCGACAGCATCGAATATCCAAGCTCGGTTCCGCACAAGACCGAAAACATCGGCACGGAACCGGCGGAAGTCATCTGGATGATCGCCCCGCCCACCAGCGTGGCGGCCGACCTCGACCAATACCTGCCACGGCCCGGCTCGTAGCCGCGGCGGGAACAACTGGAAGCGAGCGCTACTGGGAGTAATCAGCGATGAGGAAATTTTCGAGGGCTCTCGCCCTGACGATGACGTGCGCCCTGGCGTTGCCGGTGTTTGCACAGGAAAAGCCGGTGGCCGGCGCGGTGGCGGAAGGCTCGCTCAAGGGCAAGACGCTGACCTTCGTCTCCTATGGTGGCATCTACCAGGACGGCCAGGTCGCCGCCCTGCAGGAATTCGTGGAGAAATCCGGCGTGACGCTGCTCAATGACGGGCCGACGGAAATCGCCAAGCTGAAGGCCCAGGTCGATGCCGGCAACGTCACCTGGGACGTCGTCGATACCGCCGACCTGCCGCCCTATGTCCATTGCGGCACGCTGTTCCAGAAACTCGACTTCTCCAAGCTCGACGTCTCGAAGATCCCGCCGGGCCAGGTCGGCGAATGCTCGGTTCCGGCCATGAACTACGGCGTCGTCCTGATGTACAAGACCGAGACCTACAAGGACAACCCGCCGAAGAACTGGCTCGATTTCTTCGATACGGAGAAGTTCCCCGGCACCCGCGCCGTCGATGGCAGCGGCGATCCGACCGGCGGCCTGATCGAGCAGGCCTTCAAGGCGACCGGCGGCGACCCGAAGGCCATGACGGCCGACGACATCGAGAAGGGCATCCAGAAGCTGCGCGATCTCGGCCCTGACACGATCTACTGGAAGACGGGCGCCGAATCCCAGCAGCTCGCCGAATCCGGCGAAGCCGACATGATCATGATGTGGACGGGCCGCGCCATGACCGCCGTGAAGAACGGCGCCGCCTATGCCCCCGTCTGGCAGGACTGGCTGGTCGTCATGGACCAGATGACCATTCCGGTCGGCGTCAAGGACACCGATGCTGCCTATGCGCTGCTCAACGCCTATCTCGGCCAGCGCTCGCAGGAGATCCTCACCGAAAAGACCTCCTATACGCCGATCAATCTCGACGCCAAGCCGAAGGTCGACGACGCGACGGCCGCCTTCCTCACCTCGACGCCGGAGCGCATCGCCCAGGGTTACCAGCAGAACATTCCGTTCTGGGTGAAGAACTTCGACCTCGCCGCCGAGAAGTGGAACGCGCTGCTCTCGGGCAACTGAGGACTGAATGCAGAAATCCCGTCCTGGCCTGCGGCCAGGGCGGGGTGACACGGCCGCAGACGAACCACGGGAGACGACCTTGACCGACATGCCCGACAGACCGGCCCTTCCGGCACAATGGCGACCGCGCGGCGCGGTCTGGCTGGCCGCGCCCGCCGTCCTCGTGCTGCTCCTCGTGCTCGCCTATCCGCTCGCCATCGTCGTGTGGCGCTCGTTTACCGATCCGGCCACCGGCATCGACAACTATGTCTGGTTCTTCCAGTCCGCGGTGAACCGCACCGTCCTGCAGCGCACCTTCGTCGTCGCCGCCTGGGTGACGCTCGTCTCGCTGATCTGCGCCTACCCTTACGCCTATGCCATGACCATCGTGGGCAAGAACGTGCGGCTGGCCCTCATTCTCTGCGTGCTCGTGCCCTTCTGGCTGAGCGGCGTGGTGCGCACGCTCGCCTGGGTCATCCTCCTGCAGGATTCCGGCGTCATCAACTCCTTCCTGCGCGGCGTCGGCCTGTCGCCGGTCAAGCTCATCCGCACGCTGCCCGGCGTCATCATCGGCATGACGCAGGTGCTGCTGCCCTTCATGATCCTGCCGATCTATTCCGTCATGAAGGGCATCGACACGCGTCTCCTGCAGGCCGCCCGCAGCCTCGGGGCAAAGCCCTGGCGCGCCTTCCTGCAGATCTACGTGCCGCTGTCGCTGCCCGGCGTCTATGCCGGCGTCATCATCGTCTTCATCCTGTCGCTGGGCTTCTACATCACCCCGGCCCTGCTCGGCGGCCCGCGCAGCACGATGCTCTCCTCGCTGGTGCAGAACCAGGTGCTGAGCCTGCTGAACTGGGGCCGCGGCGGCGCCATGGGCGTGGTGCTGCTCGTCGCCACCTTCGTGCTGCTCGCCATAGCCGCTCCGCTGATGCGCCAGAAGCACACCTCGTCGCGCAGGGAGGCCTGAACCATGTCCGCCCTTCCCCGCATCCTCCTCGGTCTCTTCTGCCTGCTCGTCGCCGTGCTGCTGCTCGCGCCGACGCTGGTGGTGATCCCGATGTCCTTCAACGGCAACAAGTCGCTCGCCTTTCCGCCGGACGGTTTCTCCTGGCAATGGTACGCGAACTTCTTCTCCAACCCGGACTGGACGACGAGCTTCACCAATTCGCTGATCATCGCCCTCATCGTCGCGGTCGTCGCCACGGTCATCGGCACGCTCGCCGCCTTCGGCGTCACCCGCGCCGCCGCACGCACCGGGGGGCTGCTGCGCGCATTGCTGATCACCCCGATGGTCGTTCCCGGCGTGGTGCTGGCCATCGGCATCTATGCGGTCTATCTCGACGCCCATCTCGTCGGCACCGTCACCGGCTTCGTCCTGGCGCATACCATGCTCGCCATCCCCTTCGTGCTGATCGCCGTGCAGGCGAGCCTCGAAGTCTTCGACCGGCGGCTGGAAACCGCCGCCGCCAGCCTCGGCGCGAACCGGTTGACGGTGTTCCGCACGGTCACGCTGCCGCTGATCCTGCCGGGCGTGCTTTCGGGTGCACTCTTCGCCTTCATCACGTCTTTCGACGAGATCATCGTCGCCCTGTTCATCACAAGCCCCTATCTCAAGACCTTGCCGGTGCAGATCTACACGTCGATCACGCGCGATGCCGACCCGACCGTCGCCGCCGTCGGCACCCTGCTTTTCCTCGCAACGTCGCTCATCATCATTGCCGGCCTGCTCTTCGGCATGCGCCGTGGAAGGACCTGACCCATGACCGCACCCCAACGCTCCGCCGGCGCCGCCATCGAAATCCGCAAGGCCTCCAAGCGTTACGGCGCCTTCACGGCGCTGAAGGATATCGATCTGCATATCCGCCCCGGCGAGTTCATGACGCTGCTCGGCCCCTCGGGTTCAGGCAAGACGACGACGCTGAACCTCATCGCCGGCTTCACCGACATCAGCTCCGGCGCGCTGGAGATCGGCGGCAAGAGCGTCACCGGCCTGCCCTCGCACAAGCGCAATATCGGCGTCGTCTTCCAGCACTATGCGCTCTTCCCGCACATGACCGTCGGCAAGAATGTCGCCTATCCGCTGGCACTGCGCAGCATCAGGGGCGACGACCGGGAGAAGAGGGTCAGACGCGCACTCGACATGGTGAAAATGGCGGACTTCGCCCATCGTTACCCGAACGAACTCTCCGGCGGCCAGCAGCAGCGCGTGGCGCTCGCCCGCGCCCTCGTCTTCGATCCGCCGCTTCTCCTGATGGACGAGCCGCTCGGCGCGCTCGACAAGAAGCTGCGCGAATGGCTGCAGCTGGAGATCAAGCGCATCCACCGCGAACTCGGCACCACCTTCGTCTACGTCACCCACGACCAGGAAGAGGCGCTGGTGCTGTCGGACCGCATCGCCGTCTTCAATGGCGGGCGCATCGAGCAGATCGGCACCGGCCGCGAACTCTACGACAACCCGGCAACGCTCTTCGTCGGCCGCTTCATCGGCGAATCCACCGTGCTGCGCGGCGCGGCCGAGGCCGTGGGCAACGACACGGTCATGACGATTGCCGGCCAGAAGGTTCTTGCGAACGGCCGCCTTGCCGGCGATGCGCGTCCCGTCATCCTGCTCCGGCCCGAGCGCGTGGCGCTGAAACGCCCCGGCGCAGAGACCATTGCCGGTGAAAACCGCCTCTCCGGCACCGTCGCCGAGGCGATCTATCTCGGCTCCGGTTCGAAATACGAGGTGAAACTGAAGGACGGCACCGTGGCGGTCGTGCGCAGCCCGCTCGGCGCGGCCGATTTTGCCATCGGCGATGCCGTCGACATCGCCTTCACCCCTGCCGATCTCATCCTCCTCCCCGACGATGCCAGCGCCGACGTGACGCTGACCTGAACCGAAAGCACATCCCATGGACGTCAAGACCAACGGCAACATCTCCTTCTGGTATGCCGATATCGGCGGCATTCCCCAAAAGCGCCCGCCCCTTCCGGGTGACCGCGACGCCGATGTCTGCATCATCGGCGCCGGCTATACCGGACTGTGGACCGCCTACTATCTGAAGAAGGCCAATCCGGCCCTCGACATCGTCGTCGTCGAGCGCGAATTCGCCGGCTTCGGCGCCTCGGGGCGCAATGGCGGCTGGCTTTCCGGCGGCTTCGGCTGGTCGCGTGAAAAATACCTGAAGACCTCGACCCGCGAGGCGGTCATCGGCATGCAGCGCGCCATGGCCGGCACGGTGGACGAGGTGATCCGCGTCACCGAGGCCGAGGGCATCGACGCCGACATCATCCGCACCGACAACCTCACGGTCGCCACCAATGCACCGCAGCTCGCGCGAGCCCGCGAGGAGTACCAGTTCTATCTCGACTGGCAGATGCCGGCCGAGCGCCTGCAGATGCTGTCCGCCGCGGAGGCGGCGAAGCGTATCAACATCGCCAATGCCCAGGGCGGCTTCGTGATCCGCGACACGGCGCGCGTGCAACCGGCCAAGCTGGTGCGCGGGCTTGCCAAGGTGGTGGAGGGCCTCGGCGTTTCGATCTACGAAGGCACCGCCGTCACGGGTTTCGAGAAAGGCCGCGTGTCGACCGAGCGCGGCACGGTGCGCGCACCCGTCATCATCCGCGCGACGGAAGGCTTTACCGCGGGCTTCCCCGGCGAGGAGCGTACCTGGCTGCCGCTCAACAGCGCGCAGATCGTCACCGAACCGGTTCCGGAAAAGCTCTGGGAAGAGATCGGCTGGGCGGGCCATGAACTGCTCGGCGACGCCGCCCATGCCTATTGCTACGCCCAGCGCACCCGCGAGGGCCGCATCACCATGGGCGGGCGCGGCGTGCCCTATCGCTTCGGCTCGAAGACCGACGTCAACGGACAGACGCAGCAGGCGACCATCGATGCGCTGCACGCCATCCTCACCCGCCTGCTACCGCAGACGAAATCGCTGAAGATCGACCACGCCTGGTGCGGCGTGCTCGGCGTGCCGCGCGACTGGTGCACGGCCGCCGGCTTCGACCGGGCGAGCGGCATCGGCTGGGCGGGCGGCTATGTCGGCCTCGGCGTCTCCTCCTCCAACCTTGCCGGCCGCACGCTGACCGACCTCGTGCTCGGCCGCGACACCGAATTGACGCGCCTGCCCTGGGTCAATCGCACGGTGCGCAAATGGGAGCCGGAGCCGTTCCGCTGGCTCGGCGTGCATTCCATGTACCAGCTCTATCGCATTGCCGACGAACGCGAATTCGACGGCCTGCCACACACCTCGCGGCTCGCGGCCATCGCCGACCGCATTACCGGCCACTGACAGTCTCAAAGGAATAGTCCCATGATCCATGTCGAGAATTTCGGCGATCTCCTCAGCCTCGATATCGGCGCCTTCGCGCCCAAGCCCACCTCCTTCGAGGGTGAGCAGCAGGAGGCGACCGCCGTGCTCTGGACGAGCCCGGACGGCAACATGGAGACCGGCATCTGGGAATGCACGCCCGGCCGCTTCACCGCCGACCGTACCAAGATCGCGGAGATCTGCCATATCCTCACCGGCCGCGTGACGCTGCACAACGGCGACGGCACCAGCCGTGACATCGGCGCGGGCGAGATGTTCGTGCTGCCGCACGGCTGGCGCGGCGAATGGACGATCCACGAGCGCACGCGCAAGATCTACACCATGGTCGCCGGCGGCGTCTGACGATGACCGACGCCTTCCCGCATCTCTTCCAGCCGCTGAAAATCCGCGGCGTCGTCTTGAAGAACCGCATCATGTCGAGCGGCCATGATACGACGCTGCCGACCGACGGCCTCGTCAACGAGGCCCTGCTCGCCTATCACGCCGCACGCGTGAAGGGCGGCGCGGGGCTGATCGTCAGCCAGGTGGCGGGCGTGCACGAGACGGCGCGCTACACCTCGCACATGCTGATGGCGACGGAGGACGACTGCATTGCGGGTTATCGCCGGCTTGCGGACCTCTGTCATGCGGACGGCTGCGTCCTCTTCTCGCAGCTCTTCCATCCCGGCCGCGAGATCATGGAGGGCGGCGACGGCCTCCTGACCGTCGCCTATGCGCCATCCGTCTCGCCGAACGAACGGTTCCGCGTCATGCCGCGCGCGCTCGACAAGCGCATGATCGACGAGATCGTCGCCGGCTATGCCGCGGCGGCCCGGCGCATGCATGCGGCTGGCGTCGATGGCGTGGAGTTCGTCGCGAGCCACGGCTACCTGCCGGCGCAGTTCTTCAACGCCCGCGTCAACCGCCGCACGGACGCCTATGGCGGCACGCTGGAAAACCGGCTGCGTTTTGCCGCCGAGGCGCTTTCGGCCATGCGCGCGGCGACCTCGGACGATTTCGTCATCGGCATGCGCATCAGCAGCGGCGAGCGGGACGAGGCGGGGCTGGCCGACGATGAGGCGCTGGACATCTGCCGCCGGCTGGAACCGCTGCTCGACTATGTCAGCGTTACCGCAGGCACCTCCGCCTCGCTCGGCGGCGCGGTGCATATCGTGCCGCCCATGGCCTATCGCGCCGCCTATCTTGCGGGCGATGCCGCGCGATTCCGCAAGGCGCTCACTGTTCCCGTATTCCTGACCGGCCGCATCAACCAGCCGCAGGAGGCCGAGACGGTCATTGCCAGCGGCGCGGCCGATGTCTGCGGCATGACACGGGCGATGATCTGCGACCCCGACATGCCCGGCAAGGCGCAGGAGGGCCGGACGGACGACATCCGCGCCTGCATCGCCTGCAACCAGGCCTGCATCGGCCATTTCCATCGCGGCGTGCCGATCTCCTGCATCCAGCACCCCGAAACCGGCCGCGAGCTGACATTCGGGACGCTGACGCCGGCCGCAAGGCCGAAATCCGTGATGGTCGTCGGCGGCGGGCCGGCGGGGCTGAAGGCGGCCGCGGTCGCCGCCGCACGCGGCCACAAGGTCACGCTCTACGAAGCGGCCGGCCAGCTCGGCGGTCAGGCGCTTCTTGCCCAGCAATTGCCGCGCCGCGCGGAATTCGGCGGCATCGTCACCAACCTGTCCCACGAGGTGGCGCTTGCCAATGTCCGCGTTCAGCGCGGCGTGCGCGTCGACCGGGCGCTCGTGGCGGCGGAACGGCCGGATGCGGTGATCCTCGCGACGGGCGCGCGGCCCTATCGGCCGGAGATCCCCATCGACGACAGCATCCAGGTGGTCGATGCCTGGCAGGTGCTGCGCAAGGAGGTCAAGACGGGCGGGCGCGTCGTCGTCGCAGACTGGCGCTGCGACTGGATCGGCCCGGGTATCGCAGAACTCTTGACCAACCAGGGCTGCAGCGTCGATCTCGCCGTCAATGGAACCCATGCCGGCGAGCTGCTGCCGCTCTATGTGCGCGACAACCTCGCCGCCGAACTGCACCGTATCGGCGTGCGCGTGACACCCTATGCCCGCCTCTATGGCGGCGACGGGGGCACGCTCTACATGCAGCACGCCACCAGCGGCGAGCCGATCCTCTTCGAGGATGTGGAAACGCTGGTGCTCTGTCTGGGCCACGAACCGGTGGACGATCTTGGCGAGGCGCTGCGCGATCTCGTGCCAGACGTGCACGTCATCGGCGACAGCCTTGCCCCACGCACCGCCGAGGAAGCCGTCTACGAGGGCCTGAAGATCGGAGCGGCGCTCTGACAAAGGAAAACGCCGCGGAGGATATCCGCGGCGTCTTTCTCGGCAAACCGGGTCGATCAGACGAGATCGAAGCGGTCGGCGTTCATGACCTTGGTCCAGGCGGCGACGAAGTCCCGGGCGAACTTCTCGCCGGCGTCGGCCGAGCCATAGACTTCCGCGAAGGCGCGCAGCTGGGCGTGCGAGCCGAAGACCAGGTCGACGCGGGTGCCGGTCCACTTGGCTTCGTTCGTCTTGCGGTCGCGGCCTTCATAGACGCCCTGCTGGCCGGCGACGGGCGACCAGACGGTGCCCATGTCGAGCAGGTTGACGAAGAAGTCGTTCGTCAGCGCTTCCGGACGGGTCGTGAGGACGCCGTGCTCCGGCTGGCCGGCCGTCAGGACACGCAGGCCGCCGACGAGAACCGTCAGTTCCGGCGCGGTCAGCGTCAGCAGCTGGGCGCGGTCGATCAGCGCTTCCTCGGGCTTCATGAACTGCATGCGGTTGGCGTTGACGTAGTTGCGGAAGCCATCGATACGGGGTTCCAGCGCCGCGAAGGATGCGACGTCGGTCTGCGCGTCGGATGCATCCATACGGCCGGGCGTGACGGGCACGGTGACATCATGGCCGCCGGCCTTCGCCGCCTTTTCCACACCGGCGGCACCCGCCAGCACGATGAGGTCGGCGAGCGAGATCTTCTTGCCGCCAGTCTGGGCCGCGTTGAAGTCCGCCTGGATGCCTTCCAGCACGCCGAGAACCTTGGCGAGCTGTTCCGGCTGGTTGACCTCCCAGTCCTTCTGCGGGGCAAGGCGGATGCGCGCGCCATTGGCGCCGCCGCGCTTGTCGGAACCGCGGAAGGTCGAGGCGGAAGCCCAGGCCGTGGAGACCAGTTCCTGCACCGAGAGACCCGAAGCGAGAACCCTGGCCTTGAGGTCGGCGATATCCTTCGCGTCGACCAGCGGGTGGTCGACGGCCGGGATGACGTCCTGCCAGATCAGGTCTTCGGCCGGAACTTCCGGGCCGAGGTAGCGGGCCTTCGGGCCCATGTCGCGGTGGGTCAGCTTGAACCAGGCGCGGGCGAAGGCATCGGCGAACTGGTCGGGGTTTTCCAGGAACCGGCGCGAGATCGTCTCATAGATCGGATCGAACCGCAGCGCGAGGTCGGAGGTGAGCATGCGCGGCAGATGCTTCTTCGAAGCATCGAACGCGTCCGGGATCGTCGCGCCGGCGCCCTTGGCGACCCACTGGTGCGCGCCGGCCGGGCTCTTTTCCAGTTCCCATTCGTAGCCGAACAGGTTCCAGAAGAAGTTGTTGCTCCACTTGGTCGGCGTGGACGTCCAGGTGACTTCCAGACCGCTGCCGATCGCGTCCTTGCCGACGCCCGAATTGAACGTGCTCTTCCAGCCGAGGCCCTGGGCTTCCAGGTCGCCGGCTTCCGGATCGGCGCCGACATGGGTGGCTTCGCCCGCGCCGTGCGTCTTGCCGAAGGTATGACCACCGGCGATCAGCGCCACGGTCTCTTCGTCGTTCATCGCCATGCGGGCGAAGGTCTCGCGGATGTCGCGGGCCGAGGCGAGCGGGTCCGGATTGCCGTTCGGGCCTTCCGGATTGACGTAGATGAGACCCATCTGCACGGCGCCGAGCGGTTCGGCAAGCTGGCGCTCGCCGCTATAGCGCTCATCGCCGAGCCAGGTGTTTTCCGGGCCCCAGTAAAGCTCTTCCGGCTCCCAGACGTCGGCGCGGCCGCCGGCGAAGCCGAAGGTCTTGAAGCCCATGGATTCCAGGGCGACATTGCCCGTGAGGATCAGAAGGTCGGCCCAGGAGATCTTGTTGCCGTATTTCTGCTTGATCGGCCACAGCAGGCGGCGGGCCTTGTCGAGGTTGACGTTGTCGGGCCACGAGTTCAGCGGGGCGAACCGCTGCTGGCCCTGACCGGCGCCGCCGCGGCCATCGGTGGTGCGGTAGGTGCCGGCGGAGTGCCAGGCCATGCGGATGAAGAGGCCGCCATAGTGACCGAAGTCGGCCGGCCACCATTCCTGCGAATCGGTCATCAGCGCGCGAAGGTCCTGCTTCAGCGCGTCGAGGTCGAGCGACTTGAAGGCTTCGGCGTAGTCGAAGTCCTTGCCCATCGGATCGGAGAGATTGGAATGGGTGTGCAGGACCTGAACGTCCAGCTGGTTCGGCCACCAGTCGCGGTTCGACCGACCCTTGGTTACCGAATGGGCGACGGGACACTTGCCGGCGGTGTCAGTTTTCTGGTCCATGGTTTTCTCCTGTTGTGTCGGTGGTCAGGCTTTCCGAAGGAAGCGCTTGCCTTGTGTTCCTCATATCGGAAGCGTGTGATAAATTTAAGTTGGATTTACTGATCGCTACGATAAGTTTTCATTATGACGAACCTTACACTCAAGCAGCTTCGCTATTTCGAGGCCCTGACCCGGCATGGCCGTTTCCGGCTTGCCGCCGAGGCCTGCGCCATCTCTCAGCCCGCGCTCTCCATGCAAATCAAGGAGCTGGAGGCGGAACTTGGCAACGATCTGTTCGAGCGCAGCGCCCGGGACGTGAAGCTGACCGCCTTCGGCGAGACCTTCGCCCACCGCGCCCGCGACATCCTGAGGGCTGTGGACGAACTGGGGGAACTTGCCCGCGCCGCACGCAATCCCTTCCTTGCGCGGCTGAGGATCGGCATCATCCCCACCGTCGCGCCCTATCTCTTGCCCGCCATCATAAACGATCTCACCTCCGCCTTCGACGGTATTCAGATCGACGTGCGCGAAACGCAGACGGCAAGGTTGCTCCAGGAGTTGCTGCAGGGCGAACTCGATCTTGCCATCGTGGCGCTGCCGGTCTCCGAACCCTCGCTCACCGAACTCAAGCTGTTCGAGGAGGATTTCGTACTGGTCCGCCACAGCGACGACGAGGGCCGGCCGGTACCCGAACGGGATGCCCTGCGTGAAATGCGGCTCCTGCTGCTTGAGGAAGGTCACTGCTTCCGCGAGCAGGCGCTCTCTTTCTGCCGCGTCGGCTCGGCGCGGCCGCGGGAGATCATGGAGGGCAGCTCGCTCTCCACGCTCGTGCAGATGGTGGGCGCCGGAATCGGCGTCACGTTGATACCGGAAATGGCCGTACCGGTGGAAACGCGTTCGGCGCCGGTTTCCATCGCCCGTTTCCCGCCGCCCTCCCCCTCGCGCACCATCGGCATGGTCTGGCGCAACTCGACGCCGCTCGCCCGTCAGCTGCGCGAGATCGCCGGGGTGGTGCGCCACTCGTGCGGGACGATGCGCCGCGCAAAGTAACCCGCCCGGCAAACGCAGCGCGCGTCCGGCAGGCGAAGCCACACCTACAGGTTCAGGCAAGCTCATCCCTGTATCGAGCAGGCTGCCAGATCGTGTGTTTTCTTCGTTTGTTTTTCCAGGACTTTGCCATGACGTCGATCGTTTCTTCGCTCAGCCTCAGCCAGATTCGGCAGCTCACGACAGACGCGATCCAGCGCTGGACGACGGAAGACGTCGCCTCGCTTTCCTCCAGCCAGATCGGCGCGTTCTCCTCAAGACAGATCGCCGCGCTCGAGACGGACGATATCGGCATCCTCAGCGCCGGGCAGATCGGCGCGATCTCGCAGAGCGCCATCGTCGGCCTGTCGCTCGACCAGATCGGCATGCTCAACAGGTTCTCCACCGGCCAGATCGAAAGCCTGACGTCGAACCAGATCGCCGCCATGAGCGCCGGACAGCTCGGCTGGCTTTCGCCCGAACAGGCCGAGGCGCTGACCGCCTCGCAGATCCGCGGCCTCAGTGCGGCCCAGATCGCCGCCTTCTCCACCGCCGACCTCGTGACCTTCTCGAACGAGGACATGGCCGCGATCAGCTACAAGGCCGTGCAGGGCCTCGGCACGGCGGCCTTCGCGGCGCTTTCCAGTGATCAGATCGCCGCCATCACGCCCCTTGCCATGGCCGGCCTCACCCAGGCGCAGGCGGCCGGGCTCACGCCGGACCAGATCCGGGCGATGACGACCGACCAGATCGCCCTGCTGAAGCCCACACAGATCGCGGCACTCAGCAAGAGTGCGCTCGAGGCCTTCTCCGAAGCACAGATCACCGCCCTCAGCACGAGCGCCATCACGGGTCTTGCATCCTGGCAGATCGGCGCACTCAACACCGACCAGATCGAAGCGCTCTCGCCCCAGCAGGTCGGCGCACTCTCCGCCGGGCAGATCGCCGCCCTTGGCGCGGACGATCTCGAAACCTTCTCGCCGGAGGATATCGCCGCCATTTCCAGCCGCGCGCTCTCGGGCCTCGGCACCGACAAGATCGCGGCGCTTTCTCCCGAATTCATCGCCGCCCTCAGCCCGCAGGCGATCCCCGGCCTCACGACCGCACAGGTCGCCGCATTCACACCCGAGCAGGTGGCGGCCCTGACGCCGGTGCAGATCGGCTCGCTGAACGCCGCGCAGATCTCGGCCTTCAGCGCCAGCACGATCGAAGAACTGTCCCCCGAAGATATCGCCGCCATATCCGCCAAGGCCATCAAGGGCCTGAGCCCGGCGGCGCTTGCAGCCCTCAGCAGCGCACAGATCGGCGCCCTGACGCTGGCGCAGATCGGCGCCCTTGACGCCCGGCAGATCGCCGCCTTGACCACCGACAGTGTCGAAGCCCTTTCCCTGACCCAGATCGCCGCGCTTTCCAGCAGCGCGGTCCGGGGCCTGACCGCCGACCAGATCGACGCCATGAGCCGCGAGCAGATCGAGGCCTTCCAGCCGGAACAGGTGCGCGGCCTCACCGCCCAGCAGCTTGCCGCCTTCGACAGCGACGACATCGCCGTCTTTTCCCCGCAGGATATCGCCGCGCTTTCGGCAAACGCGCTCTCCGGCCTCAGCACCGATGCCATTGCCGGCCTGACGCCCGAGCAGATCGCGCTGCTTCCCGTCAAGACCATCGCCGGCCTGACGTCGAAGCAGATCGCCGCCCTCAGCGAGGAACAGGCCGAAGCGCTCAACCCGACCCAGATCAGGGCGCTCACGGCTGTCCAGATGGGGGCCTTCAGCGCCGACGCCCTGCGCACCTTCTCCAACGCAGATATCGCGGCGATCCAGAACAATGCCGTCGTCGGCATCGGCACCGATGCGCTGGCAGGGCTCAGCACGGAACAGATCATGGCGCTGACCACCGCCCAGATCAGCGTTCTGCGCTCCAACCAGATCGCCGCCCTCGGCACCGAACAGGTCGAAGCCTTCACGCCCGCGCAGGTGCGGGCGATGAACCTGACGCAGCTTCGCGCGCTCTCCGCCGACGCGCTCGGGACCTTCTCGACGGCCGACATGGCCGCGCTGCAGAACCGCGCCGTTTCCGGCATCAGCTCGGCAGCCCTCGCGAATCTTTCGCCCGAACAGATCTCCGCTCTTTCTACGGCCGCGCTCGCCGCCCTCGCACCGGCCCAGATGCGCGCGCTGAGCACTCTCCAGATCGAGGCGCTGTCGACCGTGCAGGTCGCCGCACTGACCTCCGGCCAGCTTGCCGCCATCGATCCGGCCGCGCTTGCCGACCTTTCGCCGGAACAGATCGCCGCGATCAGCAGCAAGGCCATCATGGGCCTGCCGACCTCGGCGCTTGCCGCGCTGACGCCGGAGCAGATCGCCGAATTGAGCCCGAACGTCGTCGGCGGCCTTTCCACCGCGCAGATCGCCGCCCTCAGCGCCGCTCAGGTCGAGGCCTTCACGCCCGACCAGGTGCGCGCCATGAGCGCCCGCCAGCTGACGGCACTCGGCCCTGAAGGCATTGCCGAATTCAGCCCCGAGGACATGGCGGCGATCAACGCCAAGGCCGTTCCCGGCCTCAGCACCGCGACGCTTGCCGCCCTTTCCGCCGCCCAGATCGCCGCACTGACCGCCACGCAGATCGGCGGCCTCTCTCCGACGCAGATCACCCGCCTGGAGCCCGGCTTCCTCGCTGCGCTGACCCCGGCGCAGATCGCGGCCATCGCCACCAACATCATTCCGAGCCTCAGGCCCGACCAGATCGAGGCGCTGTCGACCGCGCAGGTCGAGGCATTCACATCGGCGCAGGTCAAGGCCCTGACCTCCGCCCAGCTCGCCGCCCTCAGCGCCGCCGACCTCGCCACCTTCTCGGTGGACGACATCGCCGCGCTTTCCAACCAGTCCATCATGGGGCTGAGGGGCGAAGCCCTGGCCGGCCTCAGCACCAGCCAGATCGTCGCCCTGAACCGCACGGCGCTCGCCGCCATGACGGCCGATCAGGTCGATGCGCTCTCCACCGCCCAGCTTGCGGCGCTCACCACCGCGCAGATCAACGCGTTCACGTCCACGCAGCTCTCGGCGCTCGACCCGCAGGACGTCCGGGCGCTGTCGTCCGAACAGATCGCCGCCCTCACCAACCGGGCGGTCTCGGGCTTTGCGCCGGGCACCTTCGCCGCGCTGACCTCCGCGCAGATCGCCGCCATCACCACCGCCTCCTTCACCGGCCTGACGGCCGCCCAGATCGAGGCCCTCAGCTCGCTGCAGGTCGGCCAGCTTTCCACCGCGCAGCTCAAGGTGCTGACAGCCGCGCAGGCCGCCGCCCTCGACAACGACGTCAAGGCCTTCTCCTCCGAACAGATCGCCGCCCTCAGCGCGGCCGCCGTCGCCGGGCTGCAGCCGGGCCAGATCGGCGCGCTCAGCCCGAGCCAGGTCGCCGCCCTCACCACAGCCCAGGTCGGCGCGCTCACCTCCGGCCAGGTCACGGCGCTCAATGCCAGCGACGTTGCCGCCATGTCGACGTCCCAGATCGCCGCGCTCAACGCATCGGGCATTTCGGGTCTCACCGCCAGCCAGATCGCCGCGCTCAGCTCCGGCCAGATCGGCGCGCTCAGCACGAAGCAGATGGCCGCGCTCACCTCCGCGCAAATCCCGGCCTTCGGCACGGACAAGATCGCCGCCCTCACCACGGCCCAGATCGGCGCCCTCAATGCGAGCAGCATCGCAGGCTTCACCTCGCGCCAGCTCTCGGTGCTCAGCACCGCGCAGGCCGAGGCGCTGAACAGCGCCCAGATCGGTGCGCTCAACCCGGACCAGATCGCCGAATTCGGCACCGACGATCTTGCCACGTTCACCACGAGGGAAATCTCGATGATCAGCGCCACGGCCATCCGTGGCCTGTCGGCGGCAACCATCGCCTCGCTCTCGACCGCGCAGATCGCCGCCTTCAGCACCGCCGCCATCGCAGCGATGACCACCCAGCAGATCGCCGCCCTCGGCCTTGCCCAGAGCGAGGCGTTGACCCGCGCGCAGATCGGCGCGCTGAGCGGCGCACAGCTTGCCGCCTTCGCGCCCGAGGAAATCGCCACCTTCTCCGTGGAAGAGATCGGCGCCATCTCCGCAAGCGCCATTACCGGCCTTTCGACCGACATGATCGCGGCGCTTTCGACCGCGCAGATCGCCGGCATCAGCTCCACCGGCGTACCGGGCATGACGACGAAACAGATCGCCGCCCTCAGCCTCGCGCAGGCCGAAGCGCTGACGAGCAGCCAGATCGGCGCGCTGAGCGCCGAGCAGCTCGGCGCCTTCTCGACAGACGAGATCGCCACCTTCCTGCCCCGCGAGATCGCCGCCATCGGTTCATCGGCCATCGGCGGCCTCACGACGGCCGCCGTCGCCGCGCTCACCACCGCGCAGATCGCCGCCCTCAGCACGGGCGCCATCAGCGGACTGGATCCCCGCCAGATCGCCGCCTTCACCAGCGAGCAGATCGACGCCCTGTCGCCGGACCAGGTGCGCGCCCTCGGCGCGCGACAGATCGCCATTCTCGGCCCGAGCTACATCATGACGCTGTCGCCAGCGCAGATCGCGGCACTGAGCCCCAGCGCCATTGCGGGCCTCACGCCCGAGCAGGTCGCCGTCTTCACCAGCGCCCAGGCCGAAGCCCTCACCTCCACACAGGTCGCCGCACTCAGCTCCCGCCAGCTTGCCGCCCTCGATACGGGCAAGCTTGCCACCTTCTCGCTTGCCGACATGGCCGCCATCAGCTCCAGCGCCATCTCCGGTCTTTCGACGGCAACGCTCGCCGCCCTGACGACGAACCAGATCGCCGCGCTCGGCGCTGCCGGCGTTTCCGGCATGACGAGCGACCAGATCGCGGCCCTTTCGACAGCGCAGGTCGAAGCGCTCACCACCGCGCAACTGGGTGCCCTCGGCTCCCGGCAGGTAGCGGCGCTCGGCACGGACGACATCGCGGCGCTGTCGCCGACGCAGATCGGTGCGCTTGGCGCAGCGGGCGCGGCCGGCCTGACCACGACGCAGATCGCCGCCCTCTCCCAGGCCCAGGCCGAAGCGCTGACGAGCACGCAGATCGCCGCCATGAGCTCCGCGCAGGTCGCCGCCTTCAGCACCGCGCAGCTCGAAACCTTCAGCAGCGGGGAAATCGGCTCGATCAGCTCGCGCGCCATTGCCGGCCTGCCGACCGCGGCGATTGCCGCGCTCACCACCGCCCAGATCGCCGCGATCAACACGGCCGGCCTCACCGGCGCCCAGGTCAACGCCCTCAGCAGCCGGCAGCTCGAGGCGCTGACGAGCCTCCAGATGGCCGCGCTCGGCTCCACCCAGATCGCCGCCCTCGGCACCGACGACATCGCAGCGCTTTCGCCCGACCAGATCGCCGCCCTCAGCACCGACGGCATCGCCGCCCTCAGCACCGAACAGGTCGACGCGCTCAGCACCGCCCAGGCGGAGGCGCTGACCAGCACGCAGGTCGCGGCCTTCAATTCGCGGCAGATCGCCGCCCTGAGTGCCGACGATCTCGCCCTGTTCTCGCTCGCCGATATCGGGGCGATCGGTTCGCGGGCGATCACCGGCCTGTCCACGGGCATGATCGCGCTCCTCAGCAACGCGCAGATCGCCGCCCTCGGCACCGCGGGCGTCTCCGGCCTTTCGAGCGATCAGATCGCTGCGCTGAGCGCCGGCCAGATCGAGGCTCTGACCGCCACCCAGATCGCCGCTTTCAGCTCACGGCAGATCGCCGCCTTCGATGCCGGTGAAATCGGGCTGTTCACGTCGGCGGAAATCGCGGCCATCGGTTCGGCGGCCATTGCCGGCCTTTCGCCCGCAATCATCGCCGGCTTCCCCGCCGAGCGGATCGAGGCCTTGAGCCCGGCCGGCATCAGCGGCCTGACGGCCGACCAGATCGAGGCGCTGAGCCCCAGCCAGATCGCCGTCCTCTCCGGTGCGCAGATCGGCGCGCTGAGCTCCAAACAGGTTTCCGCGCTCGCGGTCGAAGACATCGCGGCCCTGACGCCGCGACAGGTCGCGGCGCTCAGCGCCAACGGCATTGCCGGCCTCACCGGTCTGCAGGCTGCGCGCCTTTCCTTCGAGCAGGCCGATGCCTTCACCTCCAGCCAGATCGCGGCGCTCACGGCCGCCGCGCTCGGCGGCCTGTCCAGCGAAGCGCTCGACACCTTCTCGCCGGGCAAGCTCGCCGCCATCGCCTCGGGCGCCATCAAGGGCCTGCCGCCGGCCTATATGGCCGCGCTCTCGCGCGAAGACATCGCGGCCCTCGGCACGGGCACCATTGCCGGCCTCAGCAGCGCCCAGATCGCCGCGCTTTCGACGGATCAGGTCGAAGCCTTCTCGCTCGCCCAGATCGCGGCACTCAGCGCCCCCGGCACGAGCGGCCTGACGACGGCGCAGATGCAGACGATCTCCACCGAAGAGCTCGCCGCCATGAGCGCATCGGCCGTGAAGGGCCTCTCGTCCGGCGTCATCGGCGCGCTCTCGACGGACAGTGTCGCGGCCTTGACCACGGCCCAGATCGCCGCCCTCACCTATGGCCAGATGAACGCCATGAGCGCTTCGCAGGTCGGCGCGCTCTCGACCGATCAGGTCGGTGCGCTGACGGCGACGCAGGCGGCAGCGCTCGGCGCGGACGATCTCGCCACCTTCTCGGTCGAGGATATTCTGGCGCTCAGCTCCAATGCCGTCGTCGGTCTCAGCACGGCAGCTCTGGCAGGGCTCACCGCGGAACAGGCGAACGCCTTCATGCCCGGCCAGCTTGCCGCCATGACCTCCGCGCAGATCGAGGCCCTGCCGCGCGGCCCGGCCGTTTCCGGCTTCAGCTTCATGGCTGCCGACACCGGCAACACCGTCGCACCGTCCACCGACGAGGTGGCAGGCACGCCGGAAGCGCCGCAGGGTTCGAGCGATCCGCAGAACGATATCGCCGCGATCATTTCGTCCTATCTGGAAATCTGAGCCGGAGCAGGCCCGGTCTTCGGGTCTGTACCCGGTGCAGGGCAGTCCTCCACCGCCAAGGCGGGCGGCGCGGCGATGAGCATACGTCCCGCCGTCGCGGCGGAAGAAGCAATCTCCACCCGGTTGCGCCCGTTCGACTTGGCGCGATAGAGCACGCCATCGGCCCGGCGCAGCACATCGTCATAGCCGGCATCGTCCGGCTGGGCGAAGGCGACACCCGCCGAAACGGTCAGCGCGACCCGCCTGCCGTCCAGCCGGAAATCGGCGCGTTCGACCGCCGCGCGCATCCGCTCGGCAAGAGCGGGAATATCGGCTTCACGCGTTTCGCTGAAGAGCACGACGAATTCCTCGCCGCCCGTCCGGGCAAGCATGTCTCCGGGGCGCAATTCCCCGCTCAGGCTGTTGGCGATCTGGACGAGCGCGCGGTCGCCGGCTTCGTGCCCATATGTGTCGTTGATCGCCTTGAACTTGTCGACGTCGAAGACGGCAAGGGCGAAAGCGCCAGCCTCCGCCCTCGCCTCGAGAAAGGCGTCGCTGCCCGCCTGGGCGAGGCTGCGCCGGTTCGGCAGGCCCGTCAGGTAATCGGTGGCCGCCGCGCGCTCCAGCCCGCGCCGCAGCCGATCCGAGCACATCAGCAGGAAGGCCGTCGTCCCCATCACCGGCAGCATGGTCAGCAGGAGCGCGGAAAGCACGTTCAGCCAGTTGCCGCCGGCTTCGACCGCAAAATCCTCAGGGAAGTCTCCGAAAAGATAGACGATGGCGCGCGCAGCGGAATAGAGACCGACCGCCGTGAACAGGACCGCCAGGATCGAGCGCGCCAGCGAGGCATGACCGCGCGAACGGTTCGTCAGGTCCTTCACGCTCATCGCCATCAGACCGACCCAGACCAGCGAGACCGCGGCCATGCGCAACTGAAAATTCGGCTCGACGGCGGAAAACCATAAGACCGCGGCAGTTGCCACGATGCCCGGCAACACGTGCCAGGCTTTCACCTCCAGCTGGAGGAAGCGGCGGATCGCCACGAAATAGGCGGTCAGGCCGAAAGCAAAGGCAGCATTGGCAAGCGACAGCATGACCGCGCGCGGCAACGGCTCACCGAAAGCGAAGACGACGCAGCCAAGCGCCACCAGCAGCGTGCCGGTGCACCAATGGCTCGCGGCCGGCCGCAGGTTCGCGGGAAGCTCCCGCCCCATGGCGGTCAGGATCGCTCCATTGGCCAGCACCATGATCGAGGCCATCGTGAATATGGTTTTCGCATCCATCGCGAACGCATTCCTCCGGATCGGAGATCGTTTTCGGTCCTGCGGACGGCGCAGCACACAGGCCGGACCCTAGGACGGATCGACATTCACTGCATCCATATCATCGCTGCGATGAGGTGAATGAAGCCCGAG
>NZ_JBBEYH010000015.1:0-106333 GCF_050172695.1 Shinella sp. G-2 | reverse complement strand
GGACTGGCGGCGCATCGCAACCCGCTACGACCGTTGCGCGCATACCTTCTTCTCGGCAATCTGCATCGCAGCCACCATCATCTTCTGGACCTAATCAATGAGTCCTGAGCCTAGACCTTCGCCCGTCACGCGACGATTGGCAGCTTTGCAGATAAGACTGGCAGCCGCCTAACGTCCGAGATGGAGGTGCGAAGCTGTCGGGCGCGGCCCGGCCGCCTCATCACGTTTTGACGGCCGCGAGCGGAAATTACTGCTCTCTCCCGCCATGTTGACGTCGGCCCAAGCCAGGGCACAAGGATGGCATCCACGGTCGCTCATGGCAGAAAAACAGAGGAAAATCAAAGACTATTTCTCTAAACCCTTGAAACCATGCGAGAATCCAGGTTCCCCAGCCAAACTCTCCTTAAAGCTTCAATTGTTTTGTTTTCCGGTCATGCCGGATATCGGTTCTGTCTCGTTGGCGACCCGATTCCTGGAGAATATGTGCGCACCGACTATGCGCGACGCGAACTCAAGTGAAGACAGGGATTCAGTATGCCCGTGCGCCACGACGGATAGCCGCTCCTCCCTCCCTAGCCCCTTCCATCATTCCACCCAGCCTGGTAGCCAGGATGGAATGATAATATTTTCTGCGTGGAAGAGCGCGCTTGATGACAAAAGCTATTCTGACAACCAAGGTCGATCCGACCTATGACGACTTGCCAGAGCAGCGGTACCATTTTCCGCGAACCTACCTTCGCCAGATCGAAGCCGCA
This sequence comes from Shinella sp. G-2, assembly GCF_050172695.1. Taxonomy (NCBI): domain Bacteria; kingdom Pseudomonadati; phylum Pseudomonadota; class Alphaproteobacteria; order Hyphomicrobiales; family Rhizobiaceae; genus Shinella; species Shinella sp. G-2. Next base: position 105,578 of record NZ_JBBEYH010000015.1, on the reverse strand, counting down.
CGCGGCGATTGGATTGTGTATTACGAGCCGCGGCGCCCGAGTGGCGATCTCATGAAATCAGGCGGCAGGCAGGCCTATTTCGCGACAGCCAGAATCACCGACATCGTTCCGGATCCATCGAAGCCGGATCACTTCTACGCACTGATCGAGGATTTCCTACCGTTCGACCATGCAGTTCCGTTCAAGGACGCGGACCACTATTACGAAACTGGCCTTCGCAAGGAGGATGGCTCGACCAACAAGGGTGCGTTCGGCCGCGCCGTGCGAAATATTGCCGACGCCGAATACGACCTGATCCTGGCGGCCGGCTTTGCTCATATCCTGGGACATCGCGACAGAGAGCGCCCCATGCCTGACCCGGTCGAAGAGGCGCGCATCGGATTTGGCGAGAACCCGCAGATGCCCTTCGAGATCGACAGCGCCGACCGGCGGATCGTGTCGCAGGTCGTGCAGCGCCCTTTCCGGGATCGAGCTTTCTCCGCCGCCATCAAGACAGCCTATCACGACACCTGCGCCGTGACCGGCATCAAGCTTTTCAACGGCGGCGGACGCTCGGAGGTGCAGGCCGCTCACATTCGCCCGGTGGCGCACGGCGGCCCCGACAGCGTCCGCAACGGGCTGGCGCTATCAGGCACGGTGCACTGGATGTTCGATCGCGGCCTGATCTCGGTGGATGACGATTACGGCATGCTGATCGCCAGCGGCGGCGTTCCCGATACCGCCACCCGGCTCATCAATCCCGAACGCCGCCTGCTCGTGCCCGCACGCGCCGACGAGCGGCCGCATTCGCAATTCCTGCAATATCATCGCGAGCGGATATTCAAAGGCTGAGGACCGGGAAGTGATTCTACGTCTCACTTGCCATGGCCGGAAGAGATCCCAGCGACAGCAGTTCTGCCAGAGCGAGCGCATCAGTTTACTTCGGCGCGTCCTTTCCGCGATCTAACGCCTATCCGCTCGCTGCATCTGCCCAGCAAAACGAGTTTCATTGAAATGACGGGCAAGCTCCCTATTATTTCGTCACGCCGTGCCAGGGCCGGCTGGAAACAACAGGGAGTCAGACATGGGTATCTTCAGTTCCATCAAGGAAAAGCTCTTCGGCAAGGCCGCGGAAGAAACGCCGGCGGGGACGGTCACGGCCGAGGCGGTGAAGCCGGTGACGGCGGATGTTTCCGCGACGCCGACGAAGGCTGACGTCTCTGCGACGCCGGCGACGGCCGGCAAGGACGCGGCGGTGACGCCTGCCGCCGGGACGGAGACCTCCGCCGCTCCGGTCGATGTCGCGGCGATCATGGATGCCGCCGTCAAGAAGAACGGCCAGAAGCTCGACTGGCGCAAGTCCATCGTCGACATGATGAAGGCGCTGGATCTCGATTCCAGCCTTTCCGCCCGCAAGGAACTGGCGGACGAACTCGGCTATACCGGCGACAAGAACGATTCCGCCACGATGAATGTCTGGCTGCACAAGGCGCTGATGAAGGCGCTGGCCGAGAACGGCGGCAAGGTTCCCGCCGATCTCCTCGACTGATCGACCCGAAAGCCCGCCCCTCCGGCGGGCTTTTTCCTTTCAGAAGGTCGGCGGCGTGCAGGCGCTGATGACCTCGCAGGGCACCGGGCCGACGCAGCGGAAGCGATGCGGGCGGCGGCTCTCGAAATAATAGGCATCGCCCGGGCCGAGGATGCGGCGCTCGTCGTCGACGGTCACTTCCAGGCGGCCGGAGAGCACGATGCCGCCCTCCTCGCCGTCATGCACCAGCGGGATCTTTCCGGTGTCGGCGCCGGGCTGGTAACATTCCTTCAGGATCTGCAGGCTGCGGCCGAAGGTGTTTTCGCCGATCTGGCGGAAGGAGATCGGGCCCTTGCCGATCTCCACGAGTTCGTCCGCATGGTAGAAGGCCTTCTTCGGGCGGTCGGGTTCGAAGGCGAAGAACTCGGCAAGGCCGATGGGAATGCCGTCGAGAATGCGCTTCAGCGCGCCGACCGAAGGGTTGGTGGCGTTCGATTCGATCAGCGAGATCGTCGAGTTGGTGACGCCGGCGCGCTTGGCCAGTTCCCGCTGGGAAAGATTGTGCGCCATGCGCAGATGGCGCAGCCTGCCCCCGATATCGACCGACATGGCTTTTCCTGTTCTAGATGTTTGAAATAGCGAAAACTGCTCTTTCCATATCCTTTCTTTTCAAAGGCTTGGCGTCAACCAGAAAAGGACTTGTTCGGCATGGCAAATCATGGCGTCTATCGTGCCAATCACAGGAGACCTGCCATGAACGTCCACAACAAACCCAACGCCCCCGTGCTCGACAGCTACTGGATGCCGTTCACCGCCAATCGCCAGTTCAAGGCCGCGCCACGCCTGCTGGCGAGCGCCGAAGGAATGTACTACACCAGCACCGACGGCCGTCCGGTGCTCGACGGCACGGCAGGCCTGTGGTGCTGCAATGCCGGCCATGGCCGCCGTCAGATCGCCGCCGCCGTCGAGCGACAGCTGACGCAGATGGACTTCGCCCCGTCCTTCCAGATGGGCCATCCGATCGCCTTCGACTTCGCCGAGCGTCTCGCCGAAATCGCCCCCGGCCCCGAGGGCGCCAAGCTCGACCGCATCTTCTACACCGGCTCCGGCTCCGAATCGGTCGACACGGCCCTGAAGATGGCCATCGCCTACCAGCGCGCCATTGGCCAGGGCACGCGCACGCGCCTCATCGGCCGCGAGCGCGGCTACCATGGCGTCGGTTTCGGCGGCATCTCGGTCGGCGGCATCGTCAACAACCGCCGCGTCTTCCCGCAGCTCGCCGGCGCGGATCACCTGCGCCACACGCATGACCTGTCGAAGAACGCCTATGTGAAGGGCCAGCCGGAGCACGGCGCGGAACTGGCGGACGATCTGGAACGCCTCGTCGCCCTGCATGGCGCGGAAACCATCGCGGCCTGCATCGTCGAGCCGGTCGCCGGCTCCACGGGCGTGCTCATCCCGCCGAAGGGCTATCTCGAAAAGCTGCGCGCGATCTGCGACAAGCACGGCATCCTCTTGATCTTCGACGAAGTCATCACCGGCTTCGGCCGCCTCGGCGCCGCCTTCGCCACCGACTATTTCGGCGTGACGCCCGACCTCGTGACCACCGCCAAGGGCCTCACCAACGGCGCGATCCCGATGGGCGCCGTCTTCGCCAGCCGCAAGGTGCACGACGCGCTGATGCACGGGCCGGAAAACGCCATCGAGCTGTTCCACGGCTACACCTATTCCGGCCATCCGGCAGCCTGCGCCGCCGGTATCGCGACGCTGGACATCTACCGCGACGAAGGCCTGCTGACCCGCGCGGCGGAACTGCAGGACGACTGGTATGCCGCCATGCATTCGCTCAAGGGCCTGCCGCACGTCATCGACATCCGCACGATCGGCCTCATCGCCGGCATCGAGCTGGCATCGCGCGACGGCGCACCGGGCGCCCGCGCCTATGACGTCTTCGTCGACTGCTTCGAGAAGGGCCTGCTGATCCGCGTCACCGGCGACATCATCGCCTTCTCGCCGCCGCTGATCGCCGAGAAGAAGCATTTCGAGGACATCGTCTCGATCCTCGGCGATGCGCTGAAGCGCGCTGCCTGACGCTTTCCTCGACGGGAAACGCTGCTATATCTGGGCCCGTATTCCATACGGGCCCTTTTTCATGTCTGCAGCCAAGAGCGAACCGAAACTCATCTTCCGGATCCAGCTGGAACCGGAAGGGCGGATCGGGCGCGGCAAGATCCAGCTTCTCGCGCATATCAGGGACACGGGCTCGATCTCGGCCGGCGGGCGGGCGATGGACATGTCCTACCGCCGGGCCTGGCTGCTGGTCGACGAGATGAATCGGCTGTTTCGCGAACCCGTGGTGGAATCGCAGCGGGGCGGCAAACAGGGCGGCGGCGCGGTGCTGACGCCCTTCGGCGAGGCGCTGATCGCGCATTACCACGCGATGGAAGAGAAGGCGCGGGCGGCGCTCGCCGAGGATATCGGCTGGATCGCCGCCAATCTCGCCGAGTAAACCTATTCCAGCGCCACCGTCTTGATGACGGCATGGACCGGCAGGCCCGGCGCAAGACCGAGGCGCTCGACGGAAAGCGCCGTGATGCGGGCGCGCACGATATCGCGGCCGCAGGCGATGCGCAGGCTCGCCATGCCCTCCCCGTCCGGCTCGATGCCTTCCACCACACCTTCGAGAATATTGAGCGCGCTGAGACCCTCCGGGCGGATGGTCGCCACCAGGACGTCGCGCGCGGGAATGCGCAGGCGCACCGCCTCGCCGGGCGCGACCGTCGCCCCCGGCACGAGGATTGCCGCGCCGCCCGCAAGCCGAATGGTGGCAAGACCATGGGCGGCATCGCGCGCCTCGACGTGGCCGGTCAAGACGCTGCCGGCCTCGCGCCGGTCCGCGGCGGCGGCAAGACGCGGGCCGCCGAGCACGTCGGAGGCCGGGCCGATGGCCTCGACGCGGCCGCCCGCCATCAGCACCACCCGGTCGGCAAGGCGCGCGACCTCGGCGACCGAATGGCTGACATAGACGATGGGAATGCCGACCTCGTCGCGCAGGCGCTCCAGATAGGGCAGGATTTCCGCCTTGCGCTCCTCGTCGAGCGCGGCCAGCGGCTCGTCCATCAGGAGAAGGCGCGGCGCCGCGAGCAGCGCGCGGCCGATGGCGACGCGCTGTTTCTCGCCGCCGGAAAGATGGGCCGGCTGGCGGTCGAGCAGGCTGTCTATGCCGAGAAGATCGACGATCCGCTCCGGGCTTTCCGCCCGCGCGCCCTTCGGCGCGAACCAGCGACCGTAATTGAGATTCCGCCGGACGGTGAGATGCGGGAAAAGGCGCGCCTCCTGGAAGACATAGCCGAAGCGGCGGCGATGCGGCGGCACGAACAGGCCGCGCGCGGTGTCGACCAGCACGTCGCCCTCCAGCACGACCCGTCCCTCAACAGGACGCGCGAGGCCGGCGATGATGCGCACGAGCGAGGTCTTGCCCGAGCCGGAACGGCCGAACAGGGCGGTGACCCCGCCTTCGGCGGAAAAGGCGGCGTCCAGCGCAAAATCGCCGAGCCGGTGCCGTGCTTCGACGACGAGGCTCATTCGAGGTGCACCTTGCGGCCGATGCGCTGCGCCAGCACTTCCGAGGCGAGCAGCGCGACCATGGAAATGGCGATGGCGACGAGGGTGAGGCGCAGGGCGCCGGCATCGCCGCCGGGCACCTGGGTGAAGGTGTAGATGGCGGCCGAGAGCGTCTGCGTTTCGCCGGGAATGTTGGACACGAAGGTGATGGTCGCGCCGAACTCGCCCATGGCTTTCGCGAAGGCGAGGATCATGCCGGCGATGACGCCGGGCAGAATGAGCGGCAGGGTGACGGTGAGGAAGACCCAGAGAGGACTTGCGCCGAGCGTGCCGGCCGCCTCTTCCAGCTTGCGGTCGACCGCCTCGATGGACAGGCGGATGGAACGCACCATCAGCGGAAAGCCCATGACCCCGCAGGCGAGCGCCGCGCCCGTCCAGCGGAAGGAAAGCACGATGCCGAACCAGTCGGCAAGCAGCGCCCCGACGGGGCCGCGCCGGCCGAAGAGGATGAGCAGCAGGAAGCCGGTGACGACGGGCGGCAGGATGAGCGGCAGGTGGACGACGCCGTTGAGCAGCGACTTGCCCCAGAAGCGGCCGCGGGCGAGCGCCAGCGCGACGAGGATGCCGAGCGGCAGGCTGACGAGGACCGCCACCGCCGAGACGCGCAGGCTCAGCCGGATCGCCGTCCATTCCTCATCGCTCAGGGCAAACCAGTCCACGCGTCCTCCTCGATCGACGGTGCGCTTCGACGCAGCGGACGCATCTCGCCCTTGGCCGGAAAAACAAACAGCCCCGGACATACCATCCGGGGCTGTCGCAAGGCTCGCCTTACTTGAGGATCGTGAAGCCCTGCTCGGTGAAGAACGGCGCGGCCTTGTCGGACTTCAGGAAGTCGAGATAGGCGTTCGCGGCCGCGCTCTTGGAGTCCGAGAGGATGGCGACGGGGTAGATGATCGGCGGGTGGCTGTCTTCCGGGAAGGTGCCGACGACGGCAACGCCCGGATCGGCGGCGGCGTCCGTCTGGTAGACGATGCCGTAGGGCGCCTCGCCGCGCGAGACGAGGGCGAGGGCCGCGCGCACGCTTTCCGCGCCGGCGACCTTGCCTTCGACGGACGACCAGACGCCAAGCTTTTCGAGCGCCGCCTTGCCGTATTTGCCGGCCGGCACGCTATCGACCGCGCCCATGGCGAGCTTGCCGTCGCCGACGAGGCCGGCAAGATCGAAGCCGTCCTTGATCTCGACGGTGGAGGCCTTGTCCTTCGGCGCGACGAGCACGATGCGGTTGCCGAGCAGGTTGACGCGCGTGTCGTCCTTGATCAGCTTCTTCTCTGCGACATAGTCCATCCAGGCAAGGTCGGCCGAGATGAAGAGATCGGCGGGCGCGGCGGCCTCGATCTGCTTGGCGAGCGCCGAGCTTGCGGCATAGGAGACCGTCGTCTCGTTGCCGCTGTCCTTCTGCCAGGCGGCATTGGCGGCATCGAGCGCGTTCTTGAGGCTCGCGGCGGCAAAGACGGTGACCTTTTCGGCGGCCGCGGCCGGAAGACCGAGCGGCAGGGCCGCAACGGCGGCGACGACCAGTTTCAGAAGCAGACGACGGTTCATTCCAGTTCTCCCTTTTCCCGCCTTTGCGGCAGCGTGATATCTCTTTGAATATATCGGCCTTTGCGGCTTGGCCAGCGCTATATTTTCAAAAATATAAAGAAACTGCCGATGGCAAATCGGCCGGAAAGACCGGCCGATGCAACGTTCCGTCACGGCGGGTCGGAGGGCTCAGAACAGCGCGTCGTCGAAGAGGTCTTCGTCGCTCTGGGGCGCGGCCTGGGCGGCGGGCGCCTCGACGGTCGTGCCGAAGATGCGGGCATGGACCTCGCGCTCGGACACCATCGTATAGGTGCGCGCGATGCGGCCGCCGAGTTCGGCCATCGCCTCTTCGAGGCCGCCCACATCGGGAAGCGCCTCGCCGCTCAAGTGTCCGGCACGCGCCGCGCAATCGGCCAGCACGTCGCCGAGTTCCGCGTCGAAATCGAGGCCCGCAATGGTGCGGCCTGTCTTGGCGGAGACGTCCGCGCCGCAGGCGCGCAGCGCCGCCATGTCCTCTTCCATGCGGTCGCCCGCGCGGCGGATATGGTCGAGCACCTCTTCGAGATGGGCGTCGAGCGCGCCGCCCGCGGCAGCGCCCGCCTCCCCGAGCTTGCCGGCGTCGCCTTCCAGCGACTGCAAGGCGACGAGGATGCGTTCGGCGGTCTCGTCGAGCTGGGCGGAGAAGGTGCGCAGCTCGGCCGTCACCACGTTGATCGCCCGCCCCTCTTCGCCGAGCTTGCTGCAGCGCAGGTTGGTGTTGAGCGCCATATAGTGGATGTCGGTGCGCACGAGCTGGATCGTCTTCACGCCCTTCAGCAGTTCCTGCACGGTCTCCACCGTGCTGGCGCCGAGCGCATTGGCCTTGCCGGCGGTCTCCTCGATATCGCGCACCACGGCGCGGGCAGCGGCGATGTCGGCCTCCAGCGTGCGCATGGCCCGGTCGGCCGAGCGGCCGTCGGCGGTATCCATGTCGCCGTAAAGCGCCATCAGCCCGTCGATATCGGCGCCGAAGCTGCGGATCGTGCCGACCACGGTGCGGCATTCGCGCTGGAAATCGCGGGCGATCTCGGCGAGCAGGTCGTGCACGAGGCGGCGCACCAGCGCGGTCAGGCGAGCGGCGGCCTCCGCATCGAGCGGACCGGCCGCGAGATACTCCTCAAGGAAGGTGAAGGCCGACTGGCAATGCTCGATGCGCTGGCGGGTGATATCGCCGATCTGCATGGAGGAGAGCGTCGTCGCCACCTTGGTCTGCACCTGGCGGGCGGAGGCGCCGACCCGCGCCGCCAGCTGCGCGAGATGCCGGCGCTGGGCCGTCAGGTCGGCGGCATTGCGCGAAAGGTTGCCGGCAATGTCGGGCACGCTGCGGCGAAAGCGCTCCAGCGCCGCCCCACCCCCGGTAGAGGCCGCGCCGATCACCGCGCCAAGCGTGCCGATCTTCGCGCCGAGCGCATCGACCGCGCCGGCGCCGAAGCGGATGCGCTCCAGGATTTCCTCCGCAAAACCGGCAAAGTCGGGAATGGCCGCGCCGGTGATCTTGGCGGTGGTGGCGAAGGTGCGCAGGTAACGCAGCGTCTCCTGCATGGCGGAGATATGCACGCCGAGCGATTTTTCGGTCAGGGCGACGGCGGCGAGGCGCTGCTGGCGCGTCTCCTCGATGCCCGGCAGGGCGGTGAGCTGGCCGACGGTCGCCGACAGCCGGCCGATCGTCGCTTCGGCGGTATCGTCATCGAGCGAACCCGAGAGGTTTTCCAGCGATGCAACCAGACGGTTCAGCACGTCCAGCACGGCGAGCAGCACGACGCCGCCGTCCAGGAAGCGCTGTTCGATGCGGGAACGGGCCCCTTCGAGACGGGAAACCAGTTCCCCCTCAGCCGTCTGCCGCTCGACGCGGACTGCGTTCGCTGTTCCTGACACGCCATACCCCACTTTCAAGAAACCGTGGGCCGACGCTACGGCGAACAATGTAACGCGCAGTAAATTCGCACTTCCTCATGGAGTAATAAACGGGGCGAATCCCGCCCTTTCGGCCTTGCTACCCGAGGATGCAGCGCCCTTAGAATTAGGGATTTATAAATAATATCACTTATGTCTAATCATCTTCGATTTCATTCAAAAACAATAACTTAAACTCATTCCCTGCCCTTGCGTGAAGCGGTGCATTCTTTCGTGAAGACCTACTAATGGATGAAATTATCAACCGCACTTTACCGTTCATTAAGTCTGCCTGACGATTCTGTCGCGGGAAATACTCTCCTGCGGAACGAATATCGAGGCCTCCATGTCATCGCCCCTGCCCGGTGACGCGTCGTTAACCTTACCGGCGACGCTTACCATCAAGACTATAGTGGCAGTCCATGAGATGATCTTGGACTTCCTCAACAAGAATACGAATTCCGTACTGGATATCGACGAAGACGCCCAGGTCGATCTCAGCTTTGTCCAGCTCGTTACGGCCGCACGCAAGCATGCCGAGTCCCGTAACGGACGGGTTCTACTTGCACGGCCCGCCGGAGGGGACTTTTACGACGTGCTGAAGCGCGGCGGCTTTCTCGACGAGATGACGCCGGACGCTGCACATTTCTGGTTGCATCAGGAGAAGAATTGATGACCGCGAAGATCTTGACCGTTGACGATTCCGCCAGCATCCGGCTGACGACGCGGGTCACCCTCAGCAATGCCGGCTACGCCGTCACCGAGGCGGTGGACGGCCTCGACGGCCTCAACAAGCTGAAAGACGGCGAATACGACCTCGTCGTCACCGACCTGAACATGCCCAACATGGACGGCCTGACGATGATCCGCGAGCTGCGCAAGCTGCCGGCGCATACCGGCGTGCCGGTCATCTTCCTCACCACCGAATCCGACGGCGAACTGAAGGCGCGGGCGAAGGCCGCCGGCGCCACCGGCTGGCTCACCAAGCCGTTCGATCCCGAAAGCCTCGTCAAGATCGCCAGGAAGGTCCTCGGAAAATGACCAACCCGGACCCGATCTCAGTCTTCCGGACAGAAGCGGCCGAACTGCTGGAACAGATCGAGTCCGGCCTCCTGGACCTGACCCGCAGCCTCGACGACCGCGACCAGATCGACGCGGTCTTCCGGGGCCTGCACACGTTGAAGGGCTCGGGCGCGATGTTCGGCTTCGACGCGCTCGCCGCCTTCACCCACCATTGCGAGACCGCCTTCGACCGGGTGCGCAAGGGCGATGTGCCCGCCACGCACGAGCTGGTTTCGGCGGTGCTCTCCGCGCAGGACCATATGCGCGCGCTGCTGGAAACGCCGAACGGCGATCACGACGCGATGAGCGCTGCCCTGCTCGACAACCTGCACCGCGCCGTCAATGGCGCGGGCGGCGCCTCCCCTGCCCTTGCCCCGGCCGCAAGCGCGGCGACGGCCGCAGCGCCGGTCGCGGAACAGGCCGGCGGCCTGCGCGAATGGCGCATCCGCTTCAGCCTGCCCGCCAATGCCATGGCGAACGGCACCAATCCGCTGGGCCTCCTCGACGAGATGCGCGACCTCGGCGAATGCCGCATCCTCGCCGATGCGGCGAAGGTGCCGGCGCTTGGCGCGCTCGAACCGCGCGACATGCATCTTGCCTGGGACGTCACGCTCAAGACCGACAAGCCGCGCAGCGACATCGAGGATGTCTTCATCTTCGTCATGGACGACATGGCGCTGGAGATCATCGAGATCGCCGCCGCAGCTCCTGCCGCAGCGGCCGCCCCCATGCCCAAGGCCGTTGTCGTCACGGAGCGCGAAGCGCCGGCCGTCCAGGCGGCCAACGATTCCAGACAGGCGAAAGCCGCCGAAAACGTCCGCGTTCCCGCCGAACGGCTCGACGAGATGATGGACCGCGTCGGCGAACTGGTCATCGCCCAGTCGCGCCTCACGCAGCTTGCGGGCGCGGCGGCCGATCTTGGCCTGCGCTCCGTCTCGGAAGAGATCGAGCGCCTGTCGGGCGAATTGCGCGACACGATGATGGTGCTGCGCATGATGCCCGTCGCCAGCCTCTTCAGCCGCTTCCGCCGCCTCGTGCACGACCTGTCGCGCGAGACGGGCAAGGAAATCGAGCTGATCACCGAGGGCGAGACCACCGAGGTCGACAAGACGGTCATCGACCGGCTCGCCGATCCGCTCGTCCATCTCGTGCGCAATTCCATCGACCACGGCCTCGAAAGGCCCGAGGACCGCATTGCGGCCGGCAAGGACCCGAAGGGCAAGGTCATCCTCTCGGCGCACCAGACGGGCGGCGAGGTCATCATCACCATCAAGGACGACGGGCGCGGCATCAACCGCGAGCGGGTACGCGCCAAGGCCGAGGCATCGGGCCTCATCCAGCCCGGCCAGGCGCTCGCCGACCAGGACCTGTTGCAGCTCATCTTCCAGCCGGGCTTTTCCACCGCCCAGCAGGTCACCAATCTCTCGGGCCGCGGCGTCGGCATGGATGTGGTGAAGAAGACGGTGGAGGCGCTGCGCGGCGCCATCGACATCGTCAGCAGACCGGGCGAAGGCTCGGAGGTCTCGCTGCGCATCCCGCTGACGCTCGCCATCATCGACGGCCTGCTCGTGCGCGTCGGCCAAGGCTGCTACGTCATCCCGCTTTCGGCGGTCGAGGAATGCCTGGAACTCTCGCTGGAAGACGACCTGCGCTCGCGCGGGCGCTCCTTCATCTCGCTGCGCGACAGCCTCGTGCCGTTCCTGCGCCTGCGCGAACTCTTCCGCACCGGCACCCAGCCCGATCCACACCAGAAGGTCGTCGTCATCTCGACGGGATCGGAACGCGTCGGCCTCGTCGTCGACCAGATCATCGGCGACCACCAGACGGTCATCAAATCCATGTCCAAGCTGCACCATGACGTCGCCACCTTCTCGGGCGCGACCATTCTCGGGGACGGCAGCGTCGCGCTGATCCTCGACGTCACCCATCTGGTTGCGGCCGGTCAGCACCAGGAGGCGCAATTGCGGGCGGCAGGATGAGCGAAGCGGCACGAAAACTCGACTACGACACGATCTGGGGCGAAGCGGACGAATTGTCCGTGCTCACCTTCAACCTCAACGGCGAGACCTTCGCCATCGAGGCCATCGTCGTGCAGGAAATCCTCGACCTGCTGCCGGAAACCCACGTGCCCGGCAGCAAGCCCTATGTCTCCAGCGTCATCAATTTCCGCGGCAAGGTCATTCCGCTTGCCGATATCCGCCTCGCCTTCGGCATGGACGCGACGGAAACGACCATCGACAGCCGCATCGTGGTGATCGAGCTCGATCTCGACGACGAGGCGACGCTGATCGGCATCCGCACGGACAAGGTCAACGAGGTCACCACGCTCCCGAAACTCGCCAGCGAGCCGCCGCCGAGCGTCGGCATGCGCTGGCGCCCCGACTACATCAACTGCCTCGTCAAGCGGGGCGGCGAATTCATCATCGTTCCGAACCTGCACGCGATCTTCTCCTCCCAGAAAGACCGCACCGGCACGGCGCAAGCGCCGAACTAGGACCTCAGGAGAGACCCATGCGCTTTACCATCAAACTCAAGCTGTTCCTGACTTTCGGTTTCATGCTCGCCGTCCTCGTCGGCACCGCGACCTACGGCATCATCAGCCTTGGCGGCCTCAACACGACGCTGAGCGACGTGCTGAACGGCCCGGCCGAGCGGCTGAAGCTCGCCCAGATGCTCAACAACTTCCAGCTCCAGCAGATCCGCCAGCAGAAGAACATGCTGGCGGCCACCAACGCCACCGAGACCAACCGCTATATCGGCCTCAGCGACGAAGCCCGCAAGGAATTCGACGCGGCCTTCGAACAGGTGCTGGAAAAGGCGACGGAACAGGGCAAGGTGCTGTGGACCAAGCTTTCCACCTTCACCTCCGATTTCCGGCGCAATGACGACCGCATCCGGGCGCTGGCGCTGGCCGGCGACACGGCCGGCGCGACGCGCATCTCGACCACGGATGCCCGCACCGTCACCAACGAAATCGACAGCCTGCTCGGCGAGGTCGTCAAGCTGGAGGAAGCGCGCCTCAACGAGGCGGAGCTTGCGGCCGACGCCCAGTATCAGAGCACGCGGACCATCATGGTGACGGTCGCCGCCGTCGCGCTCATCATCGCAACCATCGCCGCCTTCTGGATCGTGCTGTCGATCAACCGCGGCATCGGCCGCGCCGTCGGCGCGGTGCAGAACGTGGCGGATGGCGACCTGACGCGCTTTGCCGAGATCACCACGAAGGACGAGATCGGCGACATGCTGGGTCACGTCAACACGATGATCGAGCGCCTGCGCGGTGTCGTCGCCGATGCCCTTTCGGCCTCGGACAACGTTTCCTCGGGCAGCCAGGAACTCTCCGCAAGCTCCGAAACGCTCTCGCAGGGCGCAACGGAACAGGCCTCCTCCGCCGAGGAAGCCTCCGCCTCGATGGAAGAGATGGCCGCCAACATCAAGCAGAACGCCGACAACGCCGCCCAGACGGAGAAGATCGCCCGCCAGTCCTCCAGGGACGCGGAAGCCTCGGGCGAGGCCGTCGGCCGCGCCGTCGGCGCCATGCGCACCATCGCGGAAAAGATCTCCATCGTGCAGGAAATCGCCCGCCAGACCGACCTTCTCGCCCTCAACGCCGCCGTCGAGGCCGCGCGTGCCGGCGAACATGGCAAGGGCTTCGCCGTCGTCGCCTCGGAAGTGCGCAAGCTCGCCGAGCGCAGCCAGGCCGCCGCCGCCGAGATCAGCACGCTCTCCGGCCAGACGGTCTCCGTCGCCACGGAAGCCGGCGAGATGCTGAACCGGCTGGTGCCCGACATCCGCAAGACCGCGGAACTGGTCTCGGAAATCTCGGCCGCCTGCCGCGAGCAGGATATCGGCGCCTCGCAGATCAACGAGGCGATCCAGCAGCTCGACAAGGTGACGCAGCAGAATGCCGGCGCTTCGGAAGAAATGTCGGCGACCTCGGAAGAACTCGCCGCCCAGGCCGAGGAACTCCAGGCCTCCATCGCCTTCTTCCGCGTCGAGAACGCCACCCGCAAGGAACCGAACCACGCCGACAAGCTGCGCGCGACCGCCGCGAAGATGGCCGCCCCGGCGACCAAGCGCCCGGCCGCCGCCCCGGTGCACCGCGCGGCGCCCGCCGCCAAGGCGTCGCGTGGCAACGGCTTTGCCCTTGACATGTCGATGGGTGGCCCTGACGCCGACGACGCGGACTTCCGCGAAAGCGCCTGAGCGAACGAACCATGCGGCGCATCCGGCACCGGATGCGCCGCACGCATGACCGGGCGCGTGTAGGCGTCCGTAAAAAGGGCCGTGGAACGGCCCGCGGAAGGGTGAGTGTATCGGTCTTCACGCATGGCAGCGCCGCAACCGCGGCGACTGCGCCCTGACAGGCATCTGCGACAAGGAGAATCCGGGATGCGCCTTACCATCAAGCTGAAGCTGGGCCTCGCCTTCGGCTTCCTGATCACCCTTCTTTGCGTTTCCGCCGGCATCGGCGTGCGCAGCCTCAGCGAAATGAACACGCTGCGCAACGATCTCATCGAGGGTCCGATCCAGCAGGACGACTATGCCAACGACATCGCCGCCGCCTTCGACGGGCTCGGCCTTGCCGAAGCCGACCTCCTGATGGCCAATTCCCTGGAGCGCACGAACAAGGCCAAGGCCACCATTGCCGCCGAACGCGAAGCCTTCGAGAAGGCGCTGAACGACGGCGAGAACGACGCGACCGGCGAGTTCAAGGCCAAGTGGCAGGAAATCCGCGATTTCTGGGACGACTATCTCGTCATCAACGACAGGATCACGTCGCTCGTCGCGTCCGGCCAGCGCGAGATGGCGCTGGAACTGAACCAGACGGATGGCGCCGTCGCCGCCGACAAGCTGGACGCGATGACCGAGGGTCTTGCCGCCCTGACCGAGGCCGCGATCCAGAGTTCCGATACCGTGGCCGATGCCAGCTACACGACGGCCTTCTATACGCTCGTGACCCTTTCGGTCGCCGCCTTCGCGCTTTCGGTCGCCGCGGCCCTCTGGATCGCGCTCGGCATCAATACGGGCCTGCGCAAGATCCGGGCCGTCGCCGAAGCCGTCGCCGTGGGCGATCTCGACCAGACCGTCGAGATCCGCACGAACGACGAGATCAAGGACCTTGTCGACACGATCAACGTGATGACCGGCAACCTGCGCAATACCGCCACCATCGCCGACCAGATCGCCAATGGCGACCTCACCGTCACGCCGAAGGCGCTGTCGGACAAGGACACGCTCGGCATTTCGCTGGAAAGCATGGTCGAGCGCCTGCGCGGCGTCGTCGCCGATGCGCTGTCCGCCGCCGACAATGTCTCCTCCGGCAGCCAGCAGCTTTCGGCCAGCTCCGAGCAGCTCTCGCAGGGCGCGACGGAACAGGCCTCCTCCGCCGAGGAAGCCTCCGCCTCGATGGAAGAGATGGCCGCCAACATCAAGCAGAACGCCGACAACGCCGCCCAGACGGAGAAGATCGCCCGCCAGTCCTCCAGGGACGCGGAAGCCTCGGGCGAGGCCGTCGGCCGCGCCGTCGGCGCCATGCGCACCATCGCGGAAAAGATCTCCATCGTGCAGGAAATCGCCCGCCAGACCGACCTTCTCGCCCTCAACGCCGCCGTCGAGGCCGCGCGTGCCGGCGAACATGGCAAGGGCTTCGCCGTCGTCGCCTCGGAAGTGCGCAAGCTCGCCGAGCGCAGCCAGGCCGCCGCCGCCGAGATCAGCACGCTCTCCGGCCAGACGGTCTCCGTCGCCACGGAAGCCGGCGAGATGCTGAACCGGCTGGTGCCCGACATCCGCAAGACCGCGGAACTGGTCTCGGAAATCTCGGCCGCCTGCCGCGAGCAGGATATCGGCGCCTCGCAGATCAACGAGGCGATCCAGCAGCTCGACAAGGTGACGCAGCAGAATGCCGGCGCCTCGGAAGAAATGTCCGGCACGTCGGAGGAACTCGCCGCCCAGGCCGAGGAGCTTCAGACCTCCATCGCCTTCTTCCGCGTCGAGCGCGCCACCGGCATGGCCAGACCCGTCCAGCGCCATGCGGCTCCGGTCGCAGCGCGCCCGGCGGCAAAGCCCGCCGCCGCACCGGTTCGCAAGTCCGACAACAGCGTCAACGCCCAGCAGGCCCGGGCCCGCGGCTTTGCCCTCGACATGTCGATGGGCGGCCCGGATGCCGACGACGCAGACTTCAGGGAAAGCGCTTGATCATGGCCGGCACGTCCTCGGAATCCCAGTACGTCACCTTCTCGCTCGACAACGAGGTCTTTGCGGTCCCCGTCTCGGTGGTCCGGGAAATCCTCGACCATGAGGATGCCTTCAAGATCCCGCACGGCCCGGAATACCTGCTCGGGCTGCGGGACGTGCGCGGCCAGGGCGTGCCGGTCATCGATCTGCGTCTTCGCCTCGGCATGACGAAGACCGAGAAGACGCCGCACACGCGGGCGCTCGTGCTCGACGTGCCGATCGGCGAGAAGACCCTGACGCTCGGCCTCGTCGCCGACCGGGTCTACGAGGTCATTCCCTTCCGCAACGAGGACATCGAGGGCGCGCCGGATATCGGCGTGCGCTGGCCGTCCGACTATATCGCCGGCGTCGTGCGCCGGAACGGCGGCTTCGTCGTCATCGTCGATCTCGCCCGCCTCTTCTCCAGTGCGGAAGTGGCGATGATGGGCACGGCCAACCGCCTCGCCGCCACGGCATAACCAGGAGAACCGGCGTGGGAGCAGCAATGCGGGCGCAGGCGAACGAAGACGGCTTGAGCAGCCGGAATTTCGAAGCCCTGTCGCGCTATATCTACGATTACAGCGGCATCAAGATGCCGATCAACAAGCTGACGATGCTGGAAGGCCGCCTGCGGCGGCGTCTTCGCGCCACCGGCATCGCCAATTTCAACGCCTATTGCGACTATCTCTTCAAGCATGGCGGCATCGAGAAGGAGGCGATCTTTCTCATCGACGCCGTCACCACCAACAAGACGGACTTCTTCCGCGAGCCGAAGCATTTCGACTTCATGGAACGCACCGGCCTGCCCGAACTGGTGGCCGCCGGGCACAAGCGCCTCAGGCTGTGGAGCGCCGCCTGCTCCATCGGCGCCGAACCCTATACGATGGCGATGGTGCTGCAGGACTTTGCCGAGGCCAATTCCGGCATCGACTACCGCATTCTCGCGACGGATCTTTCGACGGACGTGCTGCAGGCCGCGCGCCGCGGCGTCTATCCGCGCGACATGATCCAGCCGGTGCCGGCGGACCTGCAGCGGCGCCATGTCATGGTCTCGCGCGATGCCGCGCGCGGCGAGGTGCGCATTCACCCGCGCCTGCGCTCCACCGTCGGCTTTGCCCGCATGAACCTCATGGACAGCGCCTACAAGGTGGGCGAGCCGATGCACATGATCTTCTGCCGTAACGTGCTGATCTATTTCGACAAGCCGACGCAGGCGAAGGTTCTCTCCCGGCTCTGCGACTGCCTCGTGCCCGGCGGTTTCCTCTATGTGGGCCATTCGGAAACGGTCACCGGCATCACGCTGCCGGTGCGCCAGGTCGCCAACACGGTTTTCAAGAAGATCTGATGCCCCTGCCCGGCAAGAAAATCCGCGTCCTCATCATCGACGATTCCGCCAGCGTCCGCCAGGCACTGACCCATGTGCTGGAGGAGGATCCCGAGATCGAGGTGATGGGCGCGGCCTCCGATCCCTTCATGGCGGCCAAGAAGATCCAGGAAGAAATCCCCGACGTCATCACGCTGGACGTGGAAATGCCGCGCATGGACGGCATCACCTTCCTGCGCAAGATCATGTCGCAGCGGCCGATCCCCGTCGTCATGTGCTCCTCCCTCACCGAAGAGGGATCGGAAACGCTGATGCAGGCGCTGGAGGCCGGCGCGGTCGACATCATCCTCAAGCCGAAGATCGGCGCGGCCGACCATCTGGCCGAATCGGGCACGCGCATCCGCGAGGCGGTGAAGGGCGCGGCCGTCGCCCGGCTCGGCACCAACAGGCGCAGCGCGGCGGCGAGCGGCCCGACCGCAAAACTCACCGCCGATGCCGTGCTGCCCCCGCCCTCCGGCCGGGCCATGGCCAAGACGACCGAAATGGTCGCCTGCATCGGCGCCTCGACCGGCGGCACCGAGGCGCTGCGCGTGCTTCTGGAGCAGCTGCCGGCCAATTCCCCCGGCCTCGTCATCGTCCAGCACATGCCTGAAAAATTCACCGCCGCCTTCGCCAAGCGGCTGAACAGCCTGTGCGAGGTGGAGGTAAAGGAGGCCGTGCACGGCGATCCCGTCCTGCGCGGCCATGTGCTGATCGCCCCCGGCGACCGGCACATGATGCTGGAGCGGCAGGGCGCGCGCTACCATGTGGCGGTGCGCGAAGGCCCCCTCGTCTCGCGCCACCGGCCCTCCGTCGACGTGCTCTTCCGTTCCGCCGCCCGTGCCGCGGGGGCCAATGCCATGGGCGTCATCATGACCGGCATGGGGGACGACGGCGCGCGCGGCATGAACGAGATGCACCAGGCCGGCGCCTATACGGTGGCGCAGGACGAGGCCTCCTCCGTGGTCTTCGGCATGCCGAAGGAAGCGATCGCCCATGGCGGCGTCGACAGGATCCTGCCACTCGACCAGATCGCCCGCGAAATCCTCGCCGCCGACCGGCGACGCTAGGCATTTTCACCGCCCATTAACCATAAGGAACGAGGATGGCGAAGCACCATGCAGGGTGCGATCGACGAGCGATGACCGGCTCAAGAACCGCTCCGGGGAGCCCCATGCCCGTCATCACTTTCGCCAACACCAAGGGCGGCGCCGGCAAGACGACGGCCGTGCTGCTGCTGGCCACCGAACTTGCCCGGCTCGGCTTCCGCGTCTCGGTGCTCGATGCCGACCCGCAGCACTGGATCACCCGCTGGTACGAGATTTCCGAAGGCGTGCTGGGCAATCGCCTGACCGTCGTGCCCTATGTCACGATGGGCACGATCGACCGGCAGGTGGCCGACGCGAAGGCGCATGCCGATTTCGTGCTGATCGACCTTCCCGGCTCGCGCAGTTCCCTGCTCGCCAAGGCGGTCGGCTATGCCGATTATGTGCTCATCCCCGTGCAGGGCTCGGCCATGGATGCGCAGGGCGGCGCGAATGTCATCGAACTGTTGCACTATCTCGAGGACAAGGCAGCGATCCGCATCCGCCATTCGGTGGTGCTGACCCGCGTCAACTCCATGGTGACGACCCGCGCCATGCATGCGGTGAAGGATTTGCTGGCCGCCCGCCGGGTGCACCTGCTCGAAACGCCCATCATCGAACGCGCGGCCTTCCGCGACATGTTCGGTTGCGGCGGCACGCTCTATTCGATGGATGCCAAGCGTGTCACCAATCTCGACAAGGCGCAGGAAAATGCCCGCGCGCTGGCGCTGGAAGTGCTGCAGCAGATTCCCGCCGCCCGCCCCGCGGTCGCGCCAGGGCTCAGAAGCGTCGCCTGACGGGCGCTTCCGGTTTCCAGCAGCAAGGCCGCGGTTTCCGCGGCTTTTTCGTTTTTGGGGTTTTTCGCTTTGGGGAAAAAGGGTCCAGAAATGGAAAAGCCTGCCGCGGGAGGAGGTGCGGCAGGCTTTCCGATAGAACCGAATGACGACTGGGAGGAGGAGTGCCGTCATTCCCGCAGTCGGCCTTGGGAGGAGGAGTAGGCCTTCTGCAATCATCGAAGCGTCGTGGGAGGAGGTACGTTGCTTCGATAAATATGACTATATCCGATTCCTGGTCATTTGATAGGCATCGTTTTGCAAGGCAGCTATGCGTTATGCGCGTAGCGTATATCTCAATTCTGTTGAATTAGGCCGCGCGCGACTGATTCGTTCGCACATGCAAAAACGCCCGCCGGAGGGGCGGGCGTCTTCGAAATCCTGCCTTGCGGCGTGCCGGTCAGAAGCCGACGGCAGCGCGGGCGACCGACTTGATTTCCGAACGTTCGATGCCGAGATCGCGCAGTTCGCGCGTGGTCATGCGGTCGAGTTCGTTGACGGTCTGACGGTACTTGCGCCAATTGCTGAAGGAACGTGCCATATTCATGATGATCCCCTTTCCTAGGGTTCTCTGTTCGGCACCGGTCCGTGGCGCCGCGTCTTTCGATGGCCGTCTTATAGCCCTATGTTGCAATGCGGAAAAGCGCCGAGGCGGCAGGACACCCATGCGCATGACGCATGGGTTCTGTAAGGCTTCGTTAAGGAAGGGTTCAGGCGGCGCGTGCCGCCTGCTCCTCCCGCAGGAAGGCGGAAAGGCGCGCCAGCCCTTCGCGCAGGATCGCCGCGCCATTGGCATAGCCGATGCGCAGGTGCCCCTCCATGTCCATGGCACTGCCGGGCGTCAGCATGACGCCGGTGCGCTCCAGCAGCCGCGTGCAGAAGGCTTCGGAGCTGAGCGGCAGGTCGTATTTCAGGAGCGCCGTCGTGCCGGATTTCGGCTTCACCCAGGACATCAGCGGCTCGCCTTCCATCCATTCCGCGAGAATGGCGAGATTCTCCCGGGTGATGGCCTGGCTGCGGGCAAGGATCTTGTCCCGGTTCTCAAGTGCGATGGCGGCGAAGTGATCGTCCAGCATGCCGACGCTGATGGTGTTGTAGTCGCGGTGAATCGAGACGGCGTGCAGCAGGGCCTTCGGTCCGACGATCCAGCCGAGGCGCAGGCCCGCCAGCGACCAGGTCTTTGACATGCTGCCCGTGCTGATGCCCTTCTCGTAGAGATCGGCGATGGAGGCCGTCATGCCGTCGCCCGTCTGGTTCGTGCCGCGGTAGACCTCGTCGCAGAGAATCCAGGCGCCGCAGGCACGGGCAATGGCGACGACCTCCAGAAGGAAATCGCGATCCATCAGCGACCCGGTCGGATTGTTGGGGTTGTTGAGGCAGATGAGCTTGGTGCCCGGCACCGCGAGCCGGCGCAGCTCCTCAAGGTCCGGCAGAAAGCCGCGCTCCGCCGTCAGCTTGAGAAGCCTGACGTCCGCGCCGAAGCTTTCGGGAATGGAATAGTGCTGCTGGTAGGTGGGCAGGACGGAGATGACGCGGTCGCCCGGCTCCACCAGCGTCTCGTGCACCAGCGCATTGGCGCCGATGGCGCCATGGGTGACGACGACATTCTCGACCGCCTGTTTTTCATGGAGGCCGGCGATGAGGCCGCGCAGCCGCTCGCTGCCCTCGATGGCGCCATAGGTGAGCTTCATCGGCAGGAGTTCGGCGAGGATTGCGTCGCGCTTGCCGGCCATGTCGAGCAGTTCCTCGACCGTCAGCGATTCCACGCAGGTCTCCGCAAGGTTCAGCTCGCAATGGTTCTCATAGCGGTTCATCCAGATTTCAACACCGAAATCGCGTATCTTCATGGCCGGGTCCTTTCGGGTTAGAAGACGGCAAGGGCAATCCGCCCGCTCGACAATGGAACGGTATGAGCAATATAGTGCACAGTCAAGAACGCGGCGACGTGCTCGCCCATGTCGCCGGCAACCTGCGCCGCCTGCGCCAGGCGGCGGGCCTCAGCCAGGCAGCGCTGGCCGAAGCCTCCGGTATCAGCCGGCGCATGATCGTCTCGCTCGAAGGGGGCGATGCCAATATCAGCCTGTCGAGCCTCGACAAGCTCGCCGCGGCGATGGGCGTCGGCTTCGTCGATCTCGTGCGCGATCCGGCCCGCGCGCCCTCCGCCGAAATCAACGAGGTGACGTGGCGGGGCACGGCGGCGGACAGCACCGCGCTGCTGCTCGGCTCTGCGCCGGCGACGCGCGAGGCACAGCTCTGGCTGTGGTCGCTCGGCCCCGGCGAGCGCTACGACGCCGAGCCGGATCCGGTCGGCTGGCACGAGATGATCTTCGTGATCGAGGGCACGCTGCGGCTGGAGCTTCCAGGCGGGGCGACGGACTACTCGACGGGCGGCTTTGCTGTCTATGCCACGGACCGGCCCTATGCCTATGCCAATCCCGGCGCCGGCACCGTGCGCTTCGTGCGCAATGTGATTTCCTGAGCCTCAGCCGGCAAGCGCCGTCCAGGCGATGCCGGCGAGCGCCGACAGGCCGAGCGTCAGCAGCACGGAGGCCTTGAGGCGGAACAGCGCAAACGCGGCCGCGGCGGCAAGCAGCGCCGCGGGCGGGATGATGGTCGCCGGCACCGGCACCTCCAGCCGCAGGGGTCCGGCGGCAAACACCGTCACCGCGGCAAAAAGCGTGTGCGCGGCGAACCAGACGGCAAGGTTGAGGATGACGCCGACCACCGCGGCGGTGATGGCGGACATCGCGCCCGAGAGCGCCACATTGCCGCGCAGGGTCTCGATGAAGGGCGCGCCGAGGAAAATCCAGAGGAAGCAGGGCACGAAGGTGACCCAGGTGGTGAGAATGGCGGCCAGCGTTGCGGCCATCATCGGATCGAGGCTGCCGGGATCGCGGTAGGCGCCGAGAAAGCCGACGAACTGCAGCACCATGATGAGCGGCCCCGGCGTCGTCTCGGCCATGCCGAGACCGTCGAGCATCTCGCCGGGCTTCAGCCAGCCATAGTGTTGCACGGCCTCCTGCGCGACATAGGCGAGCGCCGCATAGGCCCCGCCGAAGGTGACCACCGCCATCTTGCTGAAGAAGGTGCCGATGTCCGCAAAAACGCTGTCGCCCGCCAGCATCGCGATCAGCACCACCGGCCCGAGCCAGAGACAGGCGAGCACGGCCGAGATTTTCAGCGACCAGCGGAGATTGGGCCGGGCATGGGCGGGCGTCGCCTCGCCGAGCAGCGAATCGCGATCGCGCACAACCGCGCCCTTGGCCGCCGCGTGCCCGCCGGCCGTGCGGAACAGGCGCGAGCCGGACGCCGAGCCGAGATAACCGAGGACAGCGGCAACGAGGATGATGAGCGGGAACGGCACCTTGAAGGCGAAGATGGCGATGAAGGCGGCGGCGGCAATGGCGATCATCGCCGGATTGACCAGCGCGCGGCTGCTGATGCGGAAGACCGCCTGCACCACCACGGCCAGCACCGCCGCCTTGAGGCCGAAGAACAGCCCCTCGACCACGCCGACATTGCCGAAGACGACATAGACATAGCTGAGCGCGAGAATGGACAGGAAACCCGGCAGGATGAACAGCAGGCCGGCGACGAGGCCGCCGCGCGTCCGGTGCATCAGCCAGCCGATATAGACGGCGAGCTGCTGCGCTTCCGGCCCCGGCAGCAGCATGCAGTAGTTCAGCGCGTGCAGGAACCGGCCCTCGCCGATCCAGCGCTTTTCCTCCACGACGATGCGATGCATGACGGCGATCTGCCCGGCGGGGCCGCCGAAGCTGAGCGCGGCGACGCGCGCCCATACCCGCAGCGCCTCGCCGAAGGATACGCCATGGCCGTCCTCACCGGATGCGCTGTCGCTCATCGCAATCCCCTTTTCCCTTGCGGGATGGATCGCAACCGCCCCCTCTCCTGTCAAGGCGGGCCTGGGCTTGACGGATGGCTTTCCTGGCATTACTAAACCTGCTAGTTAATTAACCTGATGGATAAATGATGTGAGCGACCTGCTGAGCCTGACTTTCGCCGCCCTTGCGGACCCGACGCGGCGCGCCATTCTCGCACGCCTTTCCAACGGCGATGCGACAGTCAACGAGATCGCCGCCCCGTTCGACATGAGCCTGCCCGCCGTCTCCAAACACCTGAAGGTGCTGGAGGCCGCCGGCCTCATCACCCGCAGCCGCACCGCCCAGTGGCGCCCCTGCCATCTGGAGGCGGGGCCGCTGAAGGACGCCGACGGCTGGATCTCCGCCTACCGACGCTTCTGGGAGGCGAGCTTCGACCGGCTCGACGACTATCTGAGGCAATTGCAGGCCGGCGATCCCGAGAAGACGAACTGAGGAGAGACCTGATGCAGGAGACCGTTTCAGCCGCCACCCCCATCGGCCTTGTCATCGAACGCCTGATCGATGCGCCCGCCGCCCTCGTCTTCAAGGTCTGGACGACGCCGGAGCACCTTGCCCGCTGGCTGGGGCCGAAGGACTTCACGCCCCATTCCATCCGCATGGATTTCCGCCCCGGCGGCGCCTGGTCGGCGGTCATCCGCTCGCCGGAGGGCGAGAACTATCCGATGGGTGGTATCTACCGCGAGATCGCGGAAAACCGCCTCATCGCCTTCACCTTCCGCTGGACCGAGGAGGACGGGCCGGACACGCTCGTGACCGCGACCTTCGAGGACCTTGGCGAAAGGACGCGGCTGACCTTCGCGCAGACGCCGTTCGACACCATCCAATCCCGCGACAGCCATGCCGAGGGCTGGGGCGAATGCCTCGACCGGCTCACGGTCTATATTCAGCAAGGAGCCGAAGGATGAAGAAGACCTATCACGGAAGCTGCCATTGCGGCGCCGTCCGCTACGAATGCCGGCTCGACCTCGACGAGGGCCTGCGCAAATGCAACTGCTCCTTCTGCCGGCGCACGCGCATGCTGAAGACCTTTTCGACGCGCGAAGACTTCAGGCTGCTTTCCGGCGAAGACCTGCTCCTTACCTACCGCGCCGCGGATTCGAGCTGGCCGGAGGGCGATGTCGACCACTATTTCTGCCGGACATGCGGCGTGCGATCCTTCTCGCGCGGCTACCACGAGACCTTCATGGGGCATTTCTACTGCATCAATGCCGGCACGCTGGACGATGTCAGCGACGCGGAACTCGCCGCCGCCCCCATCATCCATGAGAACGGCGCGGCCGACGACTACGAAAATCCGCCGGCCCACACCGCCTATATGTGAGCCGAAAACCGTTGCGCCGGCCGGACGATCCGCTAGGGTCGGGCGGCCGGCGCAGGCCGCTTGTCCGGGGACTGTCGGAACTGGTCACGGACGAGTCGCAGACAGGCTGCACTGGCACCGAACGAGGCCCTAAAATCGGCCGCAATTTCTCATCGGGGTCCAGCAAATGGCAGAGTTTCCGCAAAAGGCGAAGGTCGTCATCATCGGTTTGGGTGGCATCGTGGGTGCGTCGATCGCCCACCATCTCATCGAGCGCGGATGGGACGATATCGTGGGCATCGACAAGTCGGGCATTCCCACCGACATCGGTTCGACGGCGCACGCCTCGGACTTCTGCTACACGACCAGCCACGACTATCTCTCGGTATGGACGACCCAGTACTCCATCGATTTCTACGAGAAGATGGGCCACTACGCCCGCATCGGCGGTCTCGAAGTCGCCCGCGCGGGCGACGACACCTGGATGGAAGAGATCAAGCGCAAGCTGTCCTCCGCCAAGGCGTTCGGCACGCGCGCCCATGCCGTTTCCCCGGCCGAAATCAAGCAGATGTTCCCGCTGATCGAGGAAGACCAGGTCATGGGCGGCCTGTTCGACCCGGATGCCGGCCTCGTCATCCCGCGCTCGCAG
Source organism: Shinella sp. G-2 (assembly GCF_050172695.1). Taxonomy (NCBI): domain Bacteria; kingdom Pseudomonadati; phylum Pseudomonadota; class Alphaproteobacteria; order Hyphomicrobiales; family Rhizobiaceae; genus Shinella; species Shinella sp. G-2. The sequence continues at coordinate 80,584 of NZ_JBBEYH010000015.1, read as the reverse complement.
ACCGTCGCCGGCAAGCTGGTGGACGCGGCCGAAAAGTCCGGCAAGCTGCAGGTCTACGGCAACACGCCGGCCCAGTCGCTGATCGTCGAAGGCGGCCGCATCAAGGGCGTCGTCACCCATCGCGGCACGATCCTGGCCGACCATGTCATCGTCTGCGCCGGCATCTGGGGCCGCCTCATCGCCGAAATGGTCGGCGAGGACCTGCCGGTCATGCCGGTCGACCATCCGCTGACCTTCTTCGGCCCGTACAACGAATTCGAAGGCACCGGCAAGGAAATCGGCTTCCCGCTGCTGCGCGACCAGGGCAACTCCGCCTATATGCGCGACACCGGCGACCCGAAGACCACCGAGGGCGGCCAGATCGAGTGGGGCTATTACGAAACCACCAATCCGCGCCTCTGCCACCCGCGCGACATTCTCGAGAAGCACGAGGCGCGCCTGTCGCCGTCCCAGCGCGACCTCGACATGGAGCAGATCATCGAGCCGCTCGAACGCGCCATGGAACTGACGCCGATCCTCGGCGAGCTCGGCTATAACGAAGGCCATTCCTTCAACGGCCTGCTGCAGGTTTCCGCCGGTGGCGGCGCATCCTGCGGCGAGAGCCAGAAGGTGCGCGGTCTCTGGTACTGCGTCGCCATCTGGGTCAAGGACGGCCCCGGCTACGGCAAGCTGATCGCCGACTGGATGACGGACGGCCGCACCGAGATCGACCACAATTCGATCGACTATGCCCGCTTCTACCCGCACCAGCTCGAAGAAAAGTTCATCGAGGGCCGCACCTACGAGGCCGCCCAGAAGATCTACTTCCCGGCCGTGCACACCCGCGAGCCCTATGCCACCGGCCGCAACGTCAAGCGCTCCCCCTTCTACGAGCGTGAAGTGGAGCTTGGCGGCTACTTCATGGAACTCGGCGGCTGGGAGCGCGCGCATGGCTACAAGGCCAACGAGCATCTCCTGGAAAAGTACGGCGACCGCGTGCCGGTGCGCGAGAACGAGTGGGACAGCCGCCATTTCTGGCGCGTCTCCAATGCCGAGCATCTGGCGATGAGCGAGGATTGCGGCATCGTCAACCTCTCGCACTTCCACATGGTCGACATCGAAGGCCCCGATCATGTCGAGCTGCTCGAATGGCTCTGCGCGGCCAAGATCGGCGGCGACGGCAATATCGGCAAGGGCGTCTATACCCACTTCCTCGACGACGAGGGCATGGTGCGCGCCGACTTCACCGTCTTCCGCATGGCCGACCGCTGCCGCCTCGTCAACGGCGCCGATGCCGGCCCGCGCGATCTCCACTACATGAAGCGCGTGGCGCAGGATCGCGGCCTCGACGTCACGATCACCGACACGTCGGAAAAGTTCATCACCATCGGCATCTGGGGGCCGAACGCCCGCGAGACGCTGAAGAAGGTGGTGGCGGACCCGGCGGGCCTCGACCTGGAAAACTTCGCCTTCGCCGCGATCAAGCAGATCGAGATCGCCGGCAAGAGCGTGACCGCCTTCCGCATCTCCTATGTCGGCGAGCAGGGCTGGGAACTGCACATGAAGTACGAGGACGGCCTTGCCGTGTGGGATGCCCTGCGCGCCACCGGCGTCATGGCCTTCGGCGTCGAGACCTATGCGAACTCGCGCCGCATGGAAAAGAGCCTGCGCCTGCAGAACGCCGACCTGCTCACCCAGTACAACCTCATCGAGGCGGACCTTGCCCGTCCGAAGGTCAAGGAAGCCGACTTCCGCGGCAAGGCGAAGCACCTGGAGTACAAGGCGCGCGACCACCAGCCCGCCATGCTCTGCACGCTCGTCATGACCGAGAACACCGACAGGAACGGCGTCAAGCGCTACCCGCTCGGCAACCTGCCGGTCATGGACCCGGAAACCGGCGAGGTGCTGATCGACGACCTCGGCCGCCGCTCCTACACGACTTCCATCGCCTTCGGCCCGACCATCGGCAAGAACATCGCGCTGGCCTATCTGCCGGCCGCCTATTGCCAGGAAGGCCGCAAGCTCAACATCGAGTATTTCGCCGAGACCTACCCGGTCGAGGTGGTCGGCATCGGCTACAAGCCGCTCTACGACCCCGAGAACCTGAAGCCGCGCACGTAAGCGGGTTCAAGACCTCAAGGAAAAGGGCGTGCCGGTGGATATCGGCACGCCCTTTTTGTTGCCTCTCTCGGCGCTGCAAATCCGAGAGCATTTCCAGCCGAAGCGGCATCGCTTCGGCGTCGGACAATGCGGTAAGAACAAAAAGCTAGCGCACCACCGCGCCGTTCTCCGCCACGAGCCTGCCCGCCTTGAACACCCGGCGATCCTTCGGCACCGCGACCACGGCCTCCGGCACATGCGCGGCGGCCAGCGTCACGAAATCGGCTTTTGCCCCCACCGCGATGCCATAGCCTTCGAGACCGAGGGCTTTGGCGCCGGCGGCGGTGACCACGTCGAAGGCGGCGGAAAGTTCCTCGTCGGTGTAGAAGCCGGAGCGGTAACCGATCATCATGGCGCGGCCGAGCATGTCGCCATCGCCGTAAGGCCACCAGGAATCGCGGATATTGTCGCTGCCGCCGAAGATGTTGACGCCTTCGGCGCGCAGGAGCGCGACGGGCGGGAAGGCATGATCGCCGGGGGCGTTGGTCATGATGGAGACGCCGGCGGCCGCGATCTTCGCGCCAATGCCGCGAGCGGCGTCCGGGTCGAGATTGCCGAGACCGTAGGCGTGGCTGACGACCACCTTGCCCTGCATGCCGAGCGCCACCGTCCGCGCGCAGATTTCCTCCACCGTGAAGGCGCCGAGCGAGCCGAAATCGTGCAGGTGGATGTCGATGCCGACGCCGTGTTTTTCCGCCACGCCGAAGACGACGTCGAGATGGCCCTGAAGGTCGCGGTCGAAGCTTGCCGGATCGAGGCCGCCGACGAGGTCAGCCCCCATGGCGATCGCCTCGTCCAGGAGTTCGGCCGTACCGGGGCTTTTCAGTATGCCGCTCTGCGGGAAGGCAACGAGCTGGATATCGATGATGTCGCGGTACTCCTCGCGTATCGCCAGGATCGTCTCCAGCGATTTCAACCCGACGGAGCCGTCGACCATGACGTGGCTGCGCATCTGCGTGGAGCCGTGGGAGACGCAGAGTTCGAGCTGCTTGCGCGCGCGTTCGGCCATCGGCGCGGCCTGCGCCATGTTCTCGGCCTGGAAGGCGACGCGCTCATGCACGTCGAAGCCGTTGGTGCAGGGCTTATGCGGGATCCAGGTGTCGCCATAGAAGCTGGTGTCGAGATGGATGTGCCCCTCGACGAAGGCGGGAACCAGCAGCGCACCCGCCAGGTCGACCTTTCGGGCCGCATCCGAAGCCGTGCCGGCCGGCATGATGGAGACGATGCGTCCACCGGTAACGCCGATATCCTTCAGTGAACCGTCCGCCAATGTCGCGTGGGTGAACAGGGTCTCGGTCATTTTCGCGTCTCCATGGGTGCGGCGCTGCCCGCCCCGAAAGGGCGGACAGCATTGCACACAATAACGCGCGAAAATCGTATGCGGTCAATAGGCCGCGGCAACGGCGGGTGCGCCGAGCACCACGATGGGCGTGCCGTTCTGCACGCGATTGTAAAGATCGACCACGTCCTGGTTCAGCATGCGCACGCAGCCGGAGGAAACCGACTTGCCGATGGTCCACCATTCCGGCGAACCATGGATGCGATAGAGCGTGTCTTCCTTGTTCTGGAAGATGTAGAGCGCGCGGGCGCCGAGCGGGTTCTTGAGGCCCGGCTCCATGCCGCCATTGCGGGAGCTGTAGGGTTCGAGCTCCGGCTGGCGGGCAATCATCTCGTCGGGCGGCGTCCAGCGCGGCCATTCGCGCTTGTACTGGATGACGCCGCGGCCGGCCCATTCGAAGCCGGCGCGCCCGAGGCCGACGCCGTAGCGCATGGCCTGTCCGTCCTCATAGGTGAGGTAGAGGAAATGGCTAGCCGTATCGACGACGATCACGCCGGCGCGCTCACCGGTCGGGTTCGCCACCATCTGGCGATAGAAGCGCGGATCGATCTTCTGGTAGGGAATGGCCGGCAGCGGGAACTGTTCGTCCGGCTTCGGCCCGTACATGGCGGCATAAATGCTGGTATCGACCGGTTCGGGCTCGACGACGACCCTTTCGCGGACCGGCGCCGTGGTGCAGCCGGCAAGAACCGTGGTTGCCAATCCTGCGCTGCCGAGCAGGAAGGACCGGCGGGTTACGCTTTCACCAGTCAATACAGTTTCCTCATGCCTCAATCGTCATAGGGGTCGGCAAGCGCGGCTTCGGGCCGGCTGACCGGATATTTCGTGCGCGAGATGCGGGCGGCCATGCCCTTGGCGCCCTCCTGCTTCAGGAGCGTGCGGAAGCTCGGATGCATGCCGCCGTCCACATAGGCGAAGCTGGAAACCGGTGTGGCGCCGGCAAAAGCCGCATCCAGCTTCTTTTGTTCCGCACCGATCTTGGCGACCAGATCATTTTGCGTGCCGTCGGCCGTCGCCGGGCATTGCGCCAGCGGATCACTCGGCTCGCCGCCGGCAAATTCCTTGTTGAAGACGTAGCGGCCGCTGCAGACGGACACCTTCGGCTGCGTGCGCGTGAAGGCGAAGGCGTCGTAGCCCTCCTTCAGCGTGCGCCAGAAGGGCATGTTCGGATCGCCCTTGTGGCTCGCCATGTTCTGGGTGGTCATGCGGAAGGGATAGGCCTGCACCTGGAAGCGCTCCTGCCCGCCTTCCAGCGCCTTCTGCACGATGGCGTAGATTTCGCCGACGCCCTGGTCGGTCATGGCGTAGCAGCCCGAGGATGAACAGGCGCCATGCACCATCAGCGCCTCGCCCGTATAGCCGAGCGCCGATTCCAGCCGGTTCGGATAACCGAGGTTGAAGGAGACGTAATATTGCGAGTTCGGGTTCAGCATGCCGGCGGAGACATGATAGAAGCCTTCCGGCGCCTGGCGGTCGCCGCTCTTCGTCTTCGGGCCGAGCTTCCCGGACCAGCGGCACATCGGATAGGTCTTGAACAGCGCATATCTGCCGCTCGCGTCAACCTTCCAGACTTCGAGTTCGCTTTCCTGCTTGAAGATGCGCACCAGCACGGGGCTTTCCGGCCGCATCTTCTTCTTCGACATTTCCGCCTTCACCTTGTTGGAAAGCTGCGGCGTCTCGGCAAGCGAGGCGACATCCATCGCCATGCAGCCAGCAAGCAGGCCGCCGGCGACCGTGGCGGCGGCAAGGCGCGCGAAAAGCGACAGACGACGGGCGGTTTCGGAAGAAGGACGATGGCGAAGCGCAAACATGGGTCGTTTTCGGTTGTTCGGGGTTCGTGGGCGCGGCGAACCGCGCGGCCTTTCCTCAGAGTCCAAGCGATTGCTTAGAACTTCGTTAATCTTGTGGCCTTCATCGGCCCTGCGCGGCGTCATGCCTCGGTTTCCGCCCGAACCCGGGTTTTGATCCGGCCGAGCTTAAAGCCTCAAGCCCCTTGAGCTTCAAGACCAGATTTGCGGCTTTCTTTCGTCCGGACCTCACGGCGCGAACACAATATCGTCAGATGCTTGCGCCGGGCGGTTCCGCGGAAGAGAAAACTTGATTTGCCGGCGCGCCCGGCACATCTCTTGGGACAGTTCATTGAAGAGGCCAAGGAAATGCTGACGATCGGCGATCTTTCCAGGGAAACGGGCGTCAAGGTTCCCACCATCCGCTATTACGAGCAGATGGGGCTGCTTTCCCACGCCGAGCGTTCGGAGGGCAACCAGCGGCGCTATTCCAGCGAGGAGCGCGATCGCCTCGCCTTCATCCGCCATGCCCGCGATCTCGGCCTTACCATCGACGCGATCCGCGAACTGATCGAACTCAGCCAGCATCCGGAACGCCCCTGCCACGACGCCGACCGCATCGCCGCCGCGCAGCTTGCCACCGTCCGGCGCAAGATCGCCCGGCTGCGCAAGCTGGAAGCAGAGCTGGAACGCATCACCAGCCATTGCCATTCCGACCAGATCAGCGACTGCTACGTCATCCGGGCGCTGGCCAACCACGACCTGTGCACCGACGATCACGACTGAAGCGCTTCCTGTCGGGGCGGCACCCCTCCGGCTGGCAAGGCTCTAGGAACTGGCCAGCAGCTTCAGTTTCTGGAGTTGGGTTTCGCGCGGCTCGTGCATGTCGAGCATGCCCTGCAGGCGGCCGTCGGCGCGGATGAGGAAGAGCCCGGCCGTGTGCTCCATCGTGTAGCTGTCCGATGCGGTCGGCACTTTCCGGTAAAAGGCCGAAAACGCATCCGCCGCCGCCTTCGTCTGCCCGGCATCGCCGCGCAGCGCGACGATCCGCGGATCGAAGGAGGTCATGTAGAGCGTCAAGAGGTCCGCCGTGTCCCGCTCGGGATCGATGGAGACGAAGAGCGGCGTAAGGCGGTCCGCCGCCGGGCCGATGTCCTTGAGGAGCGCCGTCAGCTCGAAGAGCGTAGTGGGGCAGACATCCGGGCAATGGGTGAAGCCGAAGAAGACGAGATAGGGCTTTCCCGCCAGATCGGCCGAGCGGAAGGGCTTTCCGTCGACCGTCTGCAGGGTGAAGGCGCGCTGTTTCGGCTGGCCGGCGCGGGGCACGAAGGCCGCGACCGCCGCACCGGCGATCGCAGCCCCGAGGGCAAGGCCGATGAGGGACCTGCGCCTCATCCCTTGATGGGCCTCAGCAGGCGCAGGGCATTCATCGTGACGAGCACGGTGGCGCCGGTATCGGCCAGGATCGCCGGCCAGAGGCCTGTGATGCCGGCGATGGTCGTCACCAGGAAGACGCCCTTGAGGCCGAGCGAGATGACGATGTTCTCGACGATGTTGCGCATGGTGCGCCGGGAGAGATCCGTCATCAGCGCGACGTCGCCGACGCGGCCGTGCAGGATGGCGGCGTCCGCCGTTTCCAGCGCCACGTCGGTGCCGCCGCCCATGGCGATGCCGATATTGGCCGCGGCGAGCGCCGGGGCGTCGTTGATGCCGTCGCCGATCTTGCCGACGACGAAGCCTTCGCGCTGCAATTCGCCGACGATGCGCTGCTTGTCCTCGGGCATCAGCTCGGCGCGCACCTCGATGCCGAGTTCGGCGCCGACGGCTTTCGCCGTGCGGGCATTGTCACCCGTCAGCATGATCGTCTTGATGCCGGCGTCCCTGAGGGTCTTGAGGCCGGCGGCGGCATCGGGGCGCGGCTCGTCGCGCATGGCGATGGCCCCGGCGAGCACGCCGTCGACGATCAGCATGGAGACCGTCTTGCCGTCGTCGTTGAGCGCCGTCGTCGCAGCCCGCACGTCCTCGGAGAGGGTGACCCGTTCGGCGGCGGCCTTCGGCGAGCCGAGGAAGATGTCCTTGCCCTCGACGGTGGCGGTGACGCCCTTGCCGCCCAAGGCACGTGCACCGCTGGCGACCGGGGGCACCACGCCGTCCTCGGCGGCCTTGCCGAGAATGGCGAGCGCCAGCGGATGGCTGGAGCCGGCCTCCAGCGCGGCGGCAAGGCGCAGCACCTCATCGGCCGGTTCGGCGAAGGCGACGATATCGGTGACCTTCGGCTTGCCCTCGGTGAGCGTGCCGGTCTTGTCGAAGGCGATGGCGGTGAGCTTGCCGAGACCTTCGAGCACCGCCCCGCCCTTCATCAGCAGGCCGCAGCGGGCGCCGGCCGAGAGCGCAGCGGCGATGGCGGCGGGCGTCGAGATGACGAGCGCGCAGGGGCAGCCGATGAGGAGAACGGCGAGGCCCTTGTAGACCCACTCGCTCCAGACGCCGCCGAAGAACAGCGGCGGTATGATCGTGACCAGCGCGGCGACGACGACGACGCCGGGCGTGTAGTATTTCGAGAAGCGGTCGATGAAGCGCTCGGTCGGCGCCTTCGATTCCTGCGCCTCCTCGACCAGCTTGATGACGCGGGCGATGGTGTTGTCGGCCGCGGCGGCCGTGACGCGGATGCGCAGGGCCGCATCGCCGTTGACCGTGCCGGCAAAGACGGTGTCGCCGACATCCTTGCGCACCGGTGTGCTTTCGCCGGTGACGGGCGCTTCGTCGATGGCGCTTTCGCCCTCGATGATCGTACCGTCGGCGGAAATGCGGTCGCCCGGGCGCACGAGGATGACCGCGCCGACGGCAAGCTGCTCGGCCGGCACCTCCTTCGTGCGGCCGTCCTCTTCGAGAAGCGCGGTCTTCGGCACCAGCGTGGACAGCGAGCGGATACTGTCGCGCGCCTTGCCGGCGGCAACGCCCTCCAGGAGTTCGCCGACGAGGAAGAGGAAGACGACGGCCGCCGCCTCTTCGGTCGCATTGATGACGAGCGCGCCGACGGCGGCGATGGTCATCAGCATTTCGATGGAAAAGGGCGTGCCGGCCAGCGCCGCCATGATGGCGCGCCGCGCGATCGGCACGAGGCCGACGAACATGGCGATGACGAAGGCATAGGTCTCGACGGCCGGGAAGAGATGGCCGATGCCATAGGCCAGAACCAGCGCGGCGCCGGCGAGAATGGTCAGACGTCCCTTCCTGCCCTTCCACCAGGGGCCTTCCGAAGGGCCGTGATCGTGGCCGTGCAGGCCTTCGACGGCCGCAGCCTGCGGCTTGTCGGCGTGCTCGTGAGCCGCATGCGCATGGCCGGCGTGATCGTGGTCGTCGTGGTCGTGCCCGTGGTCGTCACCGTGCCGGTGATCAGGCCCATGACCATGCCCATGATTGCAGCCGGGGCCGTGCTCATGTTCGCCGGCCGGCTTCGGGGCCGCCACGGCGGCGCCCGGCGTCACCGAATAGCCGAGGCCGGAGACCTTGCGGCGAATCGCCTCCAGGTCACTCGTCGTGTCGTGCTGCACGCGCATCGTGCCGGCGGTGACGGAAACGGAGACGTCCGACACTCCCGGCATGCGGCGCACGGCCGTGTCGATCTTGCTGGCGCAGGAGGCACAATCCATGCCCTCCACCCGGAAACGCGTCTCTTTCACATCGGACATCGCACAATCCTCTTTCGTCTCGTCAGGACCTTCTACGACCTCTAGCGACTAGAGGTGCAAGGGCCGATTTCAAAAAACGAGCGAAAAGCCGCATTGAAATCGACGGCGGGCCTGTGCTAGAGAGCGGCCCACTTATTGCAGGTTTCATCTGCTGGTTGGGGAGGACGCCATGTCTTGCGACGCCCTCTTCCAATCGGGGATGGGCTCGGTAGATGCCCCCCGAACGGAAGAACGCTATACGATGCGTGCCATCGCGGCACGGTCTGGCCTTGACGCCGTTGGAGCTTTTTTGCCTTTCCGCAAAATCGCTTCGCACCTTTGCCCGAATGGCGCCATCGGCCCCGTGCGGCAAATGAAGACACCGCGCCTGCCCGTCCTCTTTTTCACGCGATACCTCGACCGGGCGAACAGCGCCAAGGCGCTGTCACATCGCCGTGTCCGGACGACGATACCGTAACAGACGGTTTCCTTCCCTGAACCCGCGCGGAGCGGGAGGCTGACGCCTCCCCTGCCGCGATTCCATCGTGTTTCCGGCGCGGGCCGGCGCGCGATCCACCGCCAGAAGACAGGTCCTCCATGTCCCTCAACACGCCCTATTACCTGATCGACAAGTCGAAGCTGCTCGCCAACATGGAAAAGATCGCGCGCCTGCGCGAGATTTCCGGCGCCAAGGCGCTGCTGGCGCTGAAGTGCTTCGCCACCTGGTCGGTCTTCGACTTCATGCGGGAGTATATGGACGGCACGACCTCCTCCTCGCTCAACGAGGTGCGTCTCGGCCAAGAGCGCTTCGGCAAGGAGACGCACGCCTATTCCGTCGCCTATGCCGACTACGAGATCGACGAGGTCATCAGCCACGCCGACAAGATCATCTTCAACTCCATCGGCCAGCTCGACCGCTTCTCAGACAAGGCATCCGGCATCGTGCGGGGCCTGCGTCTCAACCCAGGCATCTCCTCCTCCAGCTTCGACCTTGCCGATCCCGCCCGCCCCTTCTCGCGCCTTGGCGAATGGGACGTGAAGAAGGTCGAGCCGGTCATGGACCGCGTCTCCGGCTTCATGATCCACAACAACTGCGAGAACGGCGATTTCGACCTCTTCGACCGCATGCTCGGCACCATCGAGGAGAAATTCGCGCCGCTCCTGAAGAAGGCCGAATGGGTGAGCCTTGGCGGCGGCATCCATTTCACCGGCGAAAACTATCCGCTGGAAAAATTCGCCGAGCGTCTCAAGCGCTTTGCCGGCGAATATGGCGTGCAGGTGTATCTCGAGCCGGGCGAAGCCTCGATCACCAAGTCCACCTCGCTGGAAGTGACCGTGTTGGACATGCTGAACAACGGCAAGGACCTCGCCATCGTGGACAGCTCCATCGAGGCGCACATGCTGGACCTGCTGATCTACCGCGAGAGCGCCAAGCTCTCCCCCAATACCGGGCCGCACCGCTACATGGTCTGCGGCAAGTCCTGCCTTGCCGGGGACATCTTCGGCGAGTTCGATTTCGAAGAGGAACTGAAGGTCGGCGACCGCATCTCCATCCAGGATGCCGCCGGCTACACCATGGTCAAGAAGAACTGGTTCAACGGCGTGAAAATGCCGGCGATCGCCATCCGCGAGCTGGATGGCAGCATCCGGACCGTCCGTGAGTTCGCCTATGCGGACTACGAAGCAAGCCTTTCCTAATCCCCTCGTCAAAACCCAGAAGGAGCTATTCCGGGACATGAAGAAGAACGTGCTCATCATCGGCGCCGGCGGCGTTGCACAGGTCGTGGCGCACAAATGCGCGCAGAACAACGACGTGCTCGGCGACATCCACATCGCTTCGCGCACCAGGGCGAAGTGCGACAGGATCATCGCGTCCGTTCATGAGAAGAAGGCGATGAAGCAGCCGGGCGTGCTCGAAGGCCATGCCCTCGACGCGCTCGACATCGAGGCCACCAAGGCGCTCATCACGTCGACGAAGTCGCAGATCGTCATCAATGTCGGCACCGCCTTCCTCAACATGTCGGTGCTGCGCGCCTGCATGGATACGGGCGTCGCCTATATCGACACCGCCATCCACGAAGAGCCGGGCAAGATCTGCGAGACGCCGCCGTGGTACGGGAACTATGAGTGGAAGCGCGCCGCCGAATGCGCGGAGAAGGGCATCACCGCCATTCTCGGCGCCGGCTTCGACCCGGGCGTCGTCAACGCCTATGCCAAGCTCGCCAAGGACGAATATCTCGACACCGTGACGGACGTCGACATCGTCGACATCAATGCCGGCAGCCACGGCAAGTACTTCGCCACGAACTTCGACCCGGAAATCAACTTCCGTGAGTTCACCGGCGTCGTCTATTCCTGGCAGAACGGCCAGTGGCAGACCAACAAGATGTTCGAGATCGGCAAGGACTACGACCTTCCCGTCGTCGGCACGCGCCGCGCCTATCTGTGCGGCCATGACGAGGTGCACTCGCTCGCCAAGAACATGGACGGCGCGAATGTGCGCTTCTGGATGGGCTTCGGCGATCACTACATCAACGTCTTCACCGTGCTGAAGAACCTCGGCCTGCTCTCCGAGCAGCCGGTCAAGACGGCCGAAGGCCAGGAGGTCGTGCCGCTCAAGGTCGTCAAGGCCGTGCTGCCCGATCCGGCATCGCTCGCCCCCGGCTACGAGGGCAAGACCTGCATCGGCGACTACGTGAAGGGCCTGAAGGACGGCAAGGAAAAGACCGTCTTCATCTACAACGTGGCCGACCACAAGGAAGCCTATGAGGAAGTCGGTTCGCAGGGCATTTCCTACACCGCCGGCGTCCCGCCGGTCGCCGCCGCCATGCTGGTCGCCACCGGCGAATGGGACGTGAAGACGATGGCGAATGTCGAGGAACTGCCGCCGAAGCCCTTCATCAACCTCCTGAACCGCATCGGCCTGCCGACCCGGATACAGGACGAGGACGGCGACCACGCCGTCAGCTTCTAAGCCTTGAAACCGCCGGCCGCGCCCCTCGCGCGGCCGGCGCCCCTTGGAAGGCCGTTCCGCATTCTCTACAAGAGGCGACCGCCATCACCGATGGCCCAACGCGGCAGCGGAAGAATGAATCGCTTTCCCATGTTCAGCCCGCAGCTTCTCATCAGCTTCGTGGCCGTCTCAGAGACCAGCAGCTTTACCCGCGCGGCCGACCGCGTCTCGCTCTCGCAATCCACCGTCAGCCAGCAGGTCCGCCGTCTCGAGGAGATGATCGGCAAGGCGCTGTTCGAGCGCACCTCCCACGAGGTGCGGCTGACCGAGGAGGGCATCAAGCTCCTCAGCTATGCCCGTCGCATCATCACGCTGAACGAGGAAGCCCACGACGCACTGACGGGACCCTGGCGTGACGGCGTGCTGCGCATCGGCATGCCGGAGGATTTCACCGTGCCGACGGTCGATCTCCTGGCCGCCTTCAAGCGCGAGCACCCGCATCTCAGGCTCGACGTCACCAGCGGCCTCAGCCCGGATCTCTACCGCGCCTATGGCCAGGAAGAGCTGGACCTCGTGCTCGTCAAGCAGCGCCGCGTGCACCTGCCGCGCGCCGCGCGGCCGGAACCGCTGCTCTGGCTCGACAGCGCCGAACATCCCGCCATCGAACAATCGCCCGTCCCCATCGCCGTCTTTCCGGTCAACGGGCTCTACCGCGAGGAACTGTGCGGCGCGCTCGATACCCTCGGCCTGCGCTGGCGCGTCAGCTACAGCGGCGGCGGGCTTGCGGCGCTGGCGGCGGCCTCGGCGGCCGGGCTCGGCGTCAGCCTGCTGCCGGCCGGCTGCCGCCTGCCGGCGCACCGCGTCCTCGGCAAGGCGGAGGGACTGCCGCCCGTCGAGGATTTCGAGCTTGCCCTGTTCCACCACGACAACGCGCCGGCAATCACGCTGGACCTTGCGGAGCGGCTCATTCGATTTTGCGGACTTCAACCGTAGCATCATTGGCGGATCGAATAGCCAGCATTGCCAAATGTCGCTGCCATGGCACGGCTCCGTTTCCTAGAATGCGCCATCCCTTTCCATGGACGATGAGGAAACGATGGTGCACAACGCCGTATCGCAGAGCCGCAGGGCCTTTCTGAGCCGCACCGGCCAGCTTACCACCGCCGCAGCCGTTGCGGGCCTGACCGGCACCGCCGGCCACGCCGCCACTGCCGAGACTTGCAAGGAGGACGCCACCGTGACGTCTGTGAAGGACAGCCACTATCTTCTCGCCGATGTCAGGCTGGAGGAGGGTTTCGAGAAGGACGGCGACGTCATCGTCGCCACCCGCACCGCGCTCTACACGCTGGAAATCAGGGACGGCCGGATCGCGGCGCTGCATGGTGCCGGCAGCGCCCTGCCCGCGGGCCTGCCGACCTACCAGGCGAACGGCCAGCTCGCACTGCCGACGATGCGCGACATGCACATCCACCTCGACAAGACCTTCTATGGCGGCCCCTGGCAAGCGCCGCGCCCGCGCCAGGGCAAGACGATCATGGACATGATCGCGCTGGAGGAAAAGCTTCTGCCGCAACTGCTGCCGACCTCGGTGGAACGCGCCGAGGGCCTGATCGCCCTTCTGCAGTCCCATGGCAGCACCATCGCCCGCAGCCATTGCAACATCGATCCGGTCAGCGGCCTCAAGAGCCTCGAGCATCTGAAGCGCGCGCTGGAAAAACACGCGGATGATTTCACCTGCGAGATCGTCGCCTTCCCGCAGCACGGCCTGCTGCATTCCAAGGTCGACGGGCTGATGCGCGAGGCCATGCAGATGGGCGTGGAATTCGTCGGCGGCCTCGACCCGACCAATGTCGACAGCGCCATGGAAAAGTCGCTCGACGCGATGTTCCAGATCGCGCTCGACACCGGCAAGGGCGTGGACATCCACCTGCACGAGACGAGCCCGGCGGGCGTCGCCGCCGTCAACTACATGATCGACACGGTGGAAAAGAACCCTGCCCTCAAGGACAAGGTCACGATCAGCCACGCCTTCGCGCTGACGACGCTCGCGCCGGAACAACTCGAGGAAACCGCCGCGCGCTTTGCCGCCAATGGCATCACCATCGCCTCGACCGTTCCGATCGGCGGCCTGATGATGCCGCTGCCGCAGCTTTCCAAGGCGGGCGTCTTCGTGATGACCGGCACCGACAGCGTGATCGACCACTGGTCGCCCTTCGGCAGCGGCGACATGCTGGAAAAGGCCTATCTCTACGCCCAGCTCTATCGCGGCTCGGACGAATATCATCTGTCCCGTTCGCTCGCCATTGCCACCGGCGGCGTGCTGCCGCTGGATGACGAGGGCGACCGCGCCTGGCCGAAGGCCGGCGACGAGGCGGGTTTCTCGCTCACTCCGGCAAGCTGCACCGCCGAGGCCGTCGCCCGCCTGCCGGCCCGCACCGCGACCTTCCACAGGGGCCGCCTCGTTGCGGGTGGCATCGACAAGGCTTCTTCGTAAAACAGGCAGTCCGGCTGCAAGCTCAGCGTTGCTGCGGCCGGATTTTCCACGGCAGGTCGAGCCGGTTTTCCCCGGCGAAATAGAGCAGCAGACGGTTGCCGCCGGGATCGAACAGCTCCGCCTCGCGCCACAGCCAGCTTTTGTCTTCCGGCAGTGCGGAAAAGACAATGCCGGCAGCCCTCAGTCCTTCGACGGTCGCATCCAGGTTCTCGCATTCGAAATAGACCGTCGTTCCGCCGCCAGTCGCCATGCCGGCATGCAGGGAGAACGTGCTGTTTCCATCCGGGCAGGCGAAGCGCACATAGTTCGGCCGCGCATCCACGATGGGAACGAGGCCGAGGGCGATATAGAAATGCCAGCCCTGATCGAGGTCCGGCATCGTGACGGTCACCTGATTGAGGTTCATCGCCGTCCCCTCAGACGATCTTCTCGATCTCCAGCTCCTGCCCGCCGACGCTCACCACGTCGCCGACGCCCTTGCCCATCAGGAGGCGCGCGACCGGCGAGACATAGGAGATCGTTCCCGCCTTGGGATCGGCCTCGTCCTCCCCGACGATACGGTAGGTCTGGACGCGCCCGTCATCGCGGTTGAAGGTCACGGTGCTGCCGAAGCCGACGGTGTCGTTCGAGTCCCTCGGAGGAACGAGCTGGGCGGTGCGCAGGCGCTCGGAAAAATAGCGCAGGTCCCGCGCGGGACCTGCCGTCTGGCGACGGCGCTCGTTGATATCCTCGATGGCATTCGCGGCCTCGAAGGCCTCGCGCGCCGCCTGAAGCTGCTGCTCCAGCGCCTTGAGACCCGCCTCCGTCACGAGGTTGGGGTGGGGTGAGATGGGACGCTCCGGCAGCTGGGTTTCCGCTGCCGTTTCCGCGCTCTCTTCCTTGACGAATGCGACGCTCACGCTCGAACTCCGTTTTTTCTTCCGGGTTCGATATTTAAGGAACTTCGCACCCGATTGCTACCGCAACCAGACGGGGAGATCGGACGGGCGGCGACCGCGGCGCTTCTGCGCACCGAGCTTCTCCCAGGCAAATTTCTTGGCGGCCGCTTCGGCGGCGTCGCGGTTCGGGTAGGTATCCGGCAGCACATAGTCCTTGCCTTCGCAGGACAGCAGCGCCCGGCAACTCAGAACGTCGAAATGCAGCTGGATATCGGTATGTTCGTTCATCTCGCCCTCCCTTCAAGGCAAAGGGAGAAACCGGCAAGGCGGCCGGATGTTCCCGCCCGCCCTGGAAATTCAGTCGGCCCCGAGCGCCACGGCCGGCTGAAGATGCGAGGCGTTGCGGGCCGGCAGATAGCCGAAGACGAGCCCCGTCAGGAACGAGCAGGCGAAGGCGAGCGCCACGGGACCGACCGTGAAGCTCACCGGCATGCCGAAGGCCTTGGCGAGCCCGCCGATGGAAAGCCCCAGCGCGACGCCGATCGCCCCGCCGATGGCGGAGACGACGAGCGCCTCAATGAGGAATTGCAGGAGGATATCGCGCCGGCGCGCGCCGGTCGCCATGCGCACGCCGATCTCGCGCGTACGCTCGCGCACGCTCACCAGCATGATGTTCATGACGCCGATGCCGCCGACGAGCAGCGAGATGGCGGCGACGGAGCCGAGGAACAGCTTCATCGTGTTGGAGGTCTCGGTGAAGGCTTCGCGCACCGAGGACATGTTGGTGATCTGCGTGTCCTCGGCCTTGTGGCGCTCGTCGAGCAGGGACTGGATCGCGCCCTGCGTCAGGTCGATGGCGGCGGCGTCCCTCACCTGAACGGTGATGGTGCGCACGTTGCGCTGGCCGAAGAGCCGCATGCTGCCAGTCGACAGCGGCACGAGGATCACGTCGTCCTGGTCGTTGCCGCCGGCGCTCGCGCCCATCTCGGCCATCACGCCGATGACCTGGAAGGGAATCTTGTTGA
The DNA here is from genome assembly GCF_050172695.1 of Shinella sp. G-2. Taxonomy (NCBI): domain Bacteria; kingdom Pseudomonadati; phylum Pseudomonadota; class Alphaproteobacteria; order Hyphomicrobiales; family Rhizobiaceae; genus Shinella; species Shinella sp. G-2. The sequence goes on along the minus strand of NZ_JBBEYH010000015.1, from coordinate 64,298 downwards.
CCAGCACATATTGGCCGAGCGGGTTCGTGCCGTCGGCAAAGAGCGTTTTCGCCACCGTCTGGCCGATGACGGCGACGGGAGCATAGGTGTCCATGTCATCCTGGTTGATGAATTCGCCCGCCGCGAGGCCCCACGATTTGGCGCGCGGGAAATCCGGCACCGTGCCGTTGGCCGTCGTCTGGTAATCGACGCTGCCGAAGCGCAGCGTGACGGAGCTCGTCATCTCCGGCACGGCGAAGGCGACGTTCGGCACGTCAAGGATGGCGTCGGCGTCGGAAGGAATGAGCGTCACCGGCGCGCTGCCGCCGCCGCGGAAATTGGCCATGCTGGGGCGCACCAGCAGCAGATCGGAGCCCATGGCGGAAATGCGGTCAAGCACGGAATTCTGCGCACCCGTGCCGATCGCCAGCATGGCCACCACGGAGCCGACGCCGATGACGATGCCGAGCAGCGTCAGCACCGTGCGGAAGAGATTGGCATAGAGCGCGCGGACGGCCATCTTCACCGCCTCGGAAACGTCGGCAAGGGCGGCCGAGCCTTCCTTCACCGCCTTCTGCAGGCCGGCGGCCGCCGGCGAGACGGTGCGCGCCTTGCGAGACGTGTCGGAAACGATGCGGCCGTCGCGGATCTCGATCAGCCGGTCGGCGGCCTCGGCCACCTCGCGCGAATGGGTGATGAGGATGACGGTATGGCCGTCCTCGTGCATGCGGCGCAAGAGCGCCATCACGTCCTCGCCGCTCTGGCTGTCGAGCGCGCCGGTCGGCTCGTCGGCCAGGATGACGCGGCCGCCATTCATCAGCGCGCGGGCGATGGAGACGCGCTGCTGCTGGCCGCCGGAAAGCTGGTTCGGCCGGTGATCCAGCCGGTCGCCGAGCCGGAGCGAGCCGAGCAGCGCTTCGGCCCGCGCCTGCCGGTCGCGCGCCGGCATGCCGGCATAGATCGCGGGCACCTCGACATTCTCGCGGGCGCTGGCCGTGGGAATGAGATTGTAGCTCTGGAAGACGAAGCCGAAGGTGCGCCGGCGCAGCGCCGCCAGCTCGTCGCCGTCGAAATCGGCGACCGGTTCGCCGTCGATGCGGTAGTCGCCCGATGTCGGCTGGTCGAGGCAGCCGAGAATGTTCATCAGCGTCGACTTGCCGGAGCCGGACTGGCCGATGATCGCCACGAATTCGCCCGCCGCGATATCGAGCGAGATGCCGTGCAGGACCTCCACGGCGAAGTCGCCGTTGTAGAAGGTCTTGGTGACGTCACGGAGCGAGAGAAGCGCCGTCATGGCCGTGCCTCAGAACATCGGCGGCATGCGCATGCCGCGTTGCGAATTGCGGCCGCTGCCGCTGGACGCCTTGCCGCCCGCGCTGACGACCACCTTGTCGCCTTCGGCAAGACCGCTCCTGATCTCGACGCTGACGCGGTTGCGGATGCCGGTCTCGACGTCGCGCACCTCCTGTACGCCCGAGGCCGTGACCACCGTCACCTGCGCCTTCGGCTTGCCGCCGTCCCGCGTCGTCGCCACCGCGCCGGCCGGCACGACCAGCACGTCGCGCGCCGCCGCCTGCACGAAGAAGACCTGCGCGCTCATCGACATCATCAGCGCGCCCTCCGGGTTCGGCACGTCGAACAGCGCATTGTAGAGCACGACGTTGTTCTCCACCGTCGGTGAGGGCTCGATCTGGCGCAGCTTGCCGGTGAAACGCTTGCCGGGCTGGCCAAGCAGCGTGAAATAGGCCTCCATGCCCGGCGTCAGGCGGCCGACATCGGCCTCGGACACCTCGGCGCGCACCGTCATGGTGGAGAGATCGGCGATGGTGACGATGGTGGGCGCGCTCTGCACGGCGTTCAGCGTCTGGCCTTCCTTCACCGGATTGGCGACGACGGTGCCGGCCATGGGCGCATAGATCTTCGTGTAACCGAGATCGACCTCGTCGCCGGCCAGCGTCGCCTGCTGCTTGCGGATCTGCGCCGTGGTGGCATCGACATCCGCCTTGGCGGCGGCAAGGTCGGCCACGGCCTGGTCGAGCGCCTGCCGGGCGGCGGCATTGCCGGCAACGAGGCTGCGCTGGCGGGCGATATTCGCCTGCTTCAAGGCAAGCTGCGCCGTCTTGGATTCCAGTTGCGCCTCGAGGTTGGCAAGCTCCGCGCGGTTGATCTCCATGCGGTTCTCGATGGTCGCCGGGTCGATCTCGGCCAGAATCTGGCCCTTCGTCACGATATCGCCGATGGCGACACGCATGGCCTTCAACTGGCCGGAGACCTGTGCGCCGGCATCGACCGATTTTATCGCTTCCAGCGTGCCGACCGCCGTCACCGCATTTTCGATATCGCCGCGCGTGACGGGCTGGGTGATGACCGCCGCCGCCGTTTCGGCCGGGGCATAGGCCCGCCAGGCATAGGAGCCGGCGCCGGCCAGCACCGCGAGAACCGGCAGCCAGATCCAGCCGCGCGAACGGCGCTTGCGGCGAACGGGCGGGGTGGCGGCCGGCATGAGGGTCACGGTCGCGGGCGCAGCCTCCCCGGAGGCGGCTTCGGTCTTCTTGGCGCGTGCATTGACGGTCATCGGCATTCCCCAGGTCGAGGCCCTGCCTCTCAACGTTCCTTCCCTGGAGATTTGGCACCGCAGTCCCTCGAGGAGAAGCCCTTGGGATGATTATATTTTCGTAATGTTTGCACGTTTGCGCGCCGAAACGAGCCCTCGCAGGTCCGCGACCTCGTCCGTCGTCAGCGGCCTGACCGCCCCCTTTTCCAGCGTGCCGAGGGCAAGGTTGCCGATGGCGACACGCAGGAGACGCAGGCAGGCAATATCCAGCCCTTCCAGCATGCGGCGGATCTGGCGGTTCTTGCCCTCGTCCAGCACGACCTCGATCCAGGCGTTCTTTTCGCCCGAACGGATGGGCCGCACCGCTTTTGCGCGCAGCAAATCGCCGTCGTCGCGGATACCCTCCACCATGGCGTCCAGCATGGCCTGATCGGCGATGCGGTCCATCTGGACATGGTAGGTCTTGGCGACATGGGTTTCCGGGTCGAGCAGCGCCTGGGCGAATTCCGTGTCGTTGGTGAAGAGCAGCAGGCCCTCGCTCGCCTTGTCCAGCCGGCCGACGGGCGAAAGATGGGCGTGATCGAGATGCTTCAAACAGTCGAAGACCGTCGGCCGCCCCTCGGGATCGTGCCGGGTGGTGACGAGGCCGCGCGGCTTGTTGAGCATGAAATAGACGCGTTCCTCCGCCGCGACGCGTTTGCCGTCCACCGCGATCACGGCGCTGTCGAGATCCACCCAGGTTTCGAGATCGGTGACGACGCGCCCGCCGAGCGTGACGCGGCCGGCGCGGACCAGGTCCTCGGCCTGCGTGCGTGAACAGAAGCCGAGCTTGGAGAGGGCGCGCGGCAGCGTGGTCCGCTTGCCGCCGGCCGGCGTCTGCGCCGGTCGGGACACCCTCGGTTTCTGCGGTCTGCGGCTCGCCTTCATCTCGCTGTCCTTGGTTGACCCACAGGCCATTGCCATTCTAAAGCCGGTGACGTCCAGCCAAAATCGAGGGAAGAGCCGTTGACCCAGGACATTACTAGCGAACTCGTCACGCTGCGCGACTACTGGCGCTATGCGATCTCCCGCTTCAACGCGGCCGATCTCAGCTATGGCCACGGCACGACGACCGCCGGCGACGACGCCGCCTTCCTGCTGCTCGACTCGCTCGATCTTCCCATCGATGCGCTCGACCCGTTCCTCGACGCCCGCCTGCTGCCGGCCGAGCGCAAGCTGCTCGCCGAACGCATCGAGGCGCGCGTCACGACCCGCAAGCCTTCGTCCTACCTCACCGGCCGCGCCTATATCCAGGGTGTACGCTTCCATGTCGACGAGCGGGTGATCGTGCCACGCTCGCATATCGGCGAAATCCTGTTCAGCGAATATCTCGGCGAGAACGGCTCGGCCTTCCTGCCCGATCCGATGACCGTGGAAAGCGCCGTCGACATCTGCACCGGCTCGGGCTGCCTTGCGGTGCTGGCCGCCAAGTTCTTCCCCCATGCGGCGGTGGATGCGGTGGACCTTTCCGCCGACGCGCTCGCGGTCGCGGCGAAGAACGTCGCCGCGCACGAGGTGGAAAACCAGGTCAGCCTGCACGAGGGCGACCTCTTCGCCCCCCTCGCCGGCCGGACATACGACCTCATCATCACCAATCCGCCCTATGTCGATCACGACGCGCTCGTCGCCTATCCGCCGGAGTTCCGCGCCGAACCGGCCATGGCGCATGATGGCGGCGAAGACGGCCTCGATCTCGTGCGCCGCATCCTCGAAGAGGCGGCCGACTACCTCAATCCGCAGGGCGGCATGATCTGCGAGATCGGCTCGGGCCGGGAAATCCTCGAGGAAGAGTACCCGCATCTCGATTTCGTCTGGCTGGAAACCGCCGAATCCCAGGATGCGGTGTTCTGGATTTCCGCCGAGGCGCTCGGCGTGGAGTAAGCGGCTTCTCGCCGCTTGCATATAGATAGGAATCCTATATTATTCGGTGCATGACGACACCGAAGAATCCCCACGCCATCGACACGCGCATCCGCGAAGGCCTTTCGCGGCTGGCGACCGTCTTGCGCGTCGACGACTGGAACCGGGCGAAGGCCGCCGGCCTCAACCCGACGCAGCTTGCCATCCTCACCCTTCTCGACGGACGCGGCGCCCGCGGTCTCGGCGTGAAGGAGATCGCCGCCCATCTCGGCGTCTCGCAGCCGACCGCGACCGATTCCCTCAATGCCCTCGAACGCCGGGGCCTTCTCGCCAAACATCCCGGTGAAAGCGACCGGCGCGCCGTGAACATCGCACCGACTGCCGAGGGCACCGCCACGCTTCGGGCGACGGAGGCCGGCGACGGCCTCGTCGAACAGGCCATTGCGGGCCTCGACGACCGGGAGCAGGAAGACCTGCTGCTGACCCTCATCAAGATGATCCGGCATCTCCAGGATACCGATGCTATCCCCGTGCAGCGCCTGTGCGTGACCTGTCGCCACTTCGCGCCCTTCGCCCACGCCGATGCGGCGCGCCCGCATCATTGCCATTACGTGGACGCGGCCTTCGGCCAACCGGACCTGCGTCTCGACTGCCGCGAACACGAAGCCAATCCCGCGTCCCGGGCTGCCACCCGGGACGCCTCTTCACCGGGATAATCCAACCCTCCAGGCAAACGAAAGGAAGACCCATCATGCCCGCAAGACTTTTGACCGGCGCGCTCACCGCCGGAACGGCCGCGCTATGGCTGACGACGGCCGCGGCCCATTCCATCAAGGCCGAGCCCGTGGAAGCGGTACAGGCCGCCTTCGACATCGTCGAAACGACGATCGTGACCAGGGGCGATACCGCCATCTTCACCACCCGCGTGCGCGGCGAGGCCGGCAAGGACAAACCCGACGCGACGGGCAAGTTCGAAGGATCGAGCGTCTATGCCTATGTCTGGCCGACCAGCCTCGACAGCGGCGAGATCGGCTTCGACAAGGCGCAGGGCATCGTGGCGCTCGCCGTCACCTTCCACCCGGATTTCGACGATGCCGCCCGCGGCGGCGAGAACCGCCATGTCTGGCATCCGCACTGGGTGGTGCTGGCCGAGGACAAGGCCTGCGGCGGCGGGCTCAAGGTGGTCGACATTCCCGAAGGCACGAAACCGAAGGTGCCCGAGACATGGCCGGGCGTGCCGCTGCTGATCGACAGCCCGGACTACCCCACGGCCTTCAAGGGCGACACGGTGGATGTGGAAATCCCGCTCGCGCTGATCGGCGGCCTCAAGGGCGCGTCCTATGACGGCGTCACGGCGGGCCTGAAGGTCAACGGCAACCTGCATGCGCCGCTGCTCTGCGTCAGCAATGTCTTCAAGGTCGCCTCCGGCAATCTCAGCCTGCCGGGCAAGGTGATGCCGGGCGAATGAGACAGCGCCGGCCCGACGACTGCCATCGTCGGGCCGGCAATTCCTCCCCTCCAGGCATGAAAGGAAAGAACATGGCAAGGAGTACTCCCATCGCCCCCTCCAACGCAACGGGAGGCGCGCATGTCCGCGCCTGACACACGCCTTGCACCCGAGATCGCTGCCTCCGCCTGGTTCAACACGCGCGCGCCGCTGACGCTCGCCGGCCTGCGCGGGCGGCCGGTCTTCCTGCATGCCTTCCAGCTGCTCTGCCCCGGCTGCGTGTCGGACGCGCTGCCGCAGGTGAAGCGCATCGAGCGCGTCTTTGCCGATACGGACCTGCAGGTGATCGGCATCCACACCGTCTTCGAGCATCATGCCGCGATGACGCCGGTGACGCTGCAGGCCTTCCTGCACGAATACCGGGTGACCTCGCCCGTCGCCGTCGACCTTGCCGAGGACGGATCGGACATCCCCGTGACCATGCGCCGCTTCGGGTTGCGCGGCACGCCCTCCTCCGTGCTGATCGGACGAAACGGCGCGATCCTCAGCCACGCCTTCGGCATCGAGGACGACATGGCCATCGGCGCGCGCATCGCCATGGCGCTCGCCGCGCCCCAACGCGCGACCCAAGTGCCAACTGCCCATGCGCCCGCTGCCCAGACGCCCGACGAAGCGGCTGGCTGCGCGGACGGGCGCTGCGAAGCGCCCGTACCGGAGACCAGGGCATGACGGCGACGCCCCTCATCAGCCTCAGCATCGGCGGAGTGGCGCCGCTGGGCGCCCGTGCGGCGCCAAGCGGCATCGCGAAATCCGCCGTCCACACGCCGCTCGCCCTGTCACGGACCGGCCTTGCCGGCGACAGGCAGGGCGACCCGGTGCGGCATGGCGGGCCGGAAAAGGCCGTGCACCACTATCCCTTCGATCATTATGACCCCTGGGTAAGCGACCTCGGATCGCACCCGCTGCTGGACGGTCCCGGCGCGTTCGGGGAGAACCTTTCGACATCGGGGCTTACCGAGGAGACCGTGGCGGTCGGCGACGTCTTTCGCCTCGGCACCGCCCTCGTCGAGGTCAGCCAGGGCCGCCAGCCGTGCTGGAAACTGAACGAGCGGTTCGGACGGACGGACATGGCGCGCCTCGTGCAAACCACCGGACGGACGGGCTGGTACTACCGCGTGCTCGAATCCGGCATCGTCGCGCCGGATGACAGCCTCACCCTTCAGGAGCGCCGCGCGCCGGACTGGACGCTCGCGCGCATCTGGCGCACCTTCTACATCGATCCGCTCAACCGCACCGAACTTGCCGGCATCGCCGCGCTCGACCGGCTGGCCGAGGGCTGGCGCAATCATGCCGTCAGGCGGATCGAGAGCAACCGGGTGGAGGACTGGACGCGGCGGCTTTCGGGCAGCGAACCGCAGGCATAGGGGCAAATTTCAGAGCACCCCGCTTCTCGTCTTCACGCTATTGCCAGCGCATGGCACCGTGCATTCGCTGGGGTGTTCTAGCCTTTGCGCGGCCGGCCATTGCGCAGGTCGAGATAGGTGGCGGCGAAGGGACCGAAATAGCCGAGCAGGCGAAGCGTCAGGCCGAAATGGATTTCGCGGCGGCCGCGGTCCATGCCGGCGAGAATGGTCCGCGCGACGATCTTCGCCTCCTGCGGCCGCACGCGCCCCATCATCGCCTGCGCCTCCGGCGGGCGCAGCGGCAGTTCGCGTTCGAACTGCGGGGTCAGCGTATCCGGCGGGAAGCAGATGGAAACGGCGATCCCGGCCGGCGCCATTTCCGCCCGCAGCGACGCCGCAAGGCCGCGCAGGGCGAACTTCGAGGCGCAATAGGCGCTGTAGCCGGGAATGCCGATGAGCCCCGCGCCGGAGGAGACGATCAGCACCTGCCCCCTGCCCCTCTCGCGCATGGCCGGCAACACCGCCCGCGCGCTGTTGGCGACGCCCGTCAGGTTGATGGCGATCTGGCGGTCGAAGGTCGCGGCATCCTGCTCCAGGAAGCGGGCCGGCTCGACGATGCCGGCGGAGGCGACCAGGCCGTCGACCGGACCGAAATGCGCGGACGCGGACGCGACGGCGCGGGTGATCTCCTCGCCATCGCCGACATCGGCCGCTGCCGTAAAGATGCGCCCGGCGCGCGCCGGGTCACCGTTTGCAAGGCGAAGAGCCGCTTCGGCAAGCCGCGCCTCGTCCCGCGCGACGAGCGAGACCCGGTCGCCGCGCGCGACGAGCAGATCGGCGACGGCAAGGCCTATGCCGCTCGACCCGCCGGTCACGAGCACGTGCCGCACGTTTAGAGACCTGTCATCAGGCGGGCGATCTGGGCGCGGTCCAGCGAGCCGAGGCCAAAATTGGCGCGCACGAGTTCACCGAGCAGGTCGGCGGTATGGCGCACCGTCTCGCGGATCTGCTCTTCCGTGTGTTCGCTGGTGATGAAGAAGCGCAGGCGCGCCTGCCCTTCCGGCACGGCCGGATGGATGATCGGCAGCACGTTGACGCCGGCCGCCAGCAGGTCGTTCGACAGGCGCACGGCGCGCAGCGAATCCCCGACGAGAACCGGCACGACGGAATGGCCCTCGCTGAGGCCGGTATCGAGGCCGGCTTCGCGCGCGAGATCGAGGAAGAGATGGCCGTTGCGCCGCAGCCTTGCGACGCGCTCCGGCTCGTCGGCGAGAAGCTCGAGGCTTGCGACGGCGCCCGCCGCCAGGGCCGGCGGCAGGCCGACGGAATAGATGAAACCGCCGGCCGAGCCCTTCAGCACCATCGCCAGCGCCGCGCTGCCGGCGACATAACCGCCGCAGCTCGACGTCGTCTTCGACAGCGTGCCCATCCAGATGTCGACCTGCGTCGGATCGATGCCGAAATGCTCGTGCGTGCCGCGGCCGGTCGGGCCGAGAACGCCGAGCGCATGGGCCTCGTCCACCATCAGCCAGAAGCCGTAGCGGGTGCGCAGTTCCACGAGGCGCGGCAGGTCGGCGACGTCGCCATCCATCGAATAGATGCCCTCGACGATGACGAGGATGCGCCGGAACTTGCCGGTGAAATCGTTCAGCAGCTCTTCGAGATGAGCCGTGTCGTTGTGGCGGAAGAAGCGCCGGGCCGCGCCCGAGAGCTTGATGCCGGCCAGCGCGCTGTTGTGGATGAATTCGTCGTGGATGACGAGGTCTTCCGGGCCGAGCAGCGTGCCGATGACCGTCACGTTCGTCAGGTAGCCGCTGACGAAGACGACCGCGTCCTCCACGCCGTAACAGGCCGCAAGGCGCTCTTCCAGTTCGCGGTGGATCGGCCGCTCGCCGGCGACGAGGCGGCTTGCCGAGGCTGAAATGCCGTAACGGTCGATCGCTTCGCGCACGCGCGCATGCACCGAAGGATGCTGGTTGGCGCCGGCATAGTCGTAGGACGCGAAGTTGGCGAGACGGCGGCCGTCGATCTCCGTTTCCGCACCGGCGCCGACATCGTGCATCCGGTAGAAGGGATTGTCGATCTGCGTCAGTTCGCCGGCCAGTTCCTGAAGGCGGATCTGGCGGTATTCGGGCAGGTCCTCGAAACGCGGCACGGGGCGTTCCACCGGAATGGCTGCGGCGGCCGGGCGTGCGTCCATCGTGGAAACGCCGCGCATCTTCTGCAGGAGCGCAGCCTTACGCTCCCGCGCCATGCGGCTTGCGGACGATTCGTCCATGCGTGTTATCTTCCTCTCGAAACAGCCGGGGCCGACGAGCCCGTATGCTGCTCGGCCAGCGCCTCGATATGATCCATCTCGTTGCCATCGTGCTCCGCCTCTTCGGCGCGCGCAACCTTTTCATAGAGGTTGCGGACGACGTTCTCGATGGTCGTCGTGTCGCCCACGCTGGTGATCGGGATGTCGAAGCCCGTCTTTTCCTTGAAGCCGAGGGCCAGTTCGACGGCCATGAGGCTGTCGAGACCGACGTCCTTCAGCACCTTGTCGCGGCCGAGCGAGCTTTCGGGCACACGCAGGATCGTCGCCATTTCCTGGGCAACGATCGCATAGAGGGCTTCCAGCGCCTCGGCCTCGCTCTTTTCCGCGACAAGCGCGGTGAGGTCCACCGTATCGCCGCCGCTGCCGCTGCCGGCAGGGCCGGCCTGCTTCAAGAGAACCTCGAAGAGCGGCGTGCCGACGATCTTCAGGTTGCGCGCCGCCGCCCAGTCGATGGGCGAGCAGACGACGACGGCCGCTTCCAGCGTGCCCGGATCGCCGCGCATATGCGCTTCGACCATGGCAAGGGCGGTGGCCGCCTTCATCGCGGTGTTGCCGATACGGCGGGCCAGCAGATCGCCGACATCGTCGTTGCGGGCAAGGTAGCCCCTGTCCGAGATGGCGCCGAAGGCGACGGCAAGACCCGGCAGGCCTTCCGCCCGGCGCGCGCGCGCCAGACCTTCGAGATAGCCGTTGGCGGCGACATAGTTGCCCTGGCCGGGATTGCCGATCAGCGTCGTCGCCGAGGAGAACATCAGGAAATAATCCAGCGCATCCTTGCGGGTCGCCTTGTCGAGGATCGCGGCGCCCCGCGCCTTGACGTCGATGACCCGGCGGAAGCGCTCTTCCGTGAGGTTCGGCAGCAGCGCGTCGTCGAGCACCATGGCGGCATGGACGAGGCCCTTGACCGGCGCTTCCTTGCGCAGGTCCGCAAGCAGCGCGTCCACGGCCTTGGCGTCCGTCACGTCGCAGGCGTGCAGGCTCGCGGCGATGCCGCGCGTCTTCCAGGCGGCGATGGCCGCGTCGGTTTCCGCATCGGACGTGCCACGGCGCGTCACCAGCGCGAGGCGCCGGGCGCCACGGGCGGCCAGCCAATCGGCCGCCGAAAGGCCGAAGCCACCGATGCCGCCGACGACGACATGGATGCCCTCCGCATCGAAGGCGATGGGGGCGCCGATGGCCGCGGCCACGGCATCCTCGCCCGCCTGCGGCGGCAGGAGCACGATCTTGCCGATATGGCCGGCATTCTGCATGAGGCGGAACGCATCGGCGATCTCGTCATGCTCGAAGGTGCGGTAGGGCAAGGCGCGAAGATCGCCCTTGGCGAACAGCGCGCCGAGATCGGCGAAGATCGCCTTGGTCAGCGCCGGCGCCTTCAGCGGCAACTGGTCGGCGTCGATGCCGAAATAGCTGACATTGCGGCGGAACGGACGCAGGCCGATCTTGCGGTCGGCATAGTAGTCGCGCTTGCCGAGTTCGAGGAAGCGGCCGAAGGGCTTGACCAGTTCGATGCTGCGCTCCATCGCGTCGGAGAACAGCGAATTGAGCACGAGATCGACGCCCTCGCCGCCCGTTGCCGCCTTGACGTCGGTGACGAAGGAGAGCGAGCGGGAATCGAAGACCATGTCGACGCCGAGCGAGCGCAGGTAACTGCGCTTCTCGTCGCTGCCCGCCGTGCCGATGATGGTGAGGCCGAGCACCTTGGCGATCTGGATCGCGGCAAGGCCGACGCCGCCGGCGGCGCCATGGATGAGCAGCGTTTCGCCGGCGCGCGCGCGACCGAGTTCGACCAGCGCGTACCAGGCCGTCAGGAAGGTGACGGGAACCGTGGCGGCGGCGACGAGGTCCAGTTCGTCGGGCAGCCTGGCAAGGCCGGCGCGCCTGATGGCCGTGTGGGTGGAGAAGGCGGCCGGGCCGATGCCCATGACGCGGTCTCCGACGGCAAGGTCGTCCACGCCATCACCGACCGCGGTGACACGGCCGGAGAATTCCATGCCGATCGTCGCGCCGGCAAAGCCGTCTTCCAGCGCTTCTTCCGGCAGGAGGCCCATGGCCCACATGACGTCGCGGAAGTTGAGGCCAGCTGCGGCGACTTCTACGAGCACTTCGCCCGCCGCCGGCACCGGCCGCTCCATGCTTTCCCAATAGAGGCTGTCGACGCGCGAGGGCGTGCGCTGACGCACGGTCGCGGCCGGGAAGTCGAGGCGCGACACATCGCTTGCCGCAACCGGCCCGCCGACGGCCCGGAAGGCCTCGGCATGCCGTGCGCCACCGGCGATGCGCCATTCACGCTCGTCATGGCCGGCGCTGGCAAGATCGATTGCCTTGTGCCAATCCGCGGAGGCGGCATCCACGAGATGGATGTCGACCTCGCTGAATTCGTTGGCGAGCACGCGGGCGAAGGTCCACAGGCCCGTTGCGAGCGGCGACGACGCAAGGTCGCCCTCACGGGCGCCGTCCGGCGCGCCGCCGGCAAGAAGCAGGACCAGTTTCGGCCGGCGCTTGGCCGTGCTTGCCTGCAGGGTTTCGGCGACCTTCGCCAACCCATGGGCGTCACGCGCCAGCACCGCTTCGTCGTCCGCGCCCCCGGCAGGGGCGACGTAGAGCAACAGGTCGGCGGCATTGCCCGGCTCGCCGATAGCCTGGATGGCGGCGGTGAGGTCTGCGGCCGGCAGATGGAGGTCGATTGCCGCAAGGCCGGTGAGCGCCCCGGCGGCCGTGCCGAGCGGCAGGAAAGGCGTTGCCTCCTGCGGGAGGGCAGCACCACCTTCGGCGAGCGGCGAAACCTCGATCAGCAGCAGGGAGCCATAGGGCCGCTGGACGCTCTGAAGCGCATGGCGATCGGCCGCCAGCGATGCAAGACGCCGGCTCCAGTCGCTTTCGCTCGCCAGACGCCCGACCGGGAAGCCCTGCGACAGGCTGGCCGAGAACCAGCCGGCGGTGAGGCCGAAGAAGACATCGTACAGCAACGAGGCCGGCGTTTCGGCGGCCAGCAGCCGTGCGCCGCTGGCAAGCCCCGCGGCAAGCGCACCCGAAAGGGCCTCGTCCGCTTCCAGCATGGCGTGCAGGCGATCGCAGGTGCTGACGATCACGTCGGCACCGCGCAGCGCTTCCGCTGTGCCCAGCACCGTGACGCGGCCGCTGGTGCCGAAGGTCACCTCGGCGGCGCGACGCAGATCGTCGGACGGTTCCACGATGACCAGCTTGCCGCCGGCACGGGCGGCAAGATCGGCAAGGCGCCGGCTGAAGCCGGGTGCGGCCGCGCCGACCTGAACGATGACGGGCGCATCCTTCGCGCCGTCCACCACCGCCTTTTCGGCCGCGGCGAAGACAAGCGCATTGCGCTCGCGGGCCTGTGGCGAATGCAGGCGGATGGCCTGGCGCATGGTCTTGCCGCCCAGTTCCAGCGCCTCGGTTCCGCCGGTGTGCAGATACTCGAGATGACGCAGCACGCCCGCGCGAATTTCGGCAAGCAGAACGGCTTCCGCGCCGCGATCGGGCCGCTCGGCCGTGAACTCGGCGAGGGTTTCGCCGGTTTCCGGCAGGTCCGACACGGCCTCGATTGTCCAGACGCCATCGCTCTGCGCGGCGAGGCCCGCTTCGCCGAGCACGAAGAGCGCATTGGTCAGGAAGTCCTGGAAGGACCGGTCGCCCGGCAGGGATACCGGCGCGATCCGCCCGGACGCATCGACGAGCGGCAGGACGATATCGTGGCAGGCGCGCAGCACGGCGGCCTGCAGGAGAAGCGAGGCATCGTCAGGCGTGGCCGCATCGGGCGCCGCCAGCGCGAAGGCCGGGGCAGAGAGAGCCGGCTGACCGACAATGGCAGCGGCCACCGGCACCGCTTCGTAATGGAAGGTCAGCGAGGCAGGCGTGTGATGCTGCTGGAGCCAGGTGCGGCGGAAACGGCAGTCCTCGAGCAGCAGCACCGGGCGGCCGTCCTCGGTTTCGAGCACGAAGCGCGCCTTGATCGAGTGGGCGCTGACGCGCTCGACCTCGATGCGGGCGCGGCGCGGCTGGAGGCCGGCGGCAAGCAGCGTGACGACGCCGAAATGGACCGGGATATAGGGCGCGCCTTCGGCATCGCCCGAGAAACGGTCGAACAGGCCGACGAGGCCATGGAAGGCCGCATCGAGCAGCATGGGATTGACGCCCCAGGCGAGCATGGCATGGGCGGGTTCGGCGCCGGGCGCGAGAGCGACGTCGATGCGGCGCTGCTGATCGGTGCGCACCGTCTTTGCCAGACGGAAGGCCGGGCCATAGTCCAGGCCGAAGGACGAGGCGATGGCGTAGATGCGCTCCGGCGAGACGTTCTCCGCACTCGCGCCCAGCGCTGCGAGAACCGGTGCGCGCGTTGCGGGCATGACCTTCTGGCAGCGGCAGACGACATGCAGCGTCCAGTCGTCGGCGCTCAGCCGCTCGCGGGAGCGGATTTCGATCGTGCCGGTCTCGCGCGAGATCACCGTCGACAGTTCGACGATGGTGGAGCCAAGCTCGAGCGGGCGCAGCAGTTCGATATTCGTCAGCTGCACGGCATCGGTGCCGAGCGCCTGCTGGGCGACCTGAAGCGCGATCTCGATGAAGCCCGCGCCGGGCATGATCGCGCGGCCATCGACGACGTGTTCGGCAAGATCCGGGAACAGGCGGGCGTCGATATGGTTCTTCCATGCATTGCCGTTCGGATCCGCGCGCCAGCCGGCGAGCGAATAGGCACGGGTCATGTGACGGCCGAACAGGTCGTAGCCGTCGCTCGTCGGCGTGCCGATCATCGATTCCGGCTCGAAGGGCACGCCCGGCAGGTCGATTGCCGCGTTGCGTTGCGCGCGCGGCAGCGCCGCACCATGCGCGAGCGCCCGAATGATACAGTTGGCGACCGGATCGGCTGTGCCTTCGCCCTCGGCCTTGTCGAGGGTCTGCATGAGCTGGGCGGCCGCGCCGCTCGTCTTGACCGCATCCTTCAGATAGTTGGTGAGGATGGGCTTCGGCGAAATCTCGACCAGCAGGTTGCAGCCCTGCGCCAGCGCGCGGGCCATGCCCTGCATGAAATAGACCGGCTCGCGCACATTGCGCCACCAGTAGGCGCCGTCCAGCGCGGTTCCATCCAGACGCTCGCCCGTGACCGTCGAGATGAAATCGTATTCCGTGGCGCGCGGCGCGATCTTCGGCAGCGTTTTCAGGAACTCGTCCTTCGCCTCGTCGACGAGCGGATGATGGAAGGGATAGTCGATGTCCAGCAGCTGGACCGCCAGCTTCTGGCGGCGGCCGAGCGAACGCAGCGACGCGATCTCTTCCTTCGGGCCCGAGATGGTGACGGAATTGCCCGCATTGACGGCCGCGACGGTGAGGCCGTCGAGATTGTTGCGGCGGATGAAGTCGCGCGCGGCCTCTTCGCCACAGAGCGCGGCGGCCATGGTGCCCTTGCCCTGCGTGACATGCTGGCAGCGGGAGCGCACAGCGACGACGGCAACGGCATCGACCAGCGACAGGGCGCCGGCGATATGGGCGGCGGCGACTTCACCGATGGAATGGCCGAGCACGGCGGCCGGACGGATGCCGGCGCCGATGAGGCATTGGGCCAGCGCGACCTGGATCGAGAACAGCAGGGGCTGGGCGACACGGGTATCGGAAAGGCGGTCGGCAAGGTCCTCGGCCGTCAGCAGCGTCGTCAGCTTCTCGCCGATCTGGTCCTCGAACAGCGCGCTGATCGCCGTGAAGTGACGGCGGAAATCGG
The DNA here is from genome assembly GCF_050172695.1 of Shinella sp. G-2. Classification (NCBI taxonomy): domain Bacteria; kingdom Pseudomonadati; phylum Pseudomonadota; class Alphaproteobacteria; order Hyphomicrobiales; family Rhizobiaceae; genus Shinella; species Shinella sp. G-2. The sequence goes on along the minus strand of NZ_JBBEYH010000015.1, from coordinate 48,971 downwards.
CATTTGCCCGCAGCGCATCGACGCCCATGCCCGCCCACTGCGCGCCATTGCCGGCAAACAGGAAAGCGACACGCGGTTCACCGACCGGCGTCTCTCCGACGGCGGCAACCGAAACGGCGCGGCCGGCAAGCTGGTCGTCGATGGCGGCGATGATATCGCGGGGCTTTTTGCCCTGCGCGACGAAACGATGGCGAAGCGGGGTGCGGCCGGCGGAAGCGGCAGCGATGAGCGCCGGGGCCGACGGCTGGTCCGCCGTCGCGGCGAGCCGGTCGCGGTAATCTTCCAGAAGACCGTTCAGGGCCGATTCCGTATGCGCCGACACCATGAAGTAGCCGCCTTCGGCCGCGGGGGCGGCAGCCGCCGGACGCGGCAGCGGGTCGGAGACGACGACATGCGCATTCGTGCCGCCGAAGCCGAAGGAGTTGATGCCGGCAAGGCGCGGGCGCTGGCTGCGCAACAGCGGCAGCGGCGTCGCCGTCACGCTGACATTGAGGCCGGCGAAATCGATGGCGTCGTTCGGCGTGTCGAAGAACAGCGAGGCCGGGAGATAATCGTGTTCCAGCGCCATGACGGCCTTGAGCACGCCGAAGAGGCCCGAGGCCGGTTCCGTGTGGCCGATATTCGTCTTGATCGAGCCGAGCGGGATGGGTGCATGGCGCTGCCCGCCGATGACCTGGCCGATGGCCCAGACTTCCGCAGGGTCGCCGACCTTGGTGCCGGTGCCATGCCCTTCGATGAAGGCGAGATGGTTCGGGTCGATCGCCGGATCGGCATAGATTTCCTGCAGCAGGCGCGCCTGCGCTTCCTGCGAAGGCAGCGAGATGCCGTTCGTGCGGCCGGCCGAATTGACGCCGGTGGCAAGAATGCGGCCCCGGCTGCGGTCGCCCGCGGCGGCGGCCTTGTCGCTGCGACGCAGGACGACGACGGCCGCGCCCTCGGCGCGCACATAGCCGGATGCATCATTGTCATAGGCGCGGCAACGGCCCTCGGGCGACAGCATGCGCGCCTGCGCGAAGCCGACGAAGGGCAAAGGATGGTTGAGCAGGTTGACGCCGCCGACAATGGCCGTGTCGATCTCGCCGCGATTGAGCGCGCGAACGGCCTGATCGAGCGCGACGAGGGAGGAGGAGCAGGCCGTATCGATCGTCAGGCTCGGCCCGCTGAGGCCGAAAATGTGCGAGAGGCGGTTGGCGACGATGGAAAGCGTGTTGCCCGTCATGAAATACGGGCCGCCCGCGGCGGGGTCCTCGGTGGAGAGGTTGGCGCTGTCGAGGCTCGACGCGCCGATATAGACGCCGATGGCCTCTTCCTGCAGCGACGACAGGGTGATGTTGGAATCTTCCAGCGCGCGCCAGGTCACGGCCAGCAGAAGGCGCTGCTGCGGGTCCATCGCCATCGCTTCGCGCCGCGACAGGCCGAAGATACGCGGGTCGAAGGTATCGATATCGTCGATGACGCCGGCGGCGAACGTATAGGTCTTGCCGGAGACGCTCGGGCTCGGGTGCCAGAAACGCGAGCGATCCCAGCGGTTGGCCGGAACCTCGGTTACGGCACACTGGCCGCGACGCAGCAAATCGAACAACTGCGACGCAGAGCCGGCCCCCGGAGCAACAGCGGCGTATCCGATAATTTCAACCGTCATGGTCACCCAACATTATCTACTATTGCTTGGTCTGAAAGCTTGAGGGAACCCGTCTTTCCCAAAAGCCCATGCGGAAACACCCAGAGTTGTTCGCCACCTAATATAATAGAGGCAATACAGGACCGCGGGCCGCCAATGCAAGACCGCAGTCTGACATAAACGAAGCAATATGATGTTCACACTCCGCAAATGTGAGTAAGAGAAGTTGAGGTCAACAGTCCTTCACGATTACGAACTGTAGCGGCCTCTTATTCGGTTTCAAGCGGCAATCACCGATCTTTCACCCTCCGCATCGAGAAGGCGGCGCACGATCGCTTCGGCCGCTGCCGACGATCCTTCCTGTGAATAAAAGTTGCCGCGCACCTGATATTTGCCGGCGATCAGGCGGAAAAAGGCTTCCGCCAGCGGCTTTTCCGCCGGAACCGGGTCGGCCCAGAAGGCATCGAGCGTGCCGGGATAACAAAGACCGGGCGCATCGAAAACGGCGGAACCCAGCACCTTCACGGCCTTTTGCCGCTTGAAAGCGCCGATCACGGCCGTCGAGTTGACGGTGACGAGGCCCCTCGCCCCATCGATCAGCCGGTCGAGATTGCCGCCATCGACGACGTGAACGCGCGCCACGATCCCATAACGCTCGGCTTGTCCGGCAATATAGGCGCGCCAATCGATCAGGCCGTTGTCTAGCGGATGCAGCTTGATCAGGAGCTGGCAGTCGGCCGGCGCGTTCGCGGCGAAGGACGTCACGACCGTGGAGATGGCTTCCTGCTGATTTGCAAAGGGGGAATGGGCGCGCAGCTGATAGTCCGTCTGCAACTGCAGCGGGTATACGAAGAACGGTTTCCCACTGGCAAGCAGCTGCGCGCATGTCGCCTGCGCCGCCTGTTCGGCGCTCTTCTTGCGCATCAGCCGCACGACCCATCCGGCATATTCGGCAAGCGGGTGGAACAGGGCGTGCCGGCGGTAATGCGGGTACAGGAACCACAGGAAGACGTTCGGCAGATTATAGAGAAGGTCGTAGCCGGCCTCGACCGAGAATTTCTGCCGGTAGCGGATCGTCCAGTCCGGTTCCGGAAGCCCCGCCGCCTCGGCAAGGATCTGCTGCGCATCGCGGGGAAAATGCGAGTTGGACGACATGCCGTCCCGCTCGAACGTCACCCAGTCGGGCCGCAGATAGCCCATCTCGATCACATAGACGTCGATGGACAGCGCCTTGGCGGCTTTCACCGCCGCCTTGTGGTAGGGCCGTTCCTCGCCGAGCAGCAGGAGATCGGTGACGCCGTGACGGACCATGAAGTCGCGCACGAAATCCGGCCAGCGCTCCGGCCGGCCGCGATAATTGGTGCCGCCCGGCCGGCGCCAGAAAATCCAGTCGCCGATATTGAGGTTGATGTGCAGGCAGGTGTGCCCACGCGCCTCCAGCCCGGCCGCGCATTTGGAAAAGAGCGGCGAGGACGGGCCCTGCAGAAAGAGGAAGGTGCGTTTTGCGGGCGCGCGCGCCGGAATTTCCGCTTCTGCCGTCATGATGGGCGCCGTCGCTGCAGGTCGGCCTCGGTGAAGAGCTTGCCGAGAAGATTCCAGGGGGCTTCCTCGACCTCGACGGGCGGCGCCGAACGCCCCTCCGCCGCGCGCGCCAGCGGAACGAGGGCATAGTCCGTCCGCGGATCGGGAAACGGGTCGGCCAAGGTCTTCAACAGCGGCGCATGATCGCCGTAGAAGGCGAGCCAGACCGGCCGGTCGAGACGGTCGAGATAGGCAATGAGATGACCAAGCGCCTCGTCGGTCTTGCGCAGCAGTTCGGTATAGATGGCGACCGGATCGGTCAGGTCCCCGCACCGTCCCGGCAGCCAGGGCCCGTGATTGCCCATCGAGGCGACGAAGACGAAGGCCGACTGGTCCCTGCCGATATCCTCGATGATATCGACGACCATGCTGGTCAGCCGCCGGTCGGAGACATAGGGGCCGTCGGTCTGGGGGTCATGCGCAAAACCATCCAGCATCGTCATGTTGTCGAAGCCGAGCAGCGGCATGGCCCTGTCGCGGAAGAAGAAGGTGCGCTCATAGGGATGGACGAAATGCGTGAGCCAGCCGGCCCGCTTCAGCCGCATGGGCCAGGCGATGTCGGAATAGTGCGCGGCGCGCAGATAGGGATAGCTGGCATCGACATGGGCGTCTTCCGGCTGAAGGCCGCTCAGGACGGCGAATTCCGTGCGCAGCGTGTAACCGCCTTCGAACACGCTCGTCATGCGTCCCGACTGAACGGCACGCGCCCTGATGGCGTCGAGATGGGGCAGATCGAGATCAGGCATGTCGAAATGGCGGAGATCGTAGAAGGATTCCGACTGCCAGATGACGACGAGGGGCGCGCTTTCGCTTGCCGCCGCGTCATCCGCGTGGACGATCTCGTGGAAGGCATGCTGCAGGGTCGCCATGAGTTCCGCGACGATCTGGTCGCGGCGCACGCCGATCCAGATCAGGAAGTGATAGACGACCGACGCGAAGGTCCCGAAACGTACGGTATTGGCGAAGACGTCGAGCGTCTGCAGAACGCTTTCGCTTACGCGGCGCAGGCGCACGTTGATCGGCTTGACGAACAGCAGGAAATGCGGCCCGAACGCGACGCAAAGGCCGGCGAGCACCCAGAGGAAGCGGTTGTCCGCCGGCAGGATGCTCGGCTCGAAGATGAAGAACAGCGCGGATGCGCCGAACACATAGCCACAGGCGATGATCCAGAACAGCACGTTCAGCTTCGTCGCGTAGAAGATTTCCTTGTGCTTGAAGACGTCTGCGACGAGCGCGATATCCGAAAAGACCAGCGGCTCGCGGATGAAGATGAACTTGGCGCGCGAGATGGCGGTGAAGATGACGAAGAAGCTCAGCGTGCCCTGCGCGGCATAGATCGGGCGCCAGGAAATCGCGAAAAAGCCGGCGAAGACCAGCCCGATGATCGGAAGACGGGCCAGCGTTTCGAAAGCGATGCGAAAGGGGGTCCGGTCCATGCGATGCCGCGCTGCCACTGCGCGCGGGAGCGCGAAACGGTCGGTCGCGTAGACGACGGTGAAGGCCCAGGTGAAACAGGCGGCCGTCAACAGCCAGGGGTTACCAAACCAGTTCATGCTTGCTGCTCACGCGCTTTGCGATTGTCCCCGCAAGGCGCGGACGGGAACAGCCGGCGGAACCCTACCAATCGGTTCTGGCAATTTATGCCCCGGCAGGCAAGCCCCGCCAGGGAGATTATATCGCTTCGCGATGGATTGCTCCGGGCCTTGTCCGGAGGGGCGAGCAGGGAGATGGCCCCGCTCGCGCGATTCGGTATCAGTTGCTCAAGTCGTGCAGGCTCGAGGCGAAGGCCGCGCCCTGGATGACCGGCGACGCCGTCGTGCTGATGAGCGTCGAGAACTTGCGGACTTCGGCCAGCGAGGAGTTCGCGATGTAGATCAGGTCGCGGTTGGCGACCCGGAAGCTCTTCAGGACGAAGAAGCCGGCGGGATCCTTCAGGTCGATCTGATAGATGACGTTGACCGTTCCATCGGGATACATCGCCCGCGCATTGGGGGCGAGCCTGCGGACCGTGTCGGCCGGTTCGCGGCGATAGATGAAGATGCCGCGGGCATTGGCGCGATCGTCGTTGAGACCGCCCACCTTGGCCAGCGCCTGATTGAGGTAGAGCTGCGATTCGTCGAACTGCAGCGACGCATTGGCCATCGATGCGCCGAAGACCGTGAAGTTGCGCGGCTGACGGATCAGCGTGACGACGTCGTTCGGCTGCACGTAGATGTTTTCGCGCGGATCCGAGACGAGCTGCTCCATCGGGATGGTTTCAGACTTCGATCCGCGGGTGATCTGCACCGCAAGCTGGTGCGATTCCATGCGCGGACCGCCGGCGGTCGCGATGATGTCCATCAGGCGATTGCCACCCGGCAGCAGCGGAATGAGACCGCTGCGGGCGACTTCGCCCGTCACCGTGACCGTGTTGGAATTGTTCGCGACGACGTTGACGAGGACCTGCGGCTCGACCGCCATGCCCTTCAGCGCCGCTTCGATATCGCCCTTGACTTCCTGCGGCGTGCGCCCTGCGACGCGGATCGTGCCGGCATAGGGAACGACGATGGTGCCGTTTTCCGAAACGGGCTGCGGCGGAATCTGTGCGGCGCCCGGTCCCTTCTCACCGCCCGAGAACAGGCCGTCCTTGGCCGCTTCCCAGATGACGACGGACACGACGTCGCCGACGCCGATCTGCGAGGAACTCGTCTTTTTCGCGGAACCGAACGCGATGGAAAGCGGACGGGCCTGCTCCTGCGCCAGCATGTCGGCAACGGCCTGGGTCACATTGACCAGCACATAGGGCGTTTCCGACGCCTTGGAGCCGGACTGGATGGCGTCAGCGCTCGGCCCGGAGCTCGGCAGGACGGTGCAGGACGAAACCAGCAACAACGCGGCCATCGAGGCGGTGGCGAGGAAAAAACGGCTAAACGACTGCATCCACATTCAACTTTCAATCATGCCGGCTGCGTCGGCCCGCGGATTTGCGTGGCATGAGTACAGCAGCCAAGGAGGTTGATCAATATTCAATCTCTGTCAGCCTCTCGGTGGTTCAGATCATTTTCAGACAATTGGATTAAAAATCGTTACCAGACGGAAAGGTCTTCCGCGATGGCGCGCCTGCGACCCTGGATCACCTTCTATTATAGAGTGAAGATTCCCGCGAGCGGCGGCGCTTCTCCCCTTTTCAGCTCCGTTCGATATCCCGGCGCAGCACGATGGAGGTGGTGAGGTCCTCGACATTGTCCATAGTCGAGACTTCGTTGCGCAGTTCGTTGAGCGCATTGATCGAGCCGACCTCCACTTCCACCACGAGATCCAGCTGGCCGCTGACCGAGGAAACCTTGCGCACGGCGGAGAAGCCGGCGAGGCGGTCGAGCACGCCGAGCGAGGGCGTGCGTTTCAGCGTGACGAGCAGGAAAGCCTGGATCTGACCGTCGTCGAGCTGGCCGATATCGGCCCGGTAGCCGCGGATGATGCCGGCCTTTTCCAGCCGGCCGACCCGTTCCGTGGTGGCGCTGCGCGACAGACCGATGCGGCCGGCGAGCGACTTCATGGGAATGCGGGCCTCCCGCGAGAGGATGCTGAGGATCGTGCGGTCGATGGCGTCCGTATCCTGCATTGTTCCCCTCCAGAGCCGGCCGACAAGATGACGGTTATTATAAACAGAGTGCAGGCACAACCGGCATAATGCCGGATGCGCCGGCGTGGCGTCCATGCAACTCTTTCCATGAAAATGAGGACGCCATGAACGACATGCTGAAGACGACACCGGATTTTTCCACAGAGACCGCCGCCGCGCTGCTGTCCGAGCACTATGGACTGACGGGCGCGCTCTCGCCGCTCGCCAGCGAGCGGGATCAGAATTTCAAGGTGGAATCGCCGGCCGGCTCCTTCATCCTGAAGATCGTCAATGCTGCCGAACCGGAGGTGGAAAGCGACTTCCAGACGGCTCTGCTGGCGCATATCGGCACCCATGCGGGTGACCTGCCGGTGCCGCATATCCGCCCGACGGTGACGGGCGAGAGCCTTGCCCGCGTGACGAGCCCCGACGGCGTCAGCCATCGCATCCGGCTGGTGAGCTGGGTCGATGGCCAGCCGCTCGCCGAGACGGATCGCAGCGACGCCGCGCTCGAATCTCTCGGCCGCATGCTGGGCCGGTTCGACGGAGCGCTGAAGGGCTTCATGCATCCCGGCGCGCTGCGCGATCTCGACTGGGACATCCGCAAGGCCGGCCGTTCGGCCGAGCGGCTCCGCCATGTCGCGGCGGCCGAAGACCGCGCGCTGCTGGAGCGGTTCCTCGCGCGCTTCACGGCGCTCGAACAGCGCCTTGCGACATTGCGGTCCGCCGTCATCCACAACGACGCCAACGACTGGAACGTACTGGTCGATGCGGCCGACCATGACCGCATCTCCGGCCTCATCGATTTCGGCGACGCGCTCTATTCGCCGCTGATCGCGGAAGTCGCCATCGCCGCCGCCTATGCCGGTCTCGACCATGCCGACCCCATTGGCGCGGCGGCCGCCATCGCCCGCGGCTTCCATGCTGAATATCCGCTGCTCGCGGAAGAAGTCGACGTCCTCTACGATCTCATCGCCATCCGGCTCGTCACCTCCGTCACCATGTCGGCCTCGCGCCGCGCGCATACCGAGGACAATCCCTATCTCGCGATCAGCGAACGGCCGGCCTGGGCGCTGCTGCGCAAGCTCGACCGGATGAACCCGCGTTTTGCAACGGCGATCCTCAGGAAAGCCTGCGGTTTCGAGGCCGTTCCCGGCGCGCACGCCGTCACGGGCTGGATCGCCGCGAACCGCAGATCGCTCGCCCCGCTGCTCGAACGTCCGGCAGCGACCTATCCGGCCGCCCTCGTTCCCTACGGTGACCCTGCCCATCCGATGACGGTCAAATCCGCCGCGGAAGAACCGGACGAGGCGCAGGCGATCTGGGAAGCCCATTGCCGCGAGAACGGCATCGAACTCGGCATCGGCCCCTGGGGCGAAGAGCGCACCGTCTATGCCGGCGAAATGTTCGTCTCGCGCTTCATCGAGAAGACGCGCCGCACCCGACATCTCGGCCTCGACATCTTCATGGCCGCGGGCACCAAGGTCTTCACGCCGCTCGCCGCCACGGTCGTCAGCGTCGAGATCGAGCCGGATCCGCTCGGCTATGGCTGCCTGATCGCGCTTCGCCACGAGCCCGAGGGCTGCCCGCCCTTCATCTCGCTGTGGGGCCATCTTGCCCATGAAGCTTTGGGGCGCCTTGCGGCCGGCGACCGGCTGGATGCGGGCGCACTGGTCGGCGAGATGGGCGCACCGGCGGAAAACGGCGGCTGGGCGCCGCATCTCCACCTGCAGCTTTCCACCGACGCGAATCTTTCGGCGACCGAAATCCTCGGCGTCGGCGAGCCGCGTTATCTCGACGTCTGGGCCGAACTCTTCCCCGACGCGCGAACCTTCGGTGGCATCGCGCAGGAATTCTACGAACGGCAGGGGCGCTCGCATGAGGAGATCGTCGCCTTGCGGCGCGAACTGCTCCTGCCGAACCTCTCGATCTCCTATGACAAGCCGATCAAGTTCGTGCGCGGCGACGGCGTCTGGCTGATCGACGATGGCGGGCGGGCCTATCTCGACTGCTTCAACAATGTCTGCCACATCGGCCATGCCCATCCGGCCGTGGTCGAGGCGATGGTGAGGCAGGCCACGACGCTCAACACCAACACCCGCTACCTGCACGACAATATCGTCGCCTATGCCGAGCGCCTGACGGCGACGCTGCCGAATGAACTGACAGTCGCCGGCTTCGTCAACAGCGGCTCTGAGGCCAACAGCCTGGCGCTGCGCATGATGCGCGCCCATACCGGCCGCGAGAACGCCATCACGCTGGACTGGTCCTATCACGGCACGACGCAGGAGCTGATCGACATCAGCCCCTACAAGTTCCGCCGCAAAGGCGGCAAGGGACCGAAGCCGCATGTCCATGTGGCGGCGGTGCCGGACAGCTACCATGCGCCGGCCGACTGGCCCCTCGAAGAGCATGGCCGGCGCTTTGCCGAAAGCGTCGCCGAACAGATTGCCGTCCTGCAGGCGAAGGGCGAAGGGCCCGGCTTCTTCATTGCCGAATCCATCCCCAGCGTCGCGGGCCAGGTCTTCCTGCCGGAAGGCTATCTCAAGGAGGTCTATCGGCTGGTCCGCGACGCGGGCGGCGTCTGCATCGCGGACGAGGTGCAGGTCGGTTTCGGCCGCGTCGGCAGCCACTGGTGGGCCTTCGAGACGCAGGGCGTCGTTCCCGACATCGTGACCATGGGCAAGCCGATCGGCGATGGGCATCCGATGGCGGCCGTGGTGACGACACGCGAGATCACCGACAGCTTCGACAACGGCATGGAATATTTCAACACCTTCGGCGGCAACCCCGTGTCCTGCGCCGTCGGCCTTGCCGTGCTCGACGTCATCGAAAGCCAGGATCTGCGCGGCAACGCGCTGACGATCGGCACCTACCTGATGGACGCCTTCCGCGACATGCAGACGCGGCACGCGGTCATCGGCGACGTGCGCGGGCTCGGCCTGTTCCTCGGCATCGAACTGGTGACGGACCGCAAGAGCCGGGCGCCCGCGACCGAATTCGCCCGCGCCGTCTCCAACGGCGCGCGCCGCCGCGGCGTGCTGATGGGCACGGAAGGACCGCATGACAACGTGCTCAAGATGCGCCCGCCCATGATCTTCTCGAAACGCGACGCCGACCATCTCATCGCCGTGCTCGAGGAAACCTTCGCCGACGTCGCCCGGACACACGGCCAAGGCTGACGACCATACGCTTCCAACCGCTTTCAGCCGGGAGAGCCGCTCTCCCGGCCGGGACGACGCATGCCCGGAATACCCCAGAACAACCTGAAAACAATCAAGGAGGAGAACCCATGAAACTGAAACTCTTGACCCTCGCCGCCGCACTTGCCGCCGGCACCGCCGCCCATGCCGGCACGCTCGATATCGTCAAGCAGCGCGGCGAGCTGCGCTGCGGCGTCAGCCAGGGCGTCCTCGGCTTTTCCGCGCCGGACAAGAACGGCGCCTGGAGCGGCTTCGACGTCGATTTCTGCCGCGCGGTCGCGGCCGCGGCGCTCGGCAACCCGGACAAGGTGGCCTATGTGCCGCTCTCCACGAAGGACCGTTTCACCGCGCTGCAGTCGGGCGAAGTGGACCTGCTGTCGCGCCAGACGACGTGGACGCTGTCGCGCGACACCGATCTCGGCATGAGCTTCGTCGGCACGATCTACTATGACGGCCAGGCTTTCATGATCAACAAGGAGCTCGGCGTCTCCAGCGTCAAGGACATCTCCGGCGCCTCCGTCTGCACGGAAACCGGCACGACGACCGAGCAGAACATGGCCGACTACTTCAACGCCAACAAGATCGAGTATCAGGTCATCGCCTTCGAGAAGCCGGACCAGACGGTGCAGGCCTTCAATACCGGCCGTTGCGACGTCTATTCCACCGACGCCTCGGCGCTCTATGCCCAGCGCCTGACGCTCAATGATCCGGACCGCTTCATCGTCTTGCCGGAGGTCATCTCGAAGGAGCCGCTCGGCCCGGCCGTGCGCCAGGGCGACGACCAGTGGTTCAAGGTCGTGCGCTGGACGCTCTTCGCGCTGATCGAGGCGGAGGAGATGGGCATATCCAAGGAAAACGCGGCCTCGCTTCTCGAAAGCGGCACCGTCGCCCAGAAGCGCTTCCTCGGCATAGAAAGCGAAGCCGGCAAGGCGATGGGCTTGGACGCGAAATGGGCCTATCAGGCGATCTCCGCCGTCGGCAATTACGGCGAGCTTTTCGAGCGCCACCTCGGCAAGGACAGCCCGCTGAAAATCGACCGCGGTCTCAATCGTCTCTGGAACGACGGCGGCCTGATGTACGCCCCGCCCGCACGCTGACCGGCATTGCAACAATCGACATCGCCGCGGATGACGCGGCGATGTCCAGGACCAGGCGCCTGCGCCCTATTCGATGTCCAGGTCGGCATAGAGTGGCAAGTGGTCCGAAGCCCTGCGGGCGAGCGGCGTGTCGTGCACGGCGGTTCTGCGAACGGAAATCCCCTCGCCGACGAAGATATGGTCGATGCGCAGCAGCGGCAGCCGGGAGGGGAACGTTCCCTGGGGGCGGCGTCCTGCGGTCGTCTGGACATCCCTCAGGCGGCGCACGAGCATTCGATAGGACGCAGAGCGCGAGACGGCATTGAGGTCTCCCGCAAGCACGATGCGGGCATTGTCCGGCATCGGCGCGCCGAGCCAGCCGGGACCGATCAGGGCTTCGGTCTGGCGTACGCGCTCGGCGCCGAGCAGGCCGAGATGCGTGACGAAAACCTGCAGCGCCACACCGTCCACCGGCACCTCCACCCAGAGCGCGCCGCGCGGCTCGCCGCGCGAGGGCAGCGCATCGGCCTTGACGAGGCGCGTCGGCAAGGCCGTCAACAGCGCGTCGCCATAGCGCTCCTCCTCCAGATGCAGCGCCGGATGGAAATGCGAAACCATGCGCAGATGGTTGGCGATGGACTGCGCCTGGTCGATGCCGCCGCTGCGCGCCCGGGCCACATCCACCTCCTGCAAGGCGACGATATCGGCCTCGCATTCGGCGATCACCTCTGCGATGCGGCCGGGGTCGAGCTTCCGGTCCGTGCCGAAACAGCTATGCACATTGTAGGTCATGATCCTCAGCCGCCTGCCCATTGCCGTCTGTCGATGCCTTCCTCGTTCCTTCGGACGCGGTGGGAACACGAAAAGCCCTGTTTTCGTTCCGCCCCGGCAGATCTCGCCCGGCAAATTCGAAAGGCACGACGCATGAAACGAACCCATATCCTCCACGCCCTTGTCGCCCTCGCGGTTCTGGTCGCGGGATGGCTGATCTACCGGACGCTGAACCAATATTCCTTCGAGGACATCCGCAATTCCGTCGCCGCCATTCCCAAGGCGAATTTCGCCCTCGCGCTCGCCTTCGCCGCCTGTTCCTATCTCTGCCTGACGCTCTTCGACTTCCTGGCGTTGCATTATGTCGGCAGGCCGCTTTCCTATCCGCGGGCGGCGCTCGCCTCGTTCACCAGCCTTGCCATCGGCCACAATGTCGGCGTCGCGGCACTCAGCAGCGGGGCGGTGCGCTACCGGTTCTATACGCGCTGGGGGCTGGGCACCGAGGAGATCGCCAAGCTGATCGTCTTCTGCGGGGTGACGGTCGGCCTCGGGCTGATCACGCTCGCCGGCCTTTGCCTTCTTCTCCTGCCCGGCACAGCGGGCAAGGTCGCGGGGCTCGGCACGATGGCGTCCGCCGCGCTTGGCATCGCCTGCCTTGCGCTTTCGGCGCTCTATCTGCTGCTTTCAGCCTTCCTGCGCGGAGATGTGAAGGTACGGAACTGGCGTTTCGCGCTGCCCGCACCGCGGCTGGCCGCCGCCCAGATCGCCGTCGGGACGGTCAATTTCGCCTTCGTCGCAGCCTGCCTGCACCAGCTCCTCAGCGGCGAGGCCGGCTATATGGAGACCACGGCAGCCTATGTCGTCGGCAACTTGACGGCGCTTGTCAGCCATGTGCCCGGTGGGCTCGGCGTGCTGGAAGCGACGATCGGCTTCCTGCTCGGCGGCGCGGCCTCCATCGGCGCGCTGATCGCCTTCCGCGTCGTCTATTTCTTCATTCCGCTGCCACTGGGGCTCGTCTTGCTGCTTGCCAGCGAAGCCTTGCTCGACCCGAAGGACGCAACGGATCTGCGCAAGAGCGCGCGCTGACGGCGCAGGAGCGATCGGCAGGCCTTCGCCCATGCGGAAAGCGGCCACCAGGGCGCGACGGGATCGACGATCCCCGTGCCCATGACCGGCGCCACCGCGCCCCGGCCGCGCGCATCCCGGAAAGGACGCAACCCGCGATCCCGGGTGTTGAAGGCGTCGATCGTCCTGCCCAAGGTTCCGTCCGCCTGCAAGGCGGCGCCGAGGATTTCCGGTTCCGTGTTCAGATGTTCGGCGAGCAGTCGGTTTCGCAGCGCCAGAATGCTGCTTCGCTCCGCGTCAGTGTGAGCCTCGATGGCGAGGTCGAGTTCGGTATCCAGCCCTTCGCTGCGCTGGTTGAGATTGGAGGAGCCGATGCGCAGGAAAGTGTCGTCGACGATCACCAGCTTCGAATGGATGATGATCTCCTGCTCCGTGCCGTCGGGTTTGGGCACGACGGGATAGAAGGCGCGCATGCGGCCATGGCGGTCGCACTGACCGAGGCGACGGATGAGCCGGTCGCGGTTGGCGCCGAGCACGAGGCGCTCGATGGTGCCGTGCGAACTCAGCGTCGAGACGATGACGACCTCCGGCCCATCGGGCTCGGCGAGCTTTTCGCAGAGCACGTCGCAGACCCGCTTCGAGGCGAAATACTGGCTCTCGATATAGATGTGGCGACGGGCCGCGCGGAGGGCGGCGACGGTGAGGTCCATGGCCTCCGTCGCGGCGGGGCGGCCGCGGATTGCCGGCTCCGTGCGCGCGAAGGCGACCTCCACATGGGTCATGTCCGTCGCCCGGCCGTCGAGACGAACATCCGCCGAAATGCCCGATGCCGGCACCGCCTCATCGGTGGCGAACTGCCAGCGGCGGCGGGCAATATCGCCGGCATGCCGCGCGGCATCCCCCTCCAGCGCCACCTGCATATCGTGCACCGGCTCGTAGCGCTCGTCGGAGGGAAGCCTGCGGCGGGGGTCGTCGACGGCATGATCCGTCGTGTCCCAGCGCTTGGCGGTGAGGTCGATACCGCCGACAAAGGCGACGCGGTCGTCCACCACGACAAACTTCTGATGGTGCGAGCCGCGCAGGGGATGGCGGTTGTCGAAAGCCAACACAATGCGCGGGTGGGAGGACCAGCGACGCTTGCGAAACATCTTGAGCGACTTGCCGGAATAGATCGGCCCCATGCCCCAGACGAGCACGCGGATCGTCAGGTCAGGCCGCTCTTCCACCAGCTTCAAAAGATAGGCGCCGAGGGTCGGCGATTGCGCCGCATCGGGGCGGATCGGAATATCGGGGTTGAAGTCCCAGCCGACGATCCAGATTTCGCGGCGTGCCTGCTCCAGAACGCCTTCCAGCGCCCGGAAGTAGGCTTGCCCGTCGACGAGAACGCTCAGGCGATCGGCGATTGCGGTGCGCCAGGCATTGCGGCCCGGCCGAATGATGGGGGTCTGCGTGAGGTTGTCTGCTACGGGCAATGGAACGGTTTCGTCTCGCACGGTCTGCCGCCTTGTCTGGTCAGGTCCTTATCCTGCCCGGAAATTCGCGGGAGCCGCTTTGGTTCCGTGACGCCTAGAGCATGTCTGGTTCAGATTGAACCAGACATGCTCTAAATTCTTTTGTTTTCGTTTGTCTTTTCGAGAAACCGGTTCCCACTTTCCCTGACAAACTCTAGGCGCCGTCCCTCGTGTAGAACATGCGGGCGGAGGCCTCGATGATCGAGCGATGCCTGACGGGATCGAAGGTGACGGCGGGGAAGGTCTCGAAGAGATAGCGCGCAAAGCTCTCCCGTGCCTCCTCCGAAGGATCGAACCAGGATTGCGACGTCAACTCATCGAAGACGTGCTTCAAGTCGCCCAGTTCCTGGGGCTCGAATGTCCCCTTGGAAGTATAGCTGCCCACGCCCGCATCCTCCGGTATCAGAGGGCGATTCTAGGCTGGTATGGCGGCGTTTCAAAGCGGGAACACGGTACGAAACCGTACGAAGATAGGCGCCCTATTCATCCACGTCGCGCGGGATATGACTGTCGACGCCCCGCGCCAGCAGACCTTCGGCACGCACATCGCGAACGCCCTTCACCCGGCGCAGCAGACCGATGAGATGACGGCGATCCTCGTCGCTGTCGACGGCGCCGTCGAGATCCACGATACCGTCGCGGACCGTCAGATCCAGCATGGCGAGATCGATCCGCGCGTCGTCTTCCAGCAATTGCACGATGCGCGCTTCGAGGTCATCGTCGGCGATCGTTTCCTCGTTGTCGTCGGCAAAGGGCAGAGGCGCACCATCGACGTCACGGGCGACGGGATCGGCAGCGATTTCGATGCCCTCATTGTCCGTCTGGTCGAGACTGGCGTCGGATGCGCCATAGGGACGGTTCTCCCCTGCCCGACGGGCACCGTCATCGTCCGGATAGGGCCAGCCGTCGCGGATGTCCCGCTCCTCGTAATCGCGAAAATCCTCTTCGCGGGAGGTCTTCTTCTGCTCGGTCATTGACTTCTCCCTGGATTGACTTGGGGATCGAACGTTCCGGCAGGCCAACCGATCCGGGGCGGCATTTGTTCCCGCCTGCGCGGAACCATTCGCGCCCGTATCGGTTCGCCTCCTTTCATCATGGGCGCCGTCGCCAGGGAGACAGAGATGCCGATCACCTACCATGTCGTGCCGCATGAAGACGGATGGGCCTATCGTCTGGACGACGTCTTTTCCGAAACCTTCCCGAACCACGCCGCGGCGCTGGCGGCGGCACGGCTGGCCGCCGAGCGGCACGAACAATCCGGTGAGGACCGTTTCATCTCCTATCAAGAGGAAGACGGGCGCTGGCGTCAGGACGTGGCGGCGGGCCGCGACCGCCCGGAGGCGGAGGTCGAGGACAGCGCGGAAACGGTGGACGACGCGCCGGGGTCGCGCGGCCTCACGCCTTGAGGAATGGCTTCATCTTGCCCAGTTCGGCAACGAAACGTTGCCTTTCCTGCTCGGCATCCGGCCGGCCGCGGCTGCGCAGAAGGGCGGAAGGATGCACGGTAATGAGTGCCGGCACGCCAATCTCGGTGTCGACGATGCGGCCCCGGTCGACCGTGACGGCATAGCGTTTTCCCAGCACCGCGAAGGCAGCGGTGGCGCCGAGCGTGACGAGCAGCCGGGGTTTCACCAGCGCGATCTCGCCCCCGAGCCACCAGGCGCACCGCCGCACCTCGCCGGTATTGGGTTTTTCATGGATGCGCCGCTTGCCGAGCCGCTTGAACTTGAAGTGCTTGACCGCATTGGTGAGGTAACAGTCCGCCCGGTCGATGCCGGCCTCCTCCAGGCAGCCGTCGAGAAAACGCCCGGCCGGCCCGACGAAGGGGTGGCCGAGCTGGTCTTCACGGTCGCCCGGCTGTTCGCCGATGAGGAGAACCCGCGCGTGCCGCGCCCCTTCCCCGAAGACGACCTGCGTGGCGTCGCGGTAGAGATCGCAGCGGCGGCATTCCTCTGCCGCCTGGCGCATCGCGTCGAGAGGGCCGTCGGCATGATCCTGAAAGGCGGGTGCGGGTGCGTTCTTCAACATGGCCACGCCTGAATGTTGATGGTTTTGAACCTCAAAACCCGATGGCGCGCCTGATGTTCCTGTCAAAACGCGCCGGGGCGACCGATCTCGTCCTCCAGCATCTTGCGCGCGCGGTTGACGCGGCTCTTCACGGTGCCGATTTCGCAGTGGCAGAGCCGGGCCGTATCGACATAGCTCACGCCCATGGCCACGAGCAGCAGCGTGCGGCGCGAGCGCGCCGGAATGCGGCCGAGCGCGGAGCGCAGTTCGCCGCGGCGCACAGCCCATTCCTGCGGGGCCTGAACGGCGGCGCGCTCGACGAAATCCTCGCCCAGCCCCACGGTTTCGCGGCAGCGGCGGCGGTATTCCGTGTTGAACGTGTTGCGCATGATAGTGAAGAGCCAGGAGCGCAGCCGGGTTTCCGGGCGGAACTGGTGGGCGGAGCGGAGCGCCCGCATGACCGTTTCCTGGATGAGGTCGTCGCGGTCGCTGGCCGAGCGGGTCAGCCGGCGCGCAAAGCGGTTCAGCGCGGGAAGCTGCGCCTCTATGGCGCCGTGTACCGGCATGGCAGCGGTCTCGGGCAATCTGTCCATTCGCATCTCCCTTTCGGGAAGAACGAGGACCGGTCGGGGAAGTTGCCGTACGCTAGCGTACGCAAAGAACAGGAAAGAATGGAACACTTCGGCACTTCGCGGGTCCGTAGCGCAAGCCACCGAAAAAACGAGGCCCAGATGACCCATTATTTCTTTCATATCCGCAACCGCCACGGCCGGATCGAGGATCTGGAGGGAAGCGATTTCGATACGCTGCAGGCGGCGCTCGCCGAAGCGCGGCTATCGGCGCGCGAAATCCTCGCGGACGATCTGCGAAAGGGGCGAATGGACGAGGCACGCCTTTTCGAGATCGAGGACGTCGGGGGGCGGACGGTCGCCCGCCTTCCCTTCAGCGACGTGCTCGACTAGAGTTTGTCAGGGACAAGCGGTTTTCCCGAAAAGACAAACGAAAACAAAAGAATTCAGAGCATGTCCGGTTCAATCTGAACCTGACATGCTCTCGTCGGCAAGCGGCCCGATGAGCCGTTCATATTCCTTCTCGCACTCGCCATAGGCGTCCCGCGCGAAGGCTTCGAGACCTGCCCGGTCGCGCACGATGATGACGCCGCGCTCGGAATAGATCAGCTTCTTGCCCTCCAGCACGTGGAGCGCCGTCGTGACGCTCGGGCGTCGGACGGCCAGCATGATCGACAGGAATTCGTGCGTCAGGCTGATATCCGCTCCGTCGGCCCGGTCGTGGCACATCAGGATCCAGCGGGCGAGCCGCTCGTCGATATGATGCACGGCATTGGAGAGCGCCGTATAGGCATGCTGGACGGCGAGCGCCTGGGTATAGCGGGAAAACAGCCCCTGCGCCTCGCGATCGTCCTCCAGTACCGCTTTCAGCGCGGGGATGGCGATGCGACAGGCCTCGCCCTGCATCTGCATGAAGACCGAGAAGGGATCGACATCCGTGTCGAGGATCGCCGCGGTGGGGCACATGCCGTCGCGGCCGATGATGCCGATCTCGGTGTGCTGGCCCTCCGGCGAGCGCACGACGACGGAGGCGATGCCGCTCTCGAAGAAATAGGCATGGTCCATCGGCTGGTGGGGCGAGGAAAGCTGGTAGGACCGGGGCAGGACGATCCGCTCCAGTTGCGGCGCGAGCCGGGCAAGGCTTCTCTCCGGCAAACGCCGAAGCAGGTTGTTCCGAAACCTGCTCTGCAAAACGTCTGCCATTCAACAATCCCAAGCGGTTCGACGACCGCAAATCCGCCAGAGGCTTCGGTCTTTCCTACAATCAATGGCCGTCCATCTATGATCATAAAATCAGGGAGACAACCCGGCACCGGGCGTCCGTACGGTAACGGACAGAGGGGGACCGGAAGGATGTCTGCAGCTTCACGCCGCGGCGGGGAAAAGCCGGGCATATTCCCGCTCGCTGCCGCCATAGGCGTCGGCCGCGAAGGCTTCGAGCGCGGCCCGGTCGCGCACGATGATGGTTCCCCGGTGGGAATAGATGAAACCATGCCCTTCGAGCACGTGAAGGGCGTTGGTCACGCTCGCGCGGCGCACGGCCAGCATGATCGCCAGAAACTCGTGGGTGAGGTCCAGCCGGTCGTTCTCCAGCCGGTCGTGGCACATCAGGATCCAGCGGGCGAGCCGCTCTTCGACGATATGCACGGCGTTGGAAAGCGCGCTGAAAGCAACCTGACAGGAAAAGACCTGCACCCAGTGCAGGAAGAGTCCTCTGAGAGCCGGGCGCTCTTCGAGAGTTTCGAGAAGCACGTCGCGCGGGATGCGCCAGCCCCGCCCGCTGACCTGGATGACCGTGCGATAGGGATTGCGATCCGCCCCGAGAATGGCCGAGGACGGCGACATGCCCTCGCGCCCGATCACGCCGATTTCCGCCTGGTTGCCCTTCGGCGAGACGACGACGGTGGAAATGATGCCGGCGGTGGGAAAATAGCAGTGGTCGACCCGCATGCCGGGCATGGACAGTTCCAGTCCCTGCGGCAGGTCCATTTCCACCATGCGCGGCAACAGGACCTCCCGGTCCTCCTGATTCAGCGCCGCCAAAAGCCGGTTTTGTCTGATCATCGCTCGGCTCCTCGCCGCGCTTTTCGGAAGCCATTCATGTAGGGCGCTGGCGCGCGATTGCGATGCCGCGCCCGCTTTGTCCCCGGCCTTAAAAAAAATGCATCCTGCGATGGAACCTTTTGCAGGTTTGCGCGTTTCCAGCGGTTAGCATTGGGGGACGGGCATGACGGAACATGAGGCATCGGCGCTTGACGGCGAGGATCGCTACAAGCTGCTGGTGGATGCGATCACCGACTATGCGATCTACATGCTGGACCGCGAGGGGCATATCGTCAGCTGGAATGCCGGGGCGAGCCGCTTCAAGGGCTACCAGGCGGAGGAAGTCCTCGGCTCGCATTTTTCCCGCTTCTATCGTCCCGATGACCGGGATCGCGGCCTTCCGCAACGCGCCCTGAGCCACGCGGCAGAGGAAGGCCGTTTCGAGGGCGAAGGCTGGCGGGTGCGCAAGGACGGCGCACAATTCTGGGCGCATGTCGTCATCGATCCCATCCGCGATCCCCACGGTCGCCTCATCGGCTTTGCCAAGATCACCCGGGACCTCACAGAACGGAAACACGCGGAAGAACAGCTTCGCAAGGCCGAGCAACAGTTCCGCCTTCTCGTCCAGGGCGTCACGGACTACGCCATCTACATGATGGACGCGGACGGCAACGTTTCGAGCTGGAATGCCGGCGCCGAGCGCATCAAGGGCTACAAGCCGAACGAGATCATCGGCCAGCATTTCTCCCGCTTCTTTCCCGAGCAGGACCGGCTCGCCGGTCTGCCGGACAACGCGCTGGAAACCGCTCGCCGGGAAGGCCGCTACGAATCGGAAGGCTGGCGACTGCGCAAGGACGGCACGCGTTTCTGGGCCAATGCCATCATCGACGCCATCCGCGGCGAGGACGGCGCCCTGATCGGCTTTGCCAAGATCACCCGCGACATCACGGAAAAACGCGACGCGCAGGCCGCGCTGGAGCTGGCCCGGGAAGAACTGTTCCAGGCGCAGAAGATGGAAGCGCTCGGGCAGTTGACCGGCGGCGTCGCCCACGACTTCAACAATCTCCTGATGGCGGTGCAGGCAAGCCTCGATCTTCTGAAGCGACGTGTCTCCCTTACGCACGAGGCACAGTCGCTGCTCGACAACGCCCTGCAGGCGACCCAGCGCGGCGCCTCCCTCACCCAGCGCCTGCTGGCCTTCTCCCGCCGGCAGGACCTCGATTTCGAACCCGTCGACCTCTCGACCCTCATCCACGGCATGACGGACATGCTGCAGCGGTCCATCGGACCGACCGTCGCCGTCGAAACCCGGTTCCCACTCGACCTGCCGCCCGTCAGGACGGACCCGAACCAGATGGTCAATGCGCTTCTCAACCTTGCGATCAATGCGCGGGATGCCATGCCGGAGGGTGGCCGTCTCGTGATCGGCGCGCGGCTGGAGACCGATGCCGTCAAGGCCCATCCCGACTTGCAGAACAAGGCCTATCTCTGTCTCTACCTGCAGGACGAGGGCCACGGCATGGACCCGGACACGCTGAAGAACGCCCCTTCGCCCTTCTTCACCACCAAGGGCATCGGCAAGGGCACCGGGCTCGGGCTCTCCATGGTGCAGGGCCTGATGGCGCAATCGAACGGCAAGCTGGTGCTGCATTCCGCCCCCGGCGCCGGCACGACGGCCGAACTCTGGCTTCCTGTCGTCGATACGCAGCAAACGGCCAAGCCGGAGCAGGCTCCCCCGCAAACGCCCGAGAAGGTGGAGACGTTGTCCGTCGTCGCCGTCGACGACGATGCGCTCGTTCTGATGAACACCGTCATGATGCTGGAAGACATGGGGCATACCGTCTACGAGGCGGGATCGGGTGCGAAGGCGCTGGCCTTCCTGGAGGCGCATGAGGTCGATCTCATCGTGACCGACCAGGCCATGCCCCAGATGACCGGCTCGCAGCTCGCCGATATCGTCCGCGAGCGCTGGCCGCATATCCCCATCATCCTCGCCACCGGCTATTCGGAATTGCCGCCGGAAGCCCGCGCCGACCTCCTGCGCCTGTCGAAACCCTTCGGCGAACGGCAACTGGAGGACACCATCGGGCGGGCCATGGCCGGCCATGGTCGGCAGTTGCGCCAACCGTACGGAAACTGACCGAGGGTATGGCGCACAATGAATGGCTGGACATGCACCGGCCGGCGGTTAAGAGTTGGCACCGCATTGGGGGATGTGTTGTGTTGCGAGGGTTGAACCTCAACTTCACGCTGGCGAAGGCGGCTGCGATGATCATCGTTGCGATGTTCGTCTCGCTGCTTCTGTTGCTTGGCCTGTGGCTTTCCACCAGCTACCAGGATGCGCTTCGCCGCACCGAAGAGCGGGCGATCGCGGCGTCGAAGATCGTTGCGACCAATGTTTCCCTGCTCGATTCGCTCGCGCGCCAGGCGCTGCAACGCATCGATGTGACACTGGGTGCCGATATCGTTCCGCCGGCTTCGGCCAGCGTGCGCAACATCAACGAGGCGGTCGCCGATCTGCCTGGCCAGGTGAAGGCCTATGTGGTCGACGAGAACGGCCTGACCCTCTACTCCACCGACCCGATGGTCAAACCGATCAGCATCGTCGACCGGCCCTATTTCGCCGAGCTTGCAAAGGGCGCCAGGCAGCACATTTCCAGCCTGCTGATCAGCCGGCTCAACGGCCACCAGATCTTCGCCTTCAGCCGCCGGCTGGAGCGGGACGGCAAATTCGCCGGGGCCGCGGTGGTCTCCTTCGACGTGGAGGTGCTGGCCGATGTCTGGGAGGCGGTGGATCTCGGACCCAACTCCACCGTCAGCTTCATCCGCGCCGACGGGCAGCTCGTCGCCCGCTATCCGCTTGCCGACGGGCCGGTGGACATGAGCAAATATGTGCTCTTCACCGACTATCTGCCCAAGGCCGCCGCCGGCACCTACGAGGCCATTTCCCCGGTCGACGGCGCGCACCGCATCGTCGCCTATCGCACCGTCGACGGCACCGGCCTCGTCGCCCTGGCTTCGGCCGACTACGCCGTTGGCATCCAGCGGTTCTGGCGCGACGTCACGGTCGCGGTCTCCGTCCTCGTCCTTGCCGGTGTCGGCCTCCTCGCCGCCGGCCAATGGATCCGGCATCTGCTGCACCGCGATGCGGCGCAATCGCAATTGTTGAGAAACGCGCTCGCCGACAACCAGCTTCTGCTTCGCGAGGTCCACCACCGCGTCAAGAACAACCTCCAGGCCGTGCAGAGCATCATCCAGTTGCAGCGCCTTCCGGCGGAAATCCAGCAGTCGCTGGCCGACCGGATTTCCTCCATGGTCGCCGTGCACGAGCAGATCTATCGGCACGACGAGTTTTCCCGGCTGTGCGCCCGCGACCTCATCAAATCGGTGGTGGAGAAGCTGGTGACGGCCTATGGCGCGCCCGTTGTCGTGGATTACGACATCGATGAACTCGCCGTCTCCACGGACAATGCGACGCCCCTCGCGCTGCTGACGAGCGAAATCCTGACGAATATCATGAAATATGCCTTCCCTGACGGGCGCGAGGGCCGGATCTCCATTGCGCTCAAGAGCGCGGGCGGGCGCCGCGCACGCCTTACCATCAAGGACAACGGTATCGGCTTCGACCCGCAGACCGTGCAGCAGGGCATGGGGAGCCGGTTGATCCGGGGCGTCGTCGGCCAGCTGAACGGCACGCATGCGTTCGACGGCAGCGATGGCACGACCTTCACCGCGGAGCTCGATATCATCGAGCCATAGGTCTCAGATCGGCTTGCTCAGGAAGGAAGAGCCCTTGACCGCGAAACGCCAGGGGTGATCGACCGCCTTGCTGATGCCGATGCGCACGCCGCTGACCGCGACGGGCGCTTCCGGCGGAGGCTCCAGCGAAAACGGCGCCCTGGAAAGAAGAGCGCCGTTCATGCCGCCCGTAACGGCAAGCGCCTTGCAGAGATTGCCCGGCCCGGCGCACAATTTGCGCACCACCGTGACGCCCCGCCGCTCCATCATCGTTTCGAGACCCTGCGTCGGTTCAAGTGCACGAAGAAGCACGGCGCTGCCGGGTGCGCAGACAAAATTGAGGCACCAGTGCAGACCATAGGAGCGGTAGACATAGACCGTGCCCGGCGCACCGAACATGGCCGCATTGGCGGCGGTCTCACCGCGAAAACTGTGGGATGCCGCATCGTCGGGCCGATAGGCCTCGGTTTCGACGATGCGCCCGCCGACCCCGTCGACAAGCAGGCGCGCGCCCAGGAGATCGACAGCGACCGCCACGGCATCGCGCGCGAAGAAACTTTCATCCATGCTGGACATCCATGCCGGGCATCCCTGTCAAACGATCCGGGCAGCGTTTTGCCCGGATCGTCAAATACCCTGCCCTCACCCGTCAGGCGAGCCGGGAGATCATGCCGTCGACAAGATCAGGCGGCCTTGCGCGCTTTCGCCCGCGCATTTGCGGAGGCATCGGCAAGCTTTGTCAAGGCGCCGTCCGTCTTGGTCTCTTCCTGCAGGGTCTGGTCGAGCAGCGCGACGGCGTCGGTCAGGCCGAGCTCGCTGGCCCAGCGCTTCAGCGTGCCGTAGCGGGTGATCTCGTAATGCTCGACGGCCTGCGCCGAGGAAATCAGGCCCGCATCGAGCGCCGGCGTGTCCTTGAATTCCTCGATGATTTCCTCACCCTCGGCGATGATGCCTTCGATCGCCTCGCAGGTCTTGCCGCGAGGGGCCTTGCCGATCAGTTCGAACACCTGCGTGAGGCGCTCGACATGACCTTCGGTTTCCTCGCGGTGTTTCTCGAAGGCTGCCTTCAGGTCCTCCGCCTGCGCCGCCCGCTTCATCTTCGGAAGCGCCTTGAGGATCTTGCGCTCGGCAAAATAGATGTCTTTCAGCGTGTCGTGAAAAAGATCGTCCAGCGTCTTTTCTTTGGCCATTGATGGTCTCCTTTTGGGAAAGCGCGCGCACGGCGCGACCTCCCCAAAAGAAGGAAACGGAGCGTTTGTTCCGCTGCGCCGCCGTCAGCGCGCCAGATGCTCGAAGAGCCGCGCCACAGCCTCCGCGCCGGGGTCGATATGGCCTTCCAGCTGCTTGGCGTTGATATAGGCGGCACGGCCGGCTTTCGCACGGGTGAGGGTCGCCGTGACGTTCGCGCCCTCCCGCGCGGCGGCGGCCGCGGCGGCGATGCCCTGACCGAGCGCATCGAGCGCGGGCGCAAGCGCATCGACCATCGTGCGGTCGCCGATCCGGGCGCCGCCGATTTCCTGCATGCGGGCAAGGCCGGCACGCAGCGCCTCGCGCATCGGCAGGCCGCTCGAGGCGCCGTCGCCGGCGGCGGCGAAGAAGATGGCGAGCAGCACGCCGGAAGAGCCGCCCATCGTCTGGCTGAGCTCCTGGCCGATGGCGCGCAGCAGCTGCGTATGGTCCGACAGCGGCAGGCGGTCGATGGCATTGATCAGCGCGCGGGCCGCACCCGCCAGCGTCGAGCCGGTATCACCGTCGCCGGACTTGGCGTCGAGCGCGTTGAGGTCCTGTTCGGCGGCGACCAGCACATTGCAGCAATCGATGAGGAAGGCGCGTGTCGCGGCATGGCTGGACGGCATCGGCATGATCGGCGTCAGGCCGTCCGGCAGGGCGGCAACGGCAATCGGCTGCACCTGCGAAACGCCCGGCCAGGCGGGGATCGGCACGGGGGCCTTGAGGAGCTCCAGTTCCGCGGCATCGGCCGGGAAGACGGAGATCGAAAAACCCTGCATGTCGAGCGAGGTCATCAGCGCGGCCGGGCCGATGGCATGGGTGATCTTCGCGCCGACGGCCGAGCCAAGGAGATCATGCGCCAGAACCGACATTTCGAGCACCGAGGTGCCGCCGAGATTGTTGATCAGCGCCACATGCGGCCCCTCGCCCATGACGGCGGCAAGCCGCTCGACCATGGTGGCGACCGAGGCGCGCGCGCCGGCAAAATCGATCTGCTCGACACCCGCCTCGCCATGAATGCCGAGGCCGAGTTCAGCCTTGCCTTCGGGAATGCGGTCCTCTTTCGGTGAGCCCGGCACGCGGCAGGTATCGAGCGACATGCCGATGGAACGCGTTCCGGCGATAACGCGCCTTGCCGCTTCCGTCACGGTGTCGAGATCGGCGCCCTGTTCGGCGAGCGCCCCGGCGATCTTGTGCACGAAAAGCGTGCCGGCGACGCCGCGGGCCTGCGGCAGGTCGGGAAGCGCGATGTCGTCACCGACGATGACCATCGAGACATTGAGGCCATAGGCGCGGGCGCGCTCGGCGGCGAGGCCGAAATTCAGCCGATCGCCGGTGTAGTTCTTGACGACGAGCAGACATCCTGCCGGTCCCGTCACGGCGAGGATGCCGGCAAGCACGGCATCGACGCTCGGCGAGGCGAAGACGTCGCCGCAGACGGCCGCCGTCAGCATGCCCTTGCCGACGAAGCCGACATGGGCGGGCTCGTGGCCCGAGCCGCCGCCCGAGACGACCGCCACCCTGGACTTGTCCCAGTCGCTGCGCTTGACGACGCGGATATGCGGATAGCCGTCGAGGCGGGTGAGCGCGCCGCCCGACAGAGCCAGCACGCCGTCGATCGCCTCGGTGACGACGTCTTCGCGCTTGTTGATGAATTGCGCCATGGAAATCTCCTTAAGCTAAACGCATGCCCGCCGCGTCGAAATAGAGCGGCTGCGACGGTTGGATCCGGATGGTCTCGCCGCCCGTGAGCGGCGTGTGGGCGTCGGTGACGGTGATGAGGTCGTGCCGCTTGAAGGTGAGATGCAGGCGCGTCTGGTCGCCGAGATGTTCGACCCGCTTGACGAGGGCCTCCTCCCCCTCGCCCTGCACGATATGCTCCGGGCGCAGGCCGATGCTCTTGGCACCGGCCGGCGCGCCGGCGAAGAGATCGGCCGGCAGCACGTTGATGCGCGGCTGGCCGAGGCGCGTCGCGGCATAGACGCTGACGGGCGTTTCATAGACCGCGCGCGGGGAACCGAACTGCACCAGCCGTCCCTCGTTCAGCACGCCGACATGGGTCGCCATGGTCATCGCCTCGATCTGGTCATGGGTGACATAGATGAGCGTCGCGCCGGATTTCGCCTGGATGCGCTTCAGTTCGATGCGCAGGTCCGCCCGGAGCTTCGCATCGAGCGAGCTCAGCGGCTCGTCCATCAGGAAGACATCCGGGTTGCGCACAAGCGCACGGCCGATGGAGACGCGCTGCATTTCGCCGCCGGAAAGCGCAGTCGCCTTGTTGTCCAGCTTGTGGGCGATCTGCAAGACCTCGGCAACCTCCTTCACCTTCCTGTCGATCGCCGCCTGCGGCGTCCTGAGGAGCGGCGACCTTAGGGGAAATTCCAGGTTCTGGCGAACCGTGAGGTGTGGATAGAGCGAATATTGCTGGAAGACCATCGCGACATTGCGCTCGGCCGGCGACAGCCCCTTCATGGCGCGGCCGCCGATGAAGACCGCGCCGCTGTCGGGGGCATCGAGGCCGGAGACCATGCGCAGGGTCGTCGTCTTTCCCGCGCCCGTCGGGCCGAGCAGCACGACGAAGGAGCCGTCCGGCACTTCAAGCGAGACATTGTCGAGCGCGGCGGTGCCGCCGAAGCGCTTCGTCACATTTTCCAGAATGACCTCAGCCATGACCCAGCACTCCCGCATTGGCCTCGGAGACGAGCGCCTTGCCGTTTTCCGCATCGAAAAGCGAAAGGGTGCGCGCATCGAAATCGAGCCCGACCAGCTCCTCCTCGCGCACCTTGTGACTTGAGGATATGCGCGCCTTCAGGTCGCCGTGGCCGGTCGACAGCGTCACGATCTGCGTCGTGCCGAGATATTCGACGGCGCTGACCCGCCCGCGATAGGCGGCATCGTCGCGGAACCGCACATGTTCCGGCCGCACGCCGAGCGTCAGCCGGCCGGCACGCCCCTCGCGCGCAGCCGGCACCTTCATCCGCACGCCGCCAAGATCGACGCTGTCGCCGCCGATGCCGATCATGCCTTCGAAATCGAGGAAGTTCATGGAGGGCGAGCCGATGAACTGGGCGACGAATTTCGTCGCTGGCCAATCGTAGATCTGCTGCGGGCGGCCGAACTGCTCGACGACGCCGTGGTTCATGACGACGATCTTGTCGCCCATCTGCATGGCCTCGAGCTGGTCGTGCGTGACATAGACGGTGGTGGCGCCCATGCGGTCGTGCAGCGCGCGCAGTTCTTCCGCCATGTGCTCGCGGAACTCCGCGTCGAGCGCGCCGAGCGGCTCGTCCATGAAGAAGGCCTTGGGCCGGCGCACGATGGCCCGGCCGAGCGCCACGCGCTGGCGGTCGCCGCCCGAAAGACCGCCGACCGGCTTGTCGAGGATATGCTCGATCTTCAGGATACGGGCGACCTCGGCGACGCGGGTCGCCACCTCCTCGCGCTTCATGCCCTGGCTGACCAGCGGATAGGAGATGTTCTTGCGCACGTTCATATGCGGATAGAGCGCGAACATCTGGAAGACGAAGGCGATGTCGCGCTGGCTGGCCGGCTTCATGCCGACCTCCTCGCCATCGATGAAGATCTCGCCCGAGGTCGGCAGTTCGAGGCCGGCCATCATGCGCAGCGTCGTCGTCTTGCCGCAGCCGGAGGGGCCGAGCAGCATGAAGAACTCGCCGTCCTCGATGGTGAAGCTGGAGGAGCGGACGGCGGTGAAGGCGCCGAACTCCTTGCGCACGTTTTCAATTCTGATCTGAGCCATCGGCCTACTCCGGGAAATGGCTGACGACGATGAACATCACCGTGCCCAGCAGGGTTATGACGAAGGACCAGGAATAGAGAACGAGGGCGAAAGGCTGCATGAGCATGACGACGCCGGCGGCGATCAGCACCGAGGCCAGCATTTCCCAGGCGCCGCGCCTGAAATGCATGAGACCGTTGAAAAATCTTGTCATTTGCGGACGGCTCCGAAGGTGATGCCGCGCAGGAGATGTTTGCGCAGAAGGATGGTGAACACCATGACCGGGACAAGGAAGAGGGTTGCGCCCGCCGCGACGGCCGGCCAGTCCTGGCCGCTGACGCCGATGATGGTGGGGATGAAGGGCGGCGCCGTCTGGGCATTGCCTGATGTCAGCAGCACGGCGAAGGCATATTCGTTCCAGGCGAAGATCAGGCAGAAGATCGCGGTGGAGGCGATGCCCGTCGCGGCCTGCGGCAGCACGACCTTGTAGAAGGCCTGGAAGCGCGTGTAGCCGTCGATGAGCGCCGCCTCCTCGTATTCGACCGGGATCTCGTCGATGAACCCCTTGAGCAGCCAGACGGAGAGCGACAGGTTCACCGCCGTGTAGAGCAGGATCATGCCGGCATGGGTATCGCTGAGCCCGAGCGAGCGGAACATCAGGAAGATCGGAATGGCGACGGCGATCGGCGGCATCATGCGCGTCGACAGGATGAAGAAGAGAAGGTCGTCCTTCAATGGCACCTTGAAGCGCGAAAAGGCGTAGGCCGCGGCCGTGCCGAGCACGATGCACAGCACCGTCGAGCCGAAGCCGATGATCACCGAATTGGTGAAGCGCTCGGCAAAACGCGAGGGGCCGGAAATGACGAGCCCGTCCTTGCGCACGAGCTTGTCGTACCAGGTGGTGGGCTCGCCCAGCGCCTGAAGCTGCTCGGCGGATAGGCGCGTGCGCGTGGTGAAGACGTTGACATAGCCTTCCACCGTCGGCGTGAAGAAGGTCTTCGGCGGATAGGCGATGGCGTCGGACGGGCTCTTGAAGCTCGTCGCGATGATCCAGACGAGCGGCAGGATGGTGATCAGCGCGTAGAGCACGACCAGGGAGCCCGCGACCCATTTCTGCCGTAGCGACGGCTCGGTGACGGAATAGCTGCTCATCGTTGTTTCACCTTGTTCAGGGCTTTGACATAGATCGAGGCGAGGCCGAAGACCGTGACGAAGAGGATGACCGCATAGGCGGAGGCATAGCCCGTGCGCCACTTCTCGAAGGCCTCGCGCTTGAGGTTGATCGAGGTGAGCTCGGTGATCGAGCCCGGCCCGCCGCCGGTCAGTTGCACGACGAGGTCGAACATCTTGAAGTTCTCGATGCCGCGGAAAAGCACGGCGAGCATCAGGAAGGGCAGGACGAGCGGGATGGTGATCGTCCAGAACTGCCGCCATTTGCTGGCGCGGTCGCATTCGGCCGCCTCGTAGATGCTGGGCGGAATGGAGCGCAGGCCCGCAAGGCAGATCAGCATGACGAAGGGCGTCCACATCCAGGTATCGACGATGATGATGGCCCAGGGGGCGAGCGAGACGTCGCCGATCATCGAGAAGCTGGAAGGGTCCGCGCCGGTCAGGAAACCGACCGCGTAGTTGAAGAGGCCGATCTGCGGCTGGTAGAGGAAGGTCCAGAAATTGCCCACCACCGCCGGGCTCAGCATCATCGGCAGGACGATGATCGTGGTCCACAGATCGTTGCCGCGGAACTTCTTGTTGATGAGATAGGCGAGCGTGAAGCCGATAAGGACCTGAAGCACGATGGTCCAGATCAGGAAATGGGCCGTCGCCTGCATGGTCAGCCAGATATCCCGGTCCGACAGGACATTCAGGTAATTCTTGAGGCCGACGAAGGCGACTTCGGCATTGGGCCTGTTGACCCGGAAATTGGTGAAGCTCAGCCGGATCGTCCAGATGAGCGGGAAGATGTTGACCGCCAGAAGCAGCACGATCGACGGGGCGACGAAGAGCCAGGCCAGCGCACGATCGGACAGGCCATGCATGCGTCTTGCGATGGCGTGCGGCGTCGCCTCGGCGACCCGCTCCACGGATGATTTCAGCATTGGTGTTCCCCTTGCGCATTTCCGGGAAAGCGAACGGCGATTTTCCGGAAATGCATCGAAACAAAGAGTTAGAGCGGTTCGCGATTCAACGAGACGTGAAAACGCTCTAGACAGCGTGGGCGGCGGCAGAGCCGGGGCATATCCCCGGCTCCGGCCGCGCCGTGGCCCGCTGGGAGGCGCGGGCACGGCCGATGGCGTCAGTACTTGCCTTCGTCGTCGAAGACCTGCGTCCAGTCCTTGACGAGACCGTCGAGCGCATCCTGCGCCGAACCCTGGCCGGCGACGACATAGTCATGGAAGCGTTTCTGCGCCG
The DNA here is from genome assembly GCF_050172695.1 of Shinella sp. G-2. NCBI lineage: Bacteria > Pseudomonadati > Pseudomonadota > Alphaproteobacteria > Hyphomicrobiales > Rhizobiaceae > Shinella > Shinella sp. G-2. The sequence goes on along the minus strand of NZ_JBBEYH010000015.1, from coordinate 18,807 downwards.
CCTGCAGCAACGAGGCGTAGCTCGGCTCGGCCCAGAAATCCTGCACGATGGCCATGGAATCGAGGAAGGTCTGCGCATAGGGCTGGCTGGTCGCAAAGCCCGGATCCTCGACGACCTTCAGCAGCGCCGAGTAGCCGCCCATCTGCCACCATTTCTGCTGGATTTCCGGCTGGGCGAACCACTTGATGTAGGCGAGCGCATCCTCCTGCTTCTCCGAGGAGGAGACGACCGAAATGCCCTGGCCGCCGAGCTGCGCATAGGCCGCGCCATCGGGACCTGCCGGGTTGGCGAAGTAACCGGATTTCTCGCCGCCGACATTGGCGTCGGCATTGATGCCCGGCCAGGTGAAGGCGAAGTTCATGTGCAGCGCGACCTGACCCGACTTGTAGGCGTCGATGTCCTCGGACATGTAGGCGTCGGAATGGCCGGGCGGCGTGCAGCAATCGTAGAGTTCCTTGTAGAACTCCAGGCCCTTCACCGCGTCCGCCGAATTGACATAGCCTTCCAGTTCGTAGGGCTTGTCCGGATTCTCGTATTTGAAGCCGAAGCTGTAGAGCACGTCCATGACGCCCATGGTGATGCCCTCGGAGCCGCGCTCCGTGTAGATCGCCGCGCCATAGACCGTCTTGCCGTCGATCTCGCGCTTCTGGAAGAACTGCGCGATGTCCTTCAGTTCGCCGAAGGTCTTCGGCACGGCGAGGTCACGGCCGTACTTCTCCTTGAATTCCGCCTGCAGCTCCGGGCGGGCGAACCAGTCCTTGCGATAGCTCCAGCCGACGACGTCGCCGAAGGCGGGCAGCGCCCAGTAGTTGGGCGAGTTCTTCGGCCATTCGGCATAGCCGACGACGGTCGCCGGAATGAAGTCGCTCATCTTGATCCCTTCCTTGTCGAAGAAATCGTTGAGCTTGACGTACTGGCCGTTCTCGGCCGCGCCGCCGATCCACTGGCTGTCGCCGATCATCAGGTCGCAGAGCTTGCCGCCGGAGTTGAGCTCATTGAGCATGCGGTCGGCGAAATTCGGCCACGGCACGAATTCGAACTTCATCTTGATGCCGCTCTTGGCCTCGAAATCCTTGCTGAGCTCGACGAGCGCATTGGCCGGATCCCAGGCGGCCCAGCACAGCGTCAAGTCCTTGGCGCTGGCCTGACCCGGATTGGCGACGCCGGCGGCCAGAAGCGCACCGAATGCGGCGAGTGATCTGATATGGCTAGATGTCATGGCGGGGACCTCCTCCCTCGCCTTCCGTCCCATCGGAAGGCTGATAACGCCCTTTGCGGGCACCTGACGCGGAAAAACTTCCCGGCGGGCCTCTTCTCCTCCGCGCCGCCTCATGTGGTCAGCCGTTCCTCTCGGATGCCACGATGAAAGTCATATTGAGGTGCGCACCTCAATGCAAGTGAATTTTGAGGTGCGCACGTCAATTCTTGCTTTTCACCTGCTTTTGTTGGAGAAATCGCAAAGCGATCCGGCGCAATGCCCGACGTCGGGAAAGAGAGCGAGAATGCGGCCCACCGCAAAAGATCTGGCAGAAGCCGCGGGCGTCAGCCTCGCGACCGTCGATCGCGTCCTCAACGAGCGGCCGAATGTCAGCCCGAAGGCAGCGAAGAAGGTGGCCGAAGCAATCGAGCGCATCGGCTTCGTGCGCAATCCTGCCGCGGTGGCGCTGGCGCGCAACAAGACCTATCGCTTCCGCTTCGTCCTGCCGACCTCCGGCGACCAGTATCTTACCGAACTCATCGCCCGCGTCAGCGAGGCGAAGGAGGCGCTGAGGGCCGATTCCATCGAGGTCGAGGCCGTCCGGATCCCGATGGCCGACCCGCACCACATCGCCAAGTATCTGTCGGCCATCGACAGCGACGCGCTGGACGGCGTCGCGGTCATGGCGCCGGAATCGCCGCAGGTGCGCGACGCGCTCGTGCGCCTCGTCGAGCGCGACGTGAAGGTCGTGCAGTTCCTGTCAGGCCAGGAGCGGGTGGAGAGCGCAGATTATGTCGGCGTCGACAATTTCGCGGCCGGCGCGACGGCCGGCAAGATCGCCGGGCGCTTCATCGGGACGCGGCCGGGCAAGATCATGGTCGTCGCCGAAACCATGATGGCGCTCGACAGCATCCAGCGCCGCCTCGGCTTCGACAGCATCATCAACGCCCAGTTCCCGCATCTCGAAAGCCTGCCGTCGCTGGAAACCTATGCCGACGAGAAGCGCGCCGATCTCATCATCCGCCGCACGCTGCAGCACAACCCGGATACCATCGGCGTCTACGTTCTGAGCGCGGAAGCGCGCGTGCCGCTGACCGCGGTCTGGAACGCGCAGGAAACCCGCCCCCTCACCGTCATCGCGCACGAACGCACCCCCTTCAGCGAGCAGGCGCTGATCGACGAGCGCATCGACGCCGTCATCGCCCAGGATCCCGGCCACGCCGTGCGCAGCGCGCTGCGCATCATGCGCGCCCGCTCCGACCACCGCGAACCCCTCGCCTCCCAGGAACGCATCCGCATCGAGGTCCTGCTCAAGGAAAACCTCCAGGTGGAGTGAGGATGCGGTCTTCGGCTTTTGGGAAGCGACGGCTTTCAACGAAAGCGGCGCCGTGACGCATTCCCAAGGCAAAACGCTTTGTCGCGAACCCGATCCGTTCCTATCGCGGGATTGCCAGTGCAACGTCCCGGCCAAGCCTCCACGTCAATCTTTTGACTGGCATAAACACGATGCTGTGCTAGGCTGCGGGTGCATTGCCAAGAGGAAACCGTTTTGCGATCCAATCTGATCTAGTCAGCTCCATACCTACGCTATCTCGATGCCGGCACAATGCAGCGAGGCATTGAACAATAACAGTATTTGTCAGCGAAGCGTGCGGTGCGGGCCTGTGCCTGCCGCGCGAAAGCTTTCACGTAGGTATGACATGGATCATAAGACCTCGACTCCCCCCATGGACGCGACAATTGCGTCCTTAACAGCCATCGTGGTCGCATATCTGGAGCGCAACGAGATTTCCCCGAGCGACCTCCCGCAGCTCGTCGCGCGACTTCAGTGCGTCCTTCACAATGGGCACGACATTCAGAAGGCCAGCCTGGTGGAAGGAACCGCCATGCAATCAGTCGCAATTGCGAATACCGAAAGCTCCATACAGGAGGACTATCTGGTTTGCCTGGAGGACGGTAAGCGGTTCAAATCCCTGAAACGTCATTTGCAAACAAAATATAACATGACCCCCGACGACTACAGGCGGAAATGGAACCTCGCGCCCGACTATCCGATGGTTGCGCCAGCCTATGCCCAGGCGCGTTCCGAAATCGCCAGAAGCGTCGGTCTCGGCGTCACCATCTCCAGGCACGGCGGCAAGTACCGGCCGAAAACCTAGAGCATTTCCAGCCGAAGCGGGATCGCTTCGGCGTCGGACAATGCGGAAAAAACAAAAGGCAGGAAGCACAGGGAGGCGACCCTATGGTCGCCTCCTTCTTCATGAGAACGGCAAGGGTTCAAGCCGCCGGGCGGCCGCTCCGCAGAAAAGATCGATCCAGCGGTTCTCGTTGTTGTTGGATTCCCCGGGGCTCATGTGAACGAAGAAGTCGGGGGAGACAATTCGGCAGAACCACATCTTCGCGCCGGAAACGGTGACGGATTTTTCATAGACATAAATGTTGCGGGAGACGGAAAGGAGGCTGTCCTGCAGCGTCTCGATGGCCGCCTCGTCCGCGTCATCAAGCCCGATGCGAAGCGGATCGACATGCACGTCCAGCTCGAAGTCCGGCCGGTTGGCGGCGCGAAAATCTTCCTTCAGCTTGTCGCTCCCGTAGTCCTTCATCTGGAAGAATTCCATCTGAGGCAGCAGGAGAGAGGTTTGCCAGACCTCCGTCAGCGCCTTGAGTTGGGCCGTGTCCTTGCTGACATCCGCGGCGCACCCGCATGAAAAGTTCACCAGATCACCCGCCCGACGCGATCTGTATTCGGCAAAAAACACTGAAGCGCCTTTCAGGAACGAGATGTCATAGAGGGTGAGCGTGCCGTTGCGCATCATCTGCCGGCAGACGACGCTGGCCTTTCCGTGACGGATAAGGCTCTCATTCAAAGGGGCAATGTCGTTGCACCGGCGGGACACCCACATCGCCGTCGTGCATTGCCGTTCGACAAACTCGAGCAGTGCCGACCTGTAGGCGGTGACCCGATCCGGATGTATGGCGCTGCCCGATGTGTCGCGAACGGGTAGAATGTCCGCGTCCCGGCGACCATCGAAACTGTGCAGGGAAAGAAACACCGCCGGGTAGAGGCAGGGAGCGCCGGAGTCGAGCCGACGCACGTCGACGAGACGGAAGCCGTGACCTTCCATGTCCGCCCTCGATATGCCGCCCTGGCAGGTCTGGCATAGCGCAGCGCGCAAAGCCTCCTGCTCGGCGCACGAGAGGTTCATCTCATCGAACCGGCCGGCATGCGTGGGCCGGATGGTTCGAAAGGCCGTATAGCGCTCCAGATATTCGCCGATCGCCTTGACGTGAACATCGTCGTCGAAGCCGAAACCATGTCCGCTGATGGCATGGGGATCGGCCGCAGAGAAAACGGCGGGCTCGTATATCGAAACGGGATAGGCGGCTGATACGCGAAATCTTGGCGTCCTGGCCTCATAGCCGCGATAGTTATTGGACATCTTCCCCTCCCGGCAAGCCGAAGGCTTGCACCACGACCGGGAGCAGCAAGCGGCTGTCCAGCCCGCAATCCTTGGTGAACGCATATTCGGAAAAGCCCGCAAGGACCCGCGAAGCCAATCCATGCTGCTGCGCGACGGCCGCCACCTGATGATACATCGAACCGATCTCCAGCAGGGCCAGCCGGTAGCCGCGCGAGCGATACTTGAACGTCGCCCTCTTCAGGTTGACAAAATAGCCGAGGTAGAAGGCAGCCCCCTTGAACGGGGTGACGCCGTCGAAGCGGGCGCGATCGAAGCGTGACGGTAGAATTTCAAACCGGTTGCTGCCGGGCAGGTAGTGCGCGACCGAGAAGGGAGGAACACCGCTCACCATCTCTCCGGTAACGGCGACGGTCTCGGCGCTATAGAGCGCACCGCCGGAGGCATAGGGCCTGCGCCCCTGCTGGTCCGCCCCGATCGCCTTGCCCACAATCTCGGCAACGGTCGCAAATTCAACGATGCCGGGTCGTCCCTCCTTGGCGGACGGCCAGCGGGAAACGGCCGTCTGCGTGCTCGTGGGGCGCCCGGCTATGATGTCGCTGATATGGGAGAACCGCGACTCCCTGGTCTCTGTCCGCAGAAGATCGGCTGGCGAAAGATAGGGCGTGCTGACGCGTTGATCCAGGGATGAACCAGCGCAGCTGAAGCAGTGATGATGGAACGTGCGAACGACATGCTCCACGTCACGGTCGACGAACTGGCTCGCATAGCCGATTTGATTGAGGGCTGAAATATCGATGTTTGTCATCGCGATAGCGCTCCTCAGATGGACCGCGGAGCGGCGCTGAATGTGGAATGTGCGCCTCGGTGACGCTCGATGCGACCGGTATCCAGATTCATCTCGATGACCGTGCTGAGGTCGTCGGGGAACAGGGGCGCAACGCCCTGGGTCAGGAGGGGCCGCAGCCGCATGTAGAGCAGGTGCAGCGCTGCGGCCGCCTCGATCTCGGACGCGGCGAATGTCGGAACCGCGATCGTTTCGACGGCATAGGGATCCGAAAGGAAGAAATCCGCCCAGCTCGTCGGCTTGAAGCCGGGATTTCTGTCGAGGCCGGCAAGATTGTGAAGGCCGCTGAAATGATCGGGCAGCCCCATCGACGGGGAATAAAACCCGTCGATGACAAAATGCCGGAACACGAAATAGGCATGGAGCACGATGCAATTCGGATTGCGCGCGCAGGCGGCATAGATCTGGCGGACGGCTGCGGGTGAATAGGCGGCCTGAATCGCAACAAGGAATGTCGGATTGCCGATCTCCGCTATGTCCGCGACCGGGTGGCAGGCAATCGCATCGTTGTTTCTGACGCAGCCGGCCAGGGCGTTTCCAAGATCGTCCGATGGGCAGAAGATGACGACGCCGTCGTCGGACTTCATTTCACGGAGAACATTGATCCGGCTGAGGAATCGGCCCGCCGCATCGATCGGCAAGGCGTGACGCTGAAGGACCTCCGCGACCTCTGCCCGGCCAGCATGGGGCCGCATGGACGAGAATTCCCGCAACGCGGATGCAAGATTGGCATCGGTGATCGAGGTCGCCCCCGTCGGGGTGAACAGCCTGCACGCACCGTCGGCGTCGGCGGCATCAAGGATGAACGGCGATATTGAATACATGACTTCCGATCCAGAGTGAGAGGGCTTCCGGCACAGGCTGCATGCTCTACTGCGTCGAACACTCGACTGCCCCGGCGCTCCGAAGAACGCCGGGGCGGCCTGGCTCAACCTCAGGCCGTCACGCCGCAACGCGACGAGCTGGACGACTTGCCCGAAGCGCCGCAACGGCTGGAGCTGTCGCAACGTCCGCATGCGGCGGCGGAGGAAACGCCCGGCACGGTTTCCTCGTCGAGAAACTCGATCTGAGTACCAAACTGCGGCGGGTTCAGATTCTGAATCATAAGACTCTCCTTTGTTGAAGTGCACCGCGCTTCACGGCGGCAATGTATTGATAAAATCAAATCAACATTTGTCAACGGAGCAATTAGATTTTATAGTTCCAATAAATCAAGATATTCTTTGTTATTATTTGGAATACCTTGATGTATTTATGTATAAGTAAGGAATAGACTTGTTATGTCTGAATTCTCGAAAATATTCCATGTCGTCTTCATGGTAATGACGCAGAGCAGGCAGCAGCGAGCGCTGCTTGCGCTGGTCATTGCGACCATTGCCGCGACAGCCGTTGGTTCAGCGATTTTCCCGGTCTTCTTTTCTCTGGGTATTGACGCCCTGACCAGCGGACAGGGAGAGCTGGGAACAGCCGTTACCTACATCCTCGCATTCGGCATAGGGTTTACGGTCGTCGGCATTCTTGAGCAGATACAGTGGCTTACATTTGGGCCGATGAACCTCAGGCTTCAACGGCACCTGACCACGCACGTTTTCAAACATGCTATATCCCTGCCCTATTACCGACTGAAGACCTACACGACCTATGAAATCGGCCGCACGGTCGAAAAGGGGCTGGATGCCGTTCGGGACATCACCTCGAACCTGACCTTCTTTCTCATCCCGACGATCATAGAACTCGTCATCGCCGCGTCCGTCATCGCCTTCATGATCGACATCTGGATCGCCGGGCTCCTCGTTGGCGCGTTGCTGCTCTACGGTTTCATCGCGAACGTGTCCGCCGAGCGCATCCGCACCTCCACCGAAGACGCAATGCAGAGCGGCATCGACGCCTGGAATTTCGGGCTTGACGGCGTGGCGAACGCCGAACTGGTCCAGCAGTCGAATCTCGGCCATGACTTCACTCGGGAACTGAACGAAAAGCTGAAGGTCAACGATCGCGCGTGGGCAGTCACATTCCGGCAGAGAGCATATTACGGCGCATTGCAGGCTCTCATCTTCGGTCTGGTGGTTTTGGGCGTGCTGTGGAAAGGCAGCATGAGTGCCGGCAGCGGCGTGATGAGTATCGGCGAACTCGTCCTGCTGAATACCTATATCATCCGTCTGCTGCAGCCCGTTGAAACATTCGCGCGCGTCTATCGGGACGTGCATGCGGCTCTCGGAGAGGCGCATCTGCTTGCCGATCTCCTCGCAATCGAAGCGCCGGCCCTTGCGCAGGCAGCGCCATCCCCCGGCAGCAGCCCGCCCACCCTCGAACTCCGCGACGTGTCGATCGATGTTGCCGGCCATACGATCCTGTCCGGCCTCAGCTTCACCGTTCGTCCGAAGGAGCCCTTGTTCGTCGTCGGTCCTTCGGGTGTCGGGAAATCATCGCTTCTCAAATTGCTGTCTTGCCTGACAACGGCGAGCAGCGGCCAATACCTGATTGATGATGCGCCGATTTCAGACAGCAACGCGACTTCGATGCGGGGCGATATTGCAGTGGTGCAGCAGGATTGCCTGCTGTTCGACTGGACGATCCGGGAGAACATCGCCTTTGGATATTCCGGGGGAGAAGAGGAAATCGACCGCGTCGTCGCCTCCCTCGGACTTGGCGAGGTCATCAGCCGGCACGAAGCACAGGGCGAGCCGACGGTGGGAGAGCGCGGCAACAGGTTGTCTGGCGGTGAAAAACAACGCGTCTCTCTGGCACGCGCGCTCCTGCGCAAACCGCGTCTGCTTCTGCTGGACGAAGCGACGGCGGCGCTTGACGAGACCAATCGCAAGCGTGTGATGACGGAGATCGAAGCGCTGCAGGACACCAGCTCCAGCGTGTTCATAACGCATGATGTCTCCCTTCTGGGGCCGAGATCCCGCGTTCTCTATCTGCACGATTCGAGCACGGCCTATTGCGGCATTCACGGCGACATGCTCGCGAGCAATGCGGTCTATGGCGCGTTCATCGCGGGAAGCGCCCCGGGCGATCCGCCGGAAAGGACATGCGACCCGGATTCACGGCAAAAAACGCCCCTGGCCCAGGGGGAGGCAGGCTGAGCTCCCTGGCGCCGATCATTCGTTTGAGGACGGCGGTGGGTGATCCTGCCCCGCCGCCTGAGCCCCTCGCCTTGCATAGACTGCGCCCCAGGACCACAGCGACCTGTCAAGCGTCAACACATCGGTTTCCGCCGCACCAAATTTCTTGACTAATTAAGTCATCTTTTTATAATTAGACTGTCAGCATGAGATGTCCGCGGCCGTCAGCCCGCGGGGTCTTCTCAAGCGCCACCAGCTTTCCCCGTTCGCCAAGTCCCACATGAACCAGACCGTTTCGCCGCCCTCCATTCAAAGTGATGTCCATGGTTTCATCGTCAAGGGTGGACCTGTATGGCGCGCCTGGGACGGGGTTGTGGCCGATGTGTGGGATGTCGAATGCCAACCTTCGGCCGGCGGGATCTATGTTGCGCCCTATCCACGCCTGTTCGTGCTGCTCGCCATCAACGAGGGTGGCCGGCTGGAGTTGACGGCGCCCAGCATCAACGTCGTCGGCCGCCATGAGCGGCCCTTCTCCATGTCCTACATTCCGGCGCAGATGCCGCTTGAAAGCCACGCCGTCGGCGTAACCGGCCTGCGTCACCTCGATCTCCACTTGCCGGGCACGGCGCTGATGCGCAAGTTCGGCGGCATGATCGCGCAGGAGAAGCTTGCCGAGGCGCGCCTCAATTTTCATGACGCGCGGCTCGCGGCGCTCGCCGGCATGCTGGCCGACGAGTGCGAGAGCCGGCAGCCGCTGAACGATCGTTACGGCGCCGGCCTGATCGACGCGCTCATCGCCATCCTGTTTTCGGTGGGCAGCCGCACCCCCAAGGCGAGGCCGACGCTCTCGCGCACCCAGCTCGACTTGAGCCTGGACTATATCGAGCGGCGCTGCTTCGAGCCGATCAGGCTGCACAGCCTCGCCAGCCTGCTGGGCCTCTCCGAAAGCTATTTCAGCCACGCGTTCAAGGCCTCGACCGGCGTGCCGCCACTGCGCTGGCAGATGGAAACGCGCGTCGGCAAGATCAAGGATTTGCTGCTTCGAGACGATCTGACCCTGACCGACATTTCGGCACTGACCGGCTTTGCCGACCAGGCACACCTGACGCGCTCCTTCAAGAAGGTGGTCGGCGTTACGCCCTCGCAATGGCGGCGCAGCACGCCGCGCGCGCACAGGTGACCAAGAAGTGTGACAAATCCGCATCAGAGCCTATCCGCCACGCCGGGAAGCCAAGATGAGACAATTGTCGGCAGGATCGTGCAAGGCGACATTCTGAACTTGATATAGGAGGTCAAGAATTAACGGCGGCGCAAGGTCCGCTGCGGAACGGGAAGCGACCAATGCTGCGTTTGAAAGCACACCATCTTCTGCTGGCCGGCACGGTGTCCGGCCTTGCCCTGGCGATGATCCAGCCGGCCTTCGCCCAAGAGGGCGCCGAAACCGAGCTGACGGCGATCGTCGTCGAGGGTGGTCAGGCGGGCGGCGGCGAGGACGATAGCGGCGTCGGCAAGGTCAAGGGCGTCGTCGCCAAGTCGTCGCGCACCGGCTCCAAGACAGCGACCGAGGTGAAGGACATCCCGCAATCCGTGTCGGTCGTCGGCCGGGAACAGATGGACATGCAGAGCCCGCAGAAGATCGATGAGGCGCTGCGCTACGTGCCGGGCGTCAATCCCTCGACCTACGGGACCGACGCCGATACCGACTGGATTTTCGTGCGCGGCTTCCAGGCCGACCAGACCGGCATCTTCCTCGATGGCCTGCCCTTCTACCAGACGGGGTTCGGCACCTTCCTGATGGACCCGTTCTTCCTCGAGCGCATCGAGGTGGTGAAAGGTCCGTCATCGGCGCTTTACGGTGGCGGCAATCCGGGCGGCTTCATCAATTATGTCAGCAAGCGCCCAGGCGAGCGCCAACGCCTTGTCGAAACGGGCGTCAACAGCTTCGGCAACGGCTATGTCGCCGCCGATATCGGCGACACGCTGAGCGATGTGCTGTCCTATCGCGTGAACGGCAAGCTGTCGGGCGGCGGCTGGGAGACGGACCACGCGAAGGACCTTCGCGGCGCCATTGCACCGAGCTTCAAGTGGCAGCCGGACGAGGCGACCAGCCTCACGGTGCTCGCCTCGCTGTCGCGCACGGATCTGGTCCATACCAGCAGCGGCTTCCTGCCTTATCATGGCACGGTGGTTCCCAACGCCGCCGGCTATACGATCCCGCGCGATTTCTTCTACGGCGACAAGGACGTCGAGCAATACGACCGCACGCAGGCGATGATCGGCTACGAGTTCTCGCACACATTCGACAATGACTGGACCGTGCGCCAGAACCTTCGCTACGGCACGGTTTCCCTGCAGGAGGATGGCCTTTACGGCAACGGCGTCTTCACCGGCACGACGCTGGGCCGCTACCGCTGGGCGCACGATACGAAGGTGAACACCTTCACCGTCGACAACCAGCTTGAAGGCAAGGTCGATACCGGTGCCCTCGAGCACACCGTGCTGCTCGGCGCGGACTATCGCTGGTATCGTCACGGGGCGTCGACCTTCTTCGACGCGTCGGCGGATGCGGCGTTCTTCCCCGGCACCACGCCGTCCATCGATATTCTCAATCCGGTCTATGGCGGCGCTTACGGGCCTCCCGCGCTCGGCCCGGAAAGCAAGACCACCCTCAACCAGCTCGGTCTCTACGCCCAGGATCAGATCCGCTTCGGCGACGGCTGGCTGGCGACACTGAACGGCCGCTACGATTTCGTTTCCACGACGCTCGACACGGCGGGCCTCGAGCGCGACGACAGCAAATTCACCGGCAGGGCGGCGCTGGCCTACGAGTTCGCCAACGGCCTGACGCCCTATGCGAGCTATTCGACATCCTTCAGCCCGGCGCTCACCGACAATGGCCAGGGGGCGCTGTTGATGCCCGAATCCGCCAAACAGTGGGAAGCCGGCGTCAAATACGCGCCGACGTCCTTCGACGGCCTCTTCACGCTGGCCTATTTCGACATGACCCGCCAGGATGTTCCCACGCAGGTTTCGACGGCGCCGGCGCTGACCGAAACCATCGGCGAAGTGCGCGTGCAGGGTATCGAACTGTCCGCCCAGGCCAATCTCGTCAACGGCCTGAAAGTCATCGGCGCCGTGACCTATCTCGACGCGGAGGTCACCAGCGCCTATGGTCCGAGCTACGATTTCGCGCAGGCCGGCACCACGCCGATCCAGATTCCCGACCTGACCGCCTCGCTGTGGCTCGACTATGCCTTCCAGAGCGAGCAACTCGAGGGCCTGAGCGTTGGCACCGGCGTGCGCTATATTGGCGAAAGCTGGGCCGATCGCGCCAACACGCTCAAGGTCGACGATGCGACGATTTTCGACGCCGCCGTCCGCTACCGGCGTGACAATTGGAGCGTGGCGCTCAATGTGGCCAACCTGTTCGACAAGGCCTATGTGTCGAGCTGCCAGGGCCTCTCGTCCTGCGGCTACGGCGCGGGCCGCACCGTGACACTCAAGGCGAATGTGACCTGGTGACCGGAACGACGGATCAAGCATCATCGCAGCACGGAGGCGGCAAACCCGCCTCCGCATCCGGCATTGCGGCGCCCCCGCTCTATCGGCTGAGCGGACTCACCTTTCGCGCCGGCGATCGCGTCATCGTCCACCCGGTCGACCTTGTCGTCCCGCCGCGGCAGGTGCTGGCGCTGGTCGGGCCGAATGGATCGGGCAAGAGCACGCTCCTGAAGATGATGGCGCGGCAGCTGCGCCCTTCCGGCGGCGCGGCAGAACTGCTGGGAGCCCCCATTGCGGGAATGAGCGATCGCGAATTTGCACGACAGGTCGCCTATATGCCGCAGTTCACGCCGCCGGCCGAGGGCATGACGGTGCGCGAACTGGTCGGGCTAGGGCGCTTCCCTTGGCACGGCGCGCTCGGCCGCTTCGGCGCCGAGGATGCGGCCAGGGTCGAGGCCGCGCTCGAACGGACCGACCTTGCCGGCATGTCCGGCCGCATGGTCGACAGCCTCTCCGGCGGCGAACGCCAGCGCGCCTGGCTCGCCATGATGGTGGCGCAGGACGCCCGCTGCCTGCTGCTCGACGAGCCGACCTCGGCGCTCGACATCGCCCACCAGGTCGAGATGCTGACGCTGGTGCGAAAGCTCAGCCGCGAGGGCGGCGTCGGCGTGGTGATCGTCATCCACGACATCAACATGGCGGCGCGCTTTTGCGATCGCATCGTGGCGCTGCGTCAGGGCGGCGTGGTGGCCGAGGACGCACCGGCCGGCATCCTCGATGTCGCCGTGTTGAAACGCATCTACGGGCTGGAGATGGGCATCCTTCCGACCGCCGGCCTGCCGGTCAGCTACGTGCCGTGATGATGCGCATGTTCACCCGCCGCAACCTGCTGGTCGCCTCGGCCTTCGCCGCGCTGACCCCGTCCGTGGCGCGGGCGGCGGGACGGACGGTCGCAACCATCGACTGGGGCCATCTGGAAACCTGCCTCGCGCTCGGCATCGTGCCGGCCGCCGCCACGGAACTCAGGCAGTTCCGCGAAATCGCGGTGGAGCCAAGTCCGCCGCGGGAGGTTGCCGATCTCGGCCTGCGCGGCGCGCCCAATATCGAATTGCTGCGGATGATTGCGCCGGACCTGGTTCTGATCTCGGACTTCTACGAGTACCAGCGTCCGCTGCTGGAGCGCATTTCGCCCGTCGTCAACCTGCCGGTCTACCAGAGCGGCAAGCCGCCCTATGCGCTGGCGGAGCAATCGATGGCGGCCATCGGCGCGTTGCTCGGCCGCGAGGCGCAGGCGCAGGCCTATATGGCCGCCGCACGCGCCGAGATCGAAGCCATCGGGCAGCGCCTCGGGCAATTGGCGCGGCATCCCGTCTTCGTGATCAGCCTCGGCGATTCCCGGCATTTCCGTGCCTTCGGCGCCGATTCGATGTTCGGCGACGTTGTTGTCCGACTGGGATTGGAAAACGCCTGGACCGACCCGACCAGCTACAGCGCCACCGCGCCGGTCGGGCTGGAGGCGCTGGCGCGCATCCCCGGGGCGTCCATAGCCGTCATCGGGCCGACGCCGCCGGAGACACGGCGGACGCTGGCGGAGAACGCCCTGTGGAACGCCTTGCCGGCGGTGGCCGAGGGCCGGGCCGGCGACCTCGCGCCGATCAACCATTTCGGGGCATTGCCATCGGCCCTGCGCTTTGCCCGCGCGCTGGACCGTGTCTTCGGGAGCCGCGCCGATGCCGGCTAGCACACGCCTTTCCCCGGTCCTCTTCTGGAGCCTGGCGGCCGTTGCCGCCGCGGCCCTGTTCTGCCGCCAACTGATCGCCGGCTGGCCGCAGGGGAGCGGGGTCGAAAGGCATTTGCAGCAGATCATCCTGATCTACGGCACGGCCCCGCGCGCCGCGACGGCCCTGCTCGCCGGCGCGACGCTCGGATTGTCCGGCCTTCTGCTGCAGCGCGTGCTGCGCAACCCGCTGGCGGAACCGTCGACGCTCGGCGTCTCGGCAGGCGCGCAGCTCGCCATGGCCGTCGCGACGATCCATGCGCCGGCCCTGATGGCATTCTCGGTCGGACTGGTCGCCTTCGCCGGCGGATTGACGGCCGTGACGCTGGTGCTTGCGCTGACATGGCGGCGTGGGCTCGAACCCGTCTCCGTGGTGCTGGCCGGCATGATGACGGCGCTGACCGCCAATGCGGCAAGCGCGGCGCTGATCCTCGCCAACGGCGAATATCTGTTCTCGCTGTTCATCTGGGGTGGCGGCTCGCTGACGCAGCAAAGCTGGGGGCCGGCATTGGTCCTCGGCTTCGCCTTTCTGGCAGGCCTTGCCGCCGCGGCGCTGCTGTTGCGGCCGCTGGCTCTGCTCGGCCTCGACGATGCGGCGGCGCGGAGCCTTGGCGTCGCCGTCAACGCCAGCCGCTTCCTGGTGATCGGGGTGGCCGTGTGGATGGCGACGACGGTGGCCGCGCAGGTCGGCATCGTCGGGTTCATCGGACTGGCCGCGCCGGCGCTGGCGACGCTGTCGGGCGCACGCAGCCTGAAGCAGCGTCTGGTGCTGGCCCCGCTCAACGGCGCCATCCTGCTCTGGCTCACCGATGGGCTGGTGCAGGTCTTGGCGGGATCGGGCGGCGAGCGTGTGCCGACCGGGGCGGCGACCGCGCTCATCGGTGGGCCACTGCTCATCTGGCTGCTGCCCCGTCTGAAACTGTTCGAGTGGCCGAGCCTTGCAGGCGGAACCACACAGGTACGGCGCGCGGCGCGCCCGATCCTGCTGCTCGCCATACTGGCCGCGCTCGCCTGCCTCGTCTTCGCCATGGCGGCTGTGCTTGGGCGTGGGCCGGATGGGTGGACGCTGGCCACCGGGCAGCTGCTGGCCGATCTCGCCGACCTGCGCATCCCCCGGCTTGTCGCGGCGGCGAGCGCGGGTGCGATGCTGGGCGTCGCCGGCGTCGTCATACAACGCATTACGAGCAATCCGCTTGCCGGCCCGGAAATCCTCGGCGTCGGCATGGGCGCCGGGGCAGGCCTTGCCGCCGTGCTGCTCATCAGCGCCACGGCGGGCCTCGGCTGGCAGATGGGCGGCTCGGCGCTCGGCGCCCTGGTCGTGCTGCTCTCCATCTTAGCACTCGGCGCGCGCGGCGGCCTCGGGCCGGAGCGGTTGCTGTTCGCCGGCATTGCGGCCAATGCGCTTTGCAGCGCCGTGCTGACGGCGATCATCGCGCTCGGCAACCAGCAGTCCTACACGCTGCTGCAATGGCTGAGCGGATCGACCGGCCAGGTCGGAACCCCGGGGGCGCTGACCGCATTGGCCGGCCTCTGCATCCTCGCACCGCCGCTCTTCCTTGCCGCACGCTGGCTTGACCTCTTCCCGCTCGGCCACGCCGCCGCGCAAGCGCTCGGGCTGGCGGTCGGCCGGGCCCGTTTCATCCTGATCGCCTGCGCCGCGCTGCTGACGGCATTGGCCGCCCTCTTCGTCGGCCCCCTCAGTTTCATCGGCCTGATCGCGCCGCATCTGGCGCGCCTCATCGGCCTCGCCAAGGCATGGCAACAGCTATGCGGCGCCCTGCTGATCGGCGCCGCCCTGATGGCGCTCTCCGACTGGCTGGCGCGCATGGCGGTATTTCCCTATCAATTGCCGATCGGGTTGTTCGCGGCCCTGCTGGGCGGGCCCTATCTGATCACTCTTCTGGCCCGGGGAACCGAGCGCCGCGGCTGACGCGCCACGCGCCTTCAAGGCGATCAGGGAAGGCGCCCTGCCCTCGCCCAGCGCTTTGATGATTCTGACGCGGTTGTTCGAGAGGCGAACGACACGATCTACGGATTGGCTGCCTATTTCTACGCGTCGAACCTGAGCCGTGTGTGGCGTGTTGCG
This sequence comes from Shinella sp. G-2, assembly GCF_050172695.1. Classification (NCBI taxonomy): domain Bacteria; kingdom Pseudomonadati; phylum Pseudomonadota; class Alphaproteobacteria; order Hyphomicrobiales; family Rhizobiaceae; genus Shinella; species Shinella sp. G-2. The sequence continues at coordinate 2,911 of NZ_JBBEYH010000015.1, read as the reverse complement.
GAGGCTTTGGAATACGGGATGGTGGGGATCGACACGGGTCGGATGTCTTCGGAGGCGGCGCCGTTTGGCGGTGTGAAGCAATATGGGATGGGCCGTGAGGGCTCGCGTCACGGCTTGGAGGACTATCTTGAGATGAAGTACCTTTGCATGGGCGGGATCTGAGTTTTCGGCCCGGAATGCAAAAAGCCCCCGCGCATATGAGCGACGGGGGCTTTTTAGATTTGGTTGCAGGGGCAGAATCTAATCTTCACTTGCTCCCCGAGCAAGTGAAGATGGTTGCGGGGACCGGCGTCGATCATAACTTGCAATCGACGCCAGCAAAGATGGTTGCGGGAGCATGCACCCATCTTAACTTGCTTTTTCGGACCGCAGCATAAGTACCGATCCTTGCCAACGAGCGAGCGATTACGGCACCAGACACTGGAACCGTCGCTACAGTGTCTTCGATTTCCGAATCTAGTCAGCCTGTCGTCGACACAGTCAGGCTGGCCATCATGCGCCTGCTTACAAGTTTGGGGCGCCGGCAACGCCGGGGCGATTCACTCCACTTCATGCCGGCGTCACCATTCCCGACACTCATTTAAGATGCGGGTTGACCGGCACTAGAATGCGGCCTCGCACCTCGCCCTTAAGGAACCGCGGTGCCACCGCGACAACGTCGGCGAGTTGGACTTCGGTCGTCATGGCATCCAATTTTGCTGTGTCGAGTTCCTGCGCCAGTCGTTGCCAGGCAGCCAACCTCTCGGATTTTGGACACATCACGCTGTCGATTCCGACCAGCGTCACACCACGCAGGATGAACGGCGCGACAGTCGTAGGTAGTTCCATGCCGCTGGCCAACCCGCACGCGGCGACGACACCGCGGTAGCGCATCGAAGCCAGTACATTGGCCAGCACCACTCCGCCTGCCACGTCGATGGCTCCTGCCCAACGCTCCTTGGCCAAGGGCCGGCCGACCTGTGTGAACTCAGCCCGGTCAATGATAGCGGTGGCACCGAGGCCGGTGAGATAATCCGCTTCGGTCATCCGCCCTGTAACGGCAGCAACGCTGTAGCCGCGTGAGGCCAGAAGCATGGTTGCAATACTGCCGACACCACCGGCCGCGCCGGTTACCACCACCTCTCCGCTGTCCGGCAGCACACCGTTGCGTTCGAGCGCCATGACGCACAACATCGCCGTGTAGCCGGCCGTCCCTATCGCCATGGCGTTCCGCAGACTGACCCCTTCCGGCAAAGGCACGAGCCAGTCTCCGCTTACGCGCGCCCTGGCCGCCAGCCCACCCCAATGCCGCTCTCCAACGCCCCAGCCGTTCAGCACGACCCGATCACCCGGCTTAAAGTCGGAATGGGAACTTTCGGCCACGACGCCCGCAAAATCGATCCCCGGCACCATCGGGAAGCTGCGAACGACCGGCGAGGCACCGGTGATCGCTAAGGCATCCTTGTAGTTAAGGGTCGACCACGCGACGTCTACCAGCACGTCGCCTTGTGGCAGTTGCGCGGTCTCGACCTTGGAAAGACCGGCTTCCTGCCCGCTGGCGGACTTTTCAATCAAGACGGCGTCAAACATCTGAGGCTCCCATTCCTGGATTTCCTTTTTTCCTACGCAACTTTCTTGGCGTCGGACGGTGAGCAGGCGACTTGCGCATTGACCATGGCGTGAACCGCCTCGGGAAGCGTCAGCACACCTATGGCCTGACCGTCGGCATCGACGACGGCAATCTCGCTTGTCCCGGCCAATGTCATCGCTCTTGCCGCTTCCTCCAGCGTCGAGCCGGCCGGCACCGAAATCTTCAGCTCGCCGGACGAGCCCTTCGGCGCGGTGGCGACGGTCTCGACTTTGATGACGCGCGCGCGGTTCACCTCCCGGACGAAGCTGGCGATATAATCGTCGGCAGGGTTCATCACGATGTCCTGCCCTGTGCCCTGCTGCACGACTTCCCCATCCCGCAAGATCGCGATGCGATCCCCCAGTCTCAGCGCCTCATCCAGATCATGGGTGATGAAGACGATCGTCTTCCTGATCTCCTTCTGCAGATCGAGGAGCACGGTCTGCATGTCGACGCGAATGAGCGGGTCCAGCGCGGAAAACGCCTCGTCCATCAGCAGGATTGGCGCATCGTTCGCCAGCGCACGGGCAAGACCGACGCGCTGTTGCATACCGCCTGACAACTGATTGGGATATTTGCTCTCGAACCCCTTCAGCCCGACCCGCTCGATCCACCGCATGGCGCAGTCGACCTGCCGGTTCCGAGGCACCCCTTGTATCTCCAGGCCATAGAGAGTGTTTTCGAGAACGGTGCGGTGCGGAAGGAGCGCAAATTTCTGGAACACCATGGCCGTCTGATGCCGGCGGAACTCGCGCAACTGCATGGCATTCATCTTGACCACATCCTCGTCACCGATGACGACTTCACCCGACGTCGGATCGATAAGGCGATTGATGTGACGAATGAGCGTGGACTTTCCCGATCCAGAAAGACCCATGATCACCTGAATGCCGCCAGCAGGCATGGAGATGTTGATGTCTCTCAGGCCAAGGACATGGCCATGTTTTGCGTTTAGTTCCGTCTTCGTGACACCCTGCTCAACGAGCTTAACGCAGTCGGCGCCATTGGGGCCGAAGATTTTGTAGAGCTTTTTGATTTCGATGCCGAAGCCGCCAATTTTCTTGTTACCCATGGACCACCTCCCGGTGCTTTTGAAGGCGTGCGCCAAAGGCCTGGCTGACGCGGTCGAAGATGATCGCGATGCCGACGATGGCAAGGCCGTTGAAGATGCCGAGCGTAAAATACTGGTTGGAAATCGCCTTCAGAACCGGCTGGCCGAGGCCCTGCACGCCGATCATAGAGGCGATGACCACCATGGCGAGCGCCATCATGATCGTCTGGTTGATGCCGGCCATGATGGTG
>NZ_JBBEYH010000014.1:0-106862 GCF_050172695.1 Shinella sp. G-2 | reverse complement strand
CCAGGTACGGCATCGAGGAGTTCACCGAGATCAAGTATGTCTGCCTCGGCGGCATCGCCTGAGGAGGGGCGGAGATGCTTGGTCAAAATGGGAAAGCGTGGCTGGGAGGAAAGTCGTGACGGATTATGTAATTGTGGGCGGGGGGTCGGCCGGCAGTGCGCTTGCCGGCAGGCTGGCCAAGTCGAATGCGGGCATAGTGACCGTTCTCGAAGGGGGGCCGCGTGATCGTCATCCGCTGATCCATATTCCCGCGGGTTTCGTGAAGCTGCTCGATTCGAACCTGCTGTATCACTACAAGACCGAGCGGCAGGATGGTCTCGGCGGGCGTACGCCGATCATGCCGCAGGGGGCTGTTCTCGGCGGCGGCGGATCGGTCAACGCCACCATCTATATTCGTGGTCAGCGCATTGACTATGACACTTGGTCGTCGCAGGGGGCGACGGGCTGGTCCTATTCGGAGGTGCTGCCCTATTTCCGCCGCGCCGAGGACAATGACCGCTTCTCCGACGCCTATCACGGCACGAATGGCCCGCTCGGCGTTTCCGATCTCCGGCAGGTCAACGAATTGACGCGCGCTTTTGTGCGCGGCGCGCAGGAAGCGGGCATTCCCTTCACCTCCGATTTCAACGGCCGCCGCCAGCGCGGTGTCGGCTATAACCAGACCACCACACGCAATGCGCGGCGCTGCAGTGCAGCCGTCGCCTATCTGCGGCCAGCGCTCGCCAGCGGCAATCTCGACATCCAGACCGGCTGCTTCGTCACCCGCATCCTTTTCGAGGGCGATCGCGCGGTTGGGGTGGAATACCGGCAGGACGGAGCGCTGCGCACGATCCGGGCGGAGAAGGAAGTCATTCTCTCCGCAGGTGCAGTGCAGACGCCCAAGCTCCTGATGCTCTCGGGCGTGGGGCCGGAGGGCGAATTGAAGCGCCACGGCATCGCCGTGCATCACCGCCTTGAGGGCGTCGGCCAAAATTTGCAGGATCACCTGGAGTTTCCCGCGATCCGCTACTGCACCGGGCGGTACGGTTACTTCGGAGAGGATACTTTCTTCCGTTCGATGCGTAACGGTCTGCAATATCTGCTTTTCAAGTCCGGTCCGGTCATGTCGAACGTCACGGAGGCCTGCGCTTTCGTCAATGTCGACGACATGGAGGACGAGCCGAACATACAGCTGCATTTCGTGCCGATCGTCTTCCTGGACAGCGATCAGGAGCAGATCAAGCGGGCGGGAGCAACGATCAATCCCTGTGTGCTGCGGCCGCTGAGCCGCGGTGAGATCCGGTTGCGCTCGACGGATCCGGCCGACCATCCGATCATCGATCCGCGATATCTCAGCCACCCCGAGGACATGCGTCTTTCCGTCAAGGGCCTCCGGCTGGCGCGCGACATCCTCTCGCAATCGGCATTCGCGCCCTATGTGGAAAAGACCGAAGCCTTCCCCGGAACAGGCGTAGAGGACGAGGCGACCCTGCAGTCCTATATTCGCTCAAAGGGCAAGACCGTGTACCATCCGGCTGGAACATGCCGGATGGGAACGGACGATATGGCGGTCGTCGACCCACAATTGCGGGTAAGAGGTTTGCGGAACCTCAGAATTGTGGACAACTCCATCATGCCCACATTGATTTCGGGCAATACCAATGCGCCGGCGATTATGATCGGCGAAAAGGCGTCGGACTTGATCCGCGGCATTGAACCACTGCCGCCAAGCAACGCCTGATATGGCGGCGCATATGGAGGTGCCCTATGACGAGCTTGAGCAAACTGGACAGGGGCAATCTCTCCGAGCAGGTCTATACGGCAATCCGCGGCACGCTGATGGATGGTCGCTACGAACCCGGCGAGCGGTTGCGCATCAATAGTCTTGCCGAGGAGCTTGGGGTTTCGATCACGCCGGTGCGCGAGGCGATCTTTCGCCTCGCGAGCGAACATGCGTTGGAAATGAAGGCAGCGACGGCGATCCACGTACGAAACCTTGCCCCCGCCGAACTGCGCGAGATCCAGTTCATCCGCTATCATTTGGAAGGGGAGGCCGCCGGGCTTGCCGCCGAGCGCATTACGGCGAAGGAACTGGCCAATCTCGAAAGCCTGCAGGAAGCGTTCCGTATCGCCGCCGGCAAGGATCCGCAGGAGGCGTCGCTGATCAACCGGCAATTCCATTTCGCGGTTGTCGCAGCCGCCGACATGCCGCTCGTCTTCGCCACGGTGGAGAATATGTGGACGCTGATGGGGCCGCTGCTGCGCACTTTCCACATAACTGTGCCCGTCCGGGACCTGACGAGCGGATCGCATAAGCACTATGATCTCCTGCGTGCCCTGACCAAACGCGATGCAGCGGCCGCGAAGGCCGCGATGCAGGAGGATATCGCCTGGGGCAAGGTGCTGGTGGATTGGCTTGAGAAGAAGCGGGCCGGCTGAGCGCCCGCCGGCTCGGTTCCACATCATTGTCTGCCCCGGGCCGGAAATTCAACGCTTCCAGTATCAATCGATTTCTAGCGCTCGGGCGCAGCCCGAACAGCACGGCTGAAAAGGGAAGGCGGCCGGAGCCGCCTTCCTTAAAAAGTCAGAGCTCGATCCAGGTCGTCTTCAGCTCGGTGTATTTGTCGAGCGCGTGCAGCGACTTGTCACGGCCGTTGCCGGACTGTTTGTAGCCGCCGAAGGGGACCGTCGCGTCGCCGTGGTCGTAGCAATTGACCCAGACGCTGCCGGCACGGAGCTTGCGCGCGATCTTGTGGGCACGCGAGAGGTCGCGGGTCCAGACGGCGGCGGCAAGGCCGTAGTTGGTGTCGTTGGCAATGCGCACCGCCTCCTCGTCATCCTTCACTGTGATGGTTGACAGCACCGGTCCGAAAATCTCCTCCCGAGCGATCGCCATCGAGTTCGTCACGTCGGCGAAGATCGTCGGGTTGACGTAATAACCGTCAAGACCGGTATCGGGCCGCTCGCCTCCCAGCACCAGACGGGCGCCTTCCTCGCGGCCCTTGGCGATATAGCTTTCGACACGCGAGCGGTGGCCGTCCTCGACCAGCGCACCGAGCTTCGTTTCGGGATCTAGCGGGTCGCCAGGCCGGATCGACTTGGCGGTATCGACGACGATATCGAGAAACTGGTCCTGAATGCGCTCGGACAGGATGAGGCGCGACGGCGCGACGCAGACTTCGCCCTGGTTGAAGCAGATCGCGGTGGCGGCGCGCTCGGCGGCGGCCCGCAATTCCGGCACGTCGTCGAGGATGATGTTCGGCGATTTGCCGCCGCATTCCAGATAGACGCGCTTCATGTTCGACTGGCCGGCATATTGCAGGAAGAGCTTGCCGACTTCGCCCGAACCGGTGAAGGCCAGGCAGTCGATGTCCATATGCATGCCCATCGCCTTGCCGGCGGTCGGGCCGAAGCCGGGCACGACGTTGAAGACGCCGTCGGGGATGCCGGCTTCTGCCGCGAGTTCCGCCATGCGGATCGCCGTGAGCGGCGATTGTTCGGCGGGCTTGAGGATAACGGAGTTGCCCATGGCAAGCGCCGGGGCGAGCTTCCAGGTCGCCATGAGCATTGGGAAGTTCCACGGCACGACGGCCCCGACGACGCCCACCGGCTCGCGGGTGATGGTGGCAAGCTGGTTCGGGCCGGTCGGCGCGATCTCGTCATAGAGCTTGTCGGGGCACTCGGCGTACCATTGCAGCGTGTCGAGCACGACATTCACGTCGATCGTCCGGCTTTCGCTGATCGGTTTGCCCATGTCGAGCGTTTCCAGCACCGCCAGTTCGTCCATATGCTTTTCGAAGAGCGCTGCGAAGCGCTGCAGCACCTTCTTGCGCTCCTTGGGGGAGCGGTCGCGCCAGACGCCGGTTTCGAAGGCGCGTCGGGCAGCCGTGACCGCACGGTCGACATCGGCGGTGTCGCAGGCTGCCACCTTGGCGATCACCTGGCCGTCGCGCGGCGAGATATTGTCGAAGGTTTCACCGGATGCCGCATCGACGAAGCGGCCGTCGATAAAGGCCTGGCCTTTGATTTCAAGGCGGCTGCGGATTCCAAGAATGTCGGATTTTGACAGTTGAAGGGTCATGCTCTCCTCCCTAAATTTGCGCGTGACATATATGATATATGATGTTAAATCCCGTCAGACAAGCGAATGTTGCTGCCATTGGGCGGCGAGCGCAGGGAGGACGCAGATTGAATTCGGCACTGAGAAATGATTTTCGCCCCGACGAGGAGACCATCGCGCGGCTTCGCGACCGGGCGCAGTTCGTGCGGCTGGAAACGATCCGCCTGATCGAGATCGCCAAGGTCGGCCATTACACGTCCGTCTTCTCGGCGGCCGAGATTTTCGCCGCGCTCTATTATGATGTGATGCGGCTCAGCGACGACCCGAAATGGGCCGACCGCGACCGCTTCCTGATGGGCAAAGGTCATGCGGCCGTCGGGTTGTTCCCGATCCTTGCTGATCTCGGCTACCTGCCGGTGGATGTGCTGAACGGCTATACCCGCCTCGGCAATCCGCTCGGCGACCATCCCGACATGCGCAAGGTGCCGGGCGTCGACTTTTCCTCCGGCTCCATTGGTCATGCCTTGTCGAATGGACTCGGCATGGCGCTCGCCGGGCGCATGCAGGGCCGCAGCTTCACCACCTTCGTCATGCTGGGCGACGGCGAGATGCAGGAAGGCCAGGTCTGGGAGGCTGCCATCGGGGCGGCGCACCACAAGCTCAACCGCCTGGTCGCGATCGTCGACCGCAATGGCTATCAGCTCGACGGTGCCGTGGACGATGTCATGGGCATCGAGCCGCTCGACGAGAAATGGCGTGCCTTCGGCTGGGAGGTGCATGTCGTCGATGGCCACGACATCGCCGAACTGACGGCGGCGCTGCGCCGGGCGAAGGCAGATGAAGCCCGCACGCGTCCGTGCTGCATCATCGCCCGCACCCTCAAGGGCAAGGGCGTGAGCTACATGGAGACCGAGCCCGGCTGGCATCTCGGCTATCTCGATCCGAGCGACGCCGACGCCGCCCGCGCCGAAATCCTTTCGAAGGTGATCTGACATGAGCCAAGCCCTCGCACGTCCCCAGTCTCCGAATTCCTGGCACTACCGTGAACTGAACCAGAAGAATCCTGGCCTCGACCATCTGTCGAACGGCCTGATCTCGCTGGTGGAGGCGGGCCATCCCGTCATGGCGGGGTCGGCCGACCTGCAATATTCCAATGGCCTCAACCGTTTCGCGGCGCGCTACCCGGACCGCTATGTCGGCTTCGGCATTTCCGAGCAGAACATGGTTTCGGCCGCCGCCGGCATCGCGACGACCGGCATGATGCCCTATGTCGCCACCTTCGCCTCGTTCCTTGGTCTGCTCACCTGCGAGCAGATCCGCATGGACGTTGCCTATTGCGCCCTGCCGGTGCGCCTGATCGGCCACCACACCGGCATTTCCATGGGCTTCTACGGCACCTCGCATCACGCCACCGAGGACATCGGCACGATGCGCTCGATCGCCGACCTGACTGTGGTGTCGCCGGCCGACGGCCCGCAGCTCGAGGCGGCGATCCGCGCCAGCATCGATCACGACCGGCCGATCTACTTCCGCACCGGCCGAGGCCGTGAGCCGGACCTCTACGATCCCAAGGCCGACTTCGTCTTCGGCAAGGCCATAGAGCATGCGCGCGGCGAGGAACTGACGATCATCGCCTGCGGCCTGCCGGTGCACCCCGCCGTGCAAGTGGCCAAGCGGCTCAATGCCGCCGGCCGTTCGGTTGGCGTCATCGACATGGCGACCGTCAAGCCGATCGACCGTGATGCGGTGCTCGAAGCGGCGGCCCGTTCAAAGCTGCTGATGACCATCGAGGAGCACAATATCATCGGTGGTCTCGGGGCGGCCGTTGCCGAGGTGTTGGCGGACGAAGGCGTCGGCAAGCGGCTCATCCGTCACGGCATCCATGACGAATACGCGCTGATCGCTCCGCCGACCCATCTCTACGCCCACTACAAGCTCGACGCGAAGGGCATCGAGGAACTGGTGCTGAAAGCTATCGGCTGACGGAGGGCATGTGTCGGCAGCGGGAGATTGTCCGCATTTAAGATATATCATGTATTTTAATCGGGCCTGCGCGGGAGTGTCGCCGGCCCATCCTGGAGGAGGACGCAGATGAAGACCTATGGAAACCTCGCCGCCGCGGCGCTGTTGTTGACGGCGCTGTCCGGTCCGGCTTTCGCCGCCGAAAAGCATGAGCTTTACTCGCACATGCCGAACACCGCGCTGTCGGGCGTGATCGACCCGCAGATGGACGACCGCGCCCATATCGTCAAGGCGCTGCCGAAGACGCCGAAGGACCCGAAGAACATCGTGATCGGCTGGACCGAGATCACGCTCGGCAATGCCTGGTTCGTAGAGGTAGTCGAAGCGGCCAAGCGCAAGGCCGCCGAATACGGCGGCTACACGATCGACATCCAGGTGGCCGACGGCGATCCGTCCAAGACCTCGGCGCATTTCGATTCGTTCATCACCAAAGGCGTCGACGTGATCGTGGTCGACCCGACCGACGTGGCGGGCGCTGCGACCGACGCCCAGCGCGCCGTCGATGCCGGCATTCCCGTCATCGCACTCGGCACGGTGCCGGATGCCTCGGGACCCTTCGTCTCGACGGTCCTCGCCAATCCCTTCGGCAACGGCTTCGAGGCCGGCATCTATGCGGCTAAGCATATCGGCAAGGACGCGGCGATCGTCTCGGGTGTCACCATCGGCACGCTTGGCAATTCGACCTCCGAAAGCCGCATCACCGGCCTGCTCTCGGGCATCGTCTTCGAGCGTTCCAACCAGTTCAATCTCGGTCTCAGCCGCGAGGACGCGATGCTGAAGGGCTTCAACCTGTTCCAGGACCTGAAGACCGGGGGTTCGTTCAACTGGGCTGAAGGCAAGTTCGAGGTCGTTGGCATCCAGCCGGGCGGCTGGACGGAAGAGGGCGGCCTGAAGGGTGCCGAAGACCTGCTCGCCGGCCATGGCGACCGCATCAACCTGATGCTCGCCGAAAACGACTTCATGGGTATCGGCGCGCTGACGGCCATCGAGAACATCGGCAAGAAGGGCCAGATCCCGGTTGCCTGCGCTGCCGACGGTTTCCGCGTCGCACTCGATCTCGTCAAGAGCGGCGACCTTCTCGTGACCGGCGCCAACAGCGGCCGTGCCACGGGCGAGGGCGTGATGGTGCTGATCAACGAGATCTTCCGCAAGGGCTTCGACGCCAACAACCTGCCGCTCGGCTCCTATTTCCCGGCTGAGATCATCACCGAGGAGAATGTCGACAGTCTGATCGATCCCGACCAGTCGAACCCGTTCTTCAAATACGAGGTTCCGCCCTTCCGCACGATCCCGCAGATCCGCGGCTGACGGCTTGATCCTGGGCATCGCCGGAGAGCCGGCGATGCCGTTCGGGGAGGAGAAGCAGATGCATCTTTCGATGTTGCAGATCGACAAGGCCTTCGGCGGCGTCGCGGCTTTGCAGGGCGCAAGCCTCGAAGCGTTCGGCGGCGAGGTCCATGGCCTGATGGGCGAGAACGGGGCGGGCAAGTCCACCCTGATGAAGGTCCTGGCCGGCGCCTACCGGCGCGATTCCGGTGAGATCCGTCTCGACGGTCAGCCCGCCGATATCACCTCACCGCACGAGGCGATTATCAGGGGCATATCCGTCATCTACCAGGAATTCTCTCTTGCCGGCCATCTCTCCGTGGCAGAGAACGTGCTGATCGAAGAACTGGGACGGCCCGGCATTCGGGTCCCGTGGTCGGAGATGGTCCGGCGGACCCGCGCGCTGCTCTCCGACATGGGTTTCGAAGACATTGACCCGATGCAGCCCGCGGGCGAATTGCCGGTCGCCTATCAGCAGGTGGTGGAGATCTGCAAGGCACTGTCGCGCGATAGCCGGATCCTGGTGTTTGACGAACCGACCGCCGTGCTGACTCGCCATGAAACGGAAAAACTCTTCCGCCTCATCCGCCTGCTGCGCGAGCGCGGCGTCTGCATTCTCTATATCTCGCACCGGCTGGAGGAGATTTTTACGCTCTGCGACCGGGTCACGGTGCTGAAGGACGGCCAGACCGTCGGCAGTTGGCCGATCGACGCGATCGACCAGAAGGGCCTCGTGCGCCAGATGATCGGCCGGGAACTGTCCGATCTCTTTCCGCCGCGCAAGGCGACGGTGGGTGAGGCCTTGCTTGAAGTGGAAGGCCTCAATGCCGGGCCGATGGTGCGTGACGTCTCCTTTTTCGTCCGGGCCGGAGAGGTTCTCGGCGTGAGCGGGCTGGTGGGGGCCGGGCGCACGGAAACCATGCGCGCCATCTTCGGTGCCGATCCCCTCCAGTCCGGCCGCATCCGGCTGGCGGGTCGCGAGATCGTCAACGCCTCACCGGGCGAGGCTGTCGCCAACGGCATCGGCATGCTGCCGGAGGACCGCAAGCACCAGGGCGTGCTGCTCGACCTGCCAATCCGCATCAATGCCATGATGACGCCGGCCAATCCCTTCATCTCGGCCTTCGGTTTCATCCGCAACCGCGAAGAGATCGCCGCCGTCGAGGAGATCGCCAAGGGTCTGCGCCTGAAGTCGGCCGGCATCGACATTTCTGCCGGAACGCTTTCGGGCGGCAACCAGCAGAAGGTGGCAATCATGAAATGGATCGCCGCCAAGTGCCGCGTGCTCATCTTTGACGAGCCGACGCGCGGCGTCGATGTCGGCGCCAAGATCGAGATCTACCGCGTGATGAACGAACTCGCCGAGGCGGGTGCCGCCGTGATCATGGTCTCCTCCGACATGCTGGAGGTTATCGGCATGTCGGACCGGGTCGTCGTCATGCGCCAGGGCGCGGTCGCCGGCGAACTTCTCAAACATCAAATCAGCGAGGAAGCCATCATCGACCTCGCCATGGGAATGGAGGCGTGACCCTCATGCAAAAGAATACCGGTGTCGCCACCTTCTTGATCCGCTACAACATCTTCCTGATGCTGGCGCTGCTCGTCGTCGCCTCCGCGCTGTTGTCGGATGTATTCCTGACACCGCAGAACCTGTGGAACTTGCTGCGCCAGCTCGTGCCCCTGGCGCTCGTCTCCATCGGCATGCTGCTGGTGATCCTGACCGGCGGCATCGACCTGTCGGTCGGGGCGCTGGCGGCCATCGGGGCCATGGTGGTCGCGATGCTGCTGCCCTATCTGCCGTCGCAGGCTGCCGTCGGTCTCTTCGTCGGCATCGTAGCGGCCATTGCCGCCGGCGCGCTGCTGGGGGCGGTGACGGGTGCGCTCGTCGCGTTCTTCCGCATGGCGCCGTTCATCGCCTCGCTCGCGATGATGACGGTGGCGCGCGGCATCGCCTTCATGATGTCGAACGGGCAGCCGGTGCGCTTTCCGCGGGATACGGGAGCGGCCGATCTGATGCGCGCCTTCGGCAGTGGCGCGCTGCCCGGCATCGGCATGCCCTGGCCGGTGCTGATCGCGCTCGTTTTCATCGTGCTGTTCGTCGTCCTCATGGCGCAGAGCAAGTTCGGCCGGCTCGTCATCGCCACCGGTTCGAACGAGGTCGCGGTGCGCCTCGCCGGCATCCCGGTCGCGCGCTACAAATTCCTCGTCTATGCCATCGCCGGCGGGCTTTCGGCGCTGGCCGGCGTGGTGGCGACCGCACGCACGGCGGTCGGCACGGCCAATACCGGCTTCGGTCTGGAACTCGATGCGATCGCCGCCTGCGTCATCGGCGGCGCCTTGCTCTCGGGCGGCAAGGGGTCGGTGATCAACACGATGATCGGCGTCCTCATCCTCGGCCTGATCGGCAACATCATGAACCTTTTGTCGGTGCCCGCCTATCCGCAGCAGATCATCAAGGGCGTCATCATCGTCTTCGCCGTGCTGCTGCAGAATATCAGCGGCGAGACGAAGCGCACCTGAGGCGAATGCCGGGCGCTCAGGCGCCCGGTTCGTCCAGCAGAAACCTTGCCAGCAACTCGATCTGTCCGGTGATCATATGCACGCCCCTATGCGTTCCGCATCCCCGTTCCGACGCCAGCCGCAGCAAAGGCGTGACGTCGGGTTCCATCACGACCTCGGCCACCAGAGCGCCCGGTTCCAGCGTTTCAGGATCGACCGGCAGCGGATCGCCGGCCTTCATGCCGAGCGAGGTGCCGTTGACGACGAGGTCGAAACCGCGTGCATCGGCGGGAGCCGCGACGATATCGCGGCCGGCAAAGGCGCTACGCAGCCGCGCGGCGAGCTCTTCGGCCTTGTCCATGGAACGGTTGGCGATGGCGAGACGGGCAACGCCACCCCGCACCAGCGCCTCGGCGATGCCCGTGGCCGCACCGCCGGCGCCCAGCAGCAGGGCGTTCCGGCCGTTAATACTCCGGCCCTCCCGGACGAGACCCTGCACGAAACCCGCGCCGTCGAACATCTCGCCGTGAAAGCGGCCATCTGGGGTGCGGCGCGCGACATTGGCGACGCCGAGGAAGCCGGCCGTGTCCGAAAGGCTGTCGCACAGGCCGGCGACGCTCGTCTTGTGCGGAATGGTGACGATGACGCCGGCAAGGCTGTCGATCCGGCGCAGCCCCTCGAAGGCGGCCGCAAGATTTTCCGGCGCGACCTGCCAAGGCACGAGCACGGCGTCGTGGCCGTGCTCGGCGCAGTAAGCGTTGAAATAGGTCGGCGTGCGCAGGTGATGGGATGGGTAGGCGAGATGCACGACGACGTGCGTCGTGCCGGTAATGCGTCGATCCATTGATGGAGCCTCCTCACGGGTGAAAACGATACTTCTTTAAAATATATCATATATCATGTAAACGCGAATCCGCGGAGGAAACCGAAATGCCGTTGCAACACAAACCCATCATGGAGATGTTCGATACGCGCGTCACCGTCTTCGGCGCACCGGGGCGTTATATCCAGGGGCAGGGCGCCTGGCGACTGGTGGGGGATTGCGCCGCGACACTGGGTGCGCGCGCGGTGCTCGTCATCGACGCCACGATCCGCGACATGCTGGCCGGACAGGTGGAGGAAAGCTGCGCAGCTGCTGGCGTCGACCTTCAGATCCTGCCCTTTGCCGGACATCTCGGCGCGAACACCGGCGCGGAATTGCAGGCGCAGCTTGACGGTCCGGTCGCGGCGGTGCTTGCGGCCGGCGGCGGCCGGGCGATCGATGCCGGCAAGGCGCTGGCCGAACGCCTCGGCTCCGCTCTTATCACCCTGCCAACCGTTGCCTCCAACGACGCGCCGACCTCGAAGAATTTTGTCCTCTACGAAGACGGTCACCGAATGCTCGAAGTGCGCCATCTCATGCGCAATCCGGATTTCGTCGTTGTCGATACCGACATCCTCTCCAAGGCGCCAAAGGCATTGTTCCGCGCCGGAATGGGCGATGCGCTCGCCAAGAAATTCGAAGCGGATGCCTGCTTCAACAGCGGTGGGGGGACGATGTTCCTGGCGCGTTCGACGCGGCTTGCCCATCAAATCGCCAACACCTGTTACGAGACGCTTGTCAAGCACGGCGCCGGTGCCTGGTCAGTCGTCGGAACGGGTACCGTCACTGAGGATTTCGATGCGGCCGTGGAGGCGATGATCCTCATGGCGGGTCTCGGTTTTGAAAGTGGCGGCCTTTCACTGCCCCATGCGCTGACCCGCGGCATCCCGCTTCTTCCCGGCGGTGGCGACGTGCTGCACGGCATACAGGTTGCCTGGGCGCTGATCGTACATTTCGAGGCGCTGAAGTTGGAGCTGCCGCCGGAAGTGGTGCGCCTTTACAAGGCTGTCGGCCTGCCACTGTCGCTGCAGGAGATGGGGGTCGGCGCGTCGTCACGCGCCGAACTCGTCGCGCTTGCCGATGCGACGCTCGCCGTGCGGCACATCAAGAACCTACCGTTCGCTCTCGATGCTGACGCCCTGATCAGCGCCATCCTGCGTGTGGAAGAGAAGGCTCCTGCGCGGAGGGCGGGCGCATGATCGCCCCGCTTGCGCTCATCACCGGCGGCGGCACCGGCATCGGCCGCGCCACGGCCGAACGCCTTCTCTTGGAGGGCTGGCGGGTCATTGCCGTCGGTCTCGACTGCGACGACGACCTGCCGGCGGCTATCCGGTTTCATCGGGCCGATGTCACCGATCCGGCCGCCATCCTTCCCGCGCTGGCCGGTGAGACGGATCTGCACGGCTTTGTCCATTGCGCGGGCATTCTGCGTCATGAGCGGGAATGGCAGGTCGCCGATTTCGACGCGGTGATGCAGGTCAATGTCAGCGCCGGCTTCGCGCTCGCCAATGCCCTTCTGCCGCGGCTGGAAATGGCGGGTGGCGCGATCGTCATGCTCGCCTCGATGTGGGCGATCTTCGGCTCCGCCGGTGCGCCGGCCTATACGGCGAGCAAGGGCGCGGTGGCGGCGCTCACCCGGTCGATGGCCGTTGCCTGGGCTCCGAAAGGGGTCCGGGTGAATTCCGTGGCGCCGGGCTGGGTGGAAACGCGCATGTCGGCGCGGGCGCGATCGGACAGCGAACGCGCCGCGCGTATCAACGGCCGCATTCCGATGGGGCGCTGGGCGCAACCGTCCGAGGTCGCCTCGGTCATCCGCTTCCTGCTGTCGCCCGATGCAGCCTATGTCACGGGCACCATGCTGCCGATCGACGGCGGATATTCCGTTTCCTGAAAGGAGAATGACAATGACGATGAAAGCTTGGGTCCATCACGAAACCGGCGCACCTGGCGTCCTGCGGCTGGAAGAGCGGCCGCGGCCAAAGCCGGGCAGGGGCGAGGCGCTGGTGCACAACCGCGCCATCGGTCTCAATCCCGTCGATTGGAAATTCATCGAATGGGGTCACCCCGCCTGGGAATGGCCGCACATTCCGGGCGTCGACGGCGCTGGCGAGGTGGAAGCGCTGGGCGAGGGCGTGCAGCATATCGCCCGCGGTGCCCGGGTCGCCTATCACAACGATCTCGTGCGGCCCGGTTCCTTTGCCGAATATACGGTCGTGCCGGCGCGAGCGCTGATCCCGCTACCGGCTACGCTGCCCTTTGCCGCCGCCGCCACCATCCCGTGCCCGGTGCTGACGGCCTTCCAGGCGACCTCCAAGGTTCCGCTCGGCCCCGGCACGCATGTGCTGGTGACGGGAGCCTCCGGTGCCGTCGGCGGCGCGCTGTTGCAGCTTGCCCGTGCCCGCGGCTGGATCGTCCATGCCGTCTCATCCGCGGCGCAGGCGGAAAGGGTGCTGCGCCTTGGTGCAGCGACCGTGACGGATTATCACCATCCGGCCTGGCGCGAGGAAATCCGGGAAAAGACGCGTGTCCAGCCACTGCAGGCGGTCTTCGATATGGTGAGCGGCGCACACGCCACTTCGCTTGCACCGCTTCTGACGGCAAACGGTCATCTCGTCTGCATCCAGGACCGGCAGGAACAGGCCCCGTTGCCGGCCTTCACCACCACGATCTCCCTGCACGAGGTCGGCCTCAACGCCATGCACAACCATGCGGACGACCGGCAATGGGGCAATCTCGTCGCTGCCGGGGCCGCCATCGCCAAAGATATCGCCGAAGGCCGCTTCGATCCCCAAATCGTCGAAGTTGCCGCATTCGAGGCGCTGCCGGAAGCGCTTGCCCGCCTGAAAGTCGGCCCTAATCCGGGCAACCGGGTCATCCTCATGGAGGAATTCTGAAATGGAAGATATGAAGGACCAAGGTCAGCTGTCGTGGCTTTCGCGGGCGCCTTAGTTTTCGGACTTTCGTTATGCTCGAAGGCCGTGCCATGCATGCCGACACAGCCTTCACCACGGCGTCGCTGTTAATCTGTCTTGGTCATTTCACCGGATGGATTGCGTGAAAGGCGATGCAAAGCCTATTGAAGATGTTCATCAGGCCGATAGCGATGGTAAGTTTTGTGAGCTCGCTTTTGTTGAAATGCTCCAAGGCCTGCTCGTAGAGGATGTTCGACACGCCACCGCTCGCGATGAGCGTCACCTGCTCGGCCCATGCCAAGGCGGCGCGTTCGGAGGGCGAGTAGAGCGGGGATTCCTTCCAGGCCGACACGAGATAGACGCGCTGCTCGGTTTCCCCGGTTTCGCGCGCCTCGCGGGAGTGCATGTCGACGCAGTAGGAGCAACCGTTGATTTGCGAAGTCCGCAGGTTGACGAGGTGCATCAGCCCCTTATCAGGGCCACTTTCATCGATCGCTGTCTTCACCGCTACCAGCGCCTTCATCAGCTCCGGGGCTTGGGAATAGAAATTCAATCTGGCTTCCATGGTTCGTCCTTCTTGTTTTGGGAACGTGACTCTCTCCGTCCAAGAGCTGTCACACGGCAAAGACGGGAAGCCCGGTGCGATTGTGACACCGGAAAAATGTCTCGAGCGTTGTCACAGAACGCCACAGTCAGCCGTCTGCATATCCGGATTGCTGTTTCAAAGGTGAATGCCTGATGGAAAATGCTCATGAACTGGAAAGGCTGAGACCGCGCTTGTTCGGCCTCGCCTACCGTATGATTGGTTCCAGGCAGGAGGCGGAAGACGTGGTGCAGGAGGCTTTTTTGCGCTGGCATCATAAGCGGCCTGCCGACATCCGGTCGATGGAAGGCTGGCTCGTGACCGTGCTGTCGCGACTGTGCGTTGACCGACTGCGTGTCCTTCAGGCGGAGCGCGATGCCTATGTCGGTCCTTGGCTGCCGGAGCCTTTGATCGCTTTGGAGCCGTCTCCAGACCATACCATCGAACTCGCATCAGACCTTTCGATGGCCCTTCTTGTCGTTTTGCAAAGGTTGTCGGCGGAGGAGCGCGTCGGCTTCCTCATGCATGACGTCTTCGACTGCGAGTATCCTGATATTGCGGCCGCGCTTGGCAAGAATGAAGCTGCTGTCCGGCAGCTCGTGCACCGGGCACGCACGCGTATCGGATCCGACAAGCGCCGCTTCGACGTGCCTGCCGTGGCGCATCAGCGGCTCGTGGAACAGTATGTCCTGGCCGTTCAGGAGCGGGATGCCGATCGCATTGCGGAACTGCTCAGCCATGACGCGGTGTTTGTTAGCGACGGTGGCGGCAAGACCTGGGCCGCCCTTCGCCCTGTCATCGGCGCGCAGCGAATTGCTCGCATGGAAACAGGCGTCCTGGGGAAGCTGCCGCGGACGTTTTCTATCGATGTGGGGTATGTCAATGGACGAGCCGGTGCCCTCGGGAAGATCGGCGGCCGCATCTATGCGGTGACATCATTCGAGACGGATGGTACGCATATCCTTTCCATAATGCGCGTCCTCAACCCCGACAAGCTCGGCCCTGCGGCCCTACCTGAGCTTCTTTGACGAGATGTGTTCCAAGCGCTGGTCTCCCAGGAAGCGGGCAAATGTTCGCGGGGGCCTGAGCTGCGAACTCCGTGAAGGCGTTCACGCGGGCAATGCGGCGCAGACCCTCATGAGTGAGAAGCCGAAAGGGACGTCGTTATTTCCGCAGCAGGTTGGCAGAGATTGACTTCGGAAAAGCCGAGCGCATGGCACCGTACGTTAATACCTCGCTAAGGACCCTAGTACTGAAAAGGCAGTGTTGCCTCAGGTTGTTCTCGGTGAGATTACGGGCAGCTTACGTGAGCGTCTTTCGCCCTCCCAGAGCTTCCGAGGTTTGCCTGTTGGGAACCGATCAAGCCATCATATCGGTCCAATTTCGATCGTTGATGAAGGCGAGCGTCCTAAATTGCTCTGCGGCGGCGTCCCACAAGCGCAAGACCGCGCGGATAGTCCCCGTTGTCGAATGCGACAACGCCTGACGTCACGAGGGCGATAACGGCGGTGTGGGCGGCGACGTCGATGGCGGCACCGCCTGCTGCCTGAAGCTGGCTGTCGAGGCGGTGTAAGTGCGCAGGGGCAAAGGCAAAGTGCATTGGGCGCAATGGGCGCGTTCTAACGGGCTTCGATCTACATACAGTCCTCATATTTTCTGGAAAAAGCAGGGTGCATTGAGATTTCAATAGTACGACTTATGCGCTGGGGTTATCGTTCGGCGTTTGCTCCGACGACTTCGGACGATTTGGGCGCGATTTGCTGGAGCGGGTCGCGCCCTTTTTTTCTGTCGAAATTTTTGACGCTCAGCAAAAGTTAAGCACGGACTTGGCCGTCACGATTTCAACGACCTCACCGGTCGCGTCAGCGATCTCAAACCTTTGTCCGTCAATTGGTTCATTCGCGAGCAGCCGTTCCGCAAGCCCTTCTCGCGTTGCTTGTCGCGCGTCCGAAACGGCATGTTCCAAAGACGAAAACTCCAGCCCATCAAGGTCGATATCGTGTGTCTCTCGCCGTCGTGAAGATGGAAGAAAAAGCGCGGCATGGCGCCAAAATTGGAGAGCGTAAGTAATGTTCCGATCTTAAGGTCAAGGCAGGGCATCGGACCTTGGTCCGTCTTCAAAATGCAATATGGTCGTGAGACGCTATATGCATGATCAGCGATGTTCAGTTTTTCTCGACATATGTGCTATTGGCAGGGCTTTGGTTCTCCGCCATCGCGTTCGGATGGTGGTGGATTAGTCGCCCCTAAAGTTAGGAACAAACCCTAAAATGATCGATTAGGTTCATAGCACCGGCGACGGTGTCAGGATGCGAAGCGCATCCGGGGTCTTTAGGCTTGGGCGCGGTTTGTCGTGTTTCCGCGCCCTTTTTTTACAATCTTGTGCTTGCCCGTTAAAGTTGATCGGACGCCGCGATGGCGTCGAGATCTCGTGTGTGTGTGTGTGTGTATGGTGCGCAAGGTGTTTCAAGCGGCGATCTGTCTCGCTTCCTTCCGTCGCTAGTGCCGGTTGATGCCGACGGGCATCAAAGCGATCAACGCTTCAATGGGTGTTTCTGCAGCGAACTGGTGCATGGATTTTTGATAACCGCGTTACAGGCCAGAACGTGGCCAGCATTTGACGAGGGGCTACGTGCCTATGCTGGAGATGTAGGCTCACGCGAGATCTGCCCCAGCCGGAATCCGCGAATGCTCATCGAGACGCGCGTGCTTTCAAAGCGCCGACGGATCTGTCGCTTCAACGTCTAAATCTTCGATTTTCCATCCACGCTGAGAAAGTTTGAGAAGGGCAGCGGTTCCCGCCACCTCGTGGCTCCTCCTTGTAGCCCTCGTCGCGGTCACACCTAAGCCGCGCGATCACCTCTTCCGTTTGACCGCGATCAAGGGCGGCGGAGGCCAGCAGGATTGCCTGACCACCGATGTTAGCAGTTCCTCTCAATGACTTTGAAAATGCGACGATGATAGTTGGACATCGGCAGCACACAGCCGCCGCTTTGCGAATATACTGCGCCCAACCCCTTCCACTTCCGCCAGAGCGCAACCCTATGTCTGTTGGATTCTGAAGGAGCCCTATAGCACAGGTCGTGCAATAGCGGTCGTAATCGAGTTTTGCTTCCGCCAGGTCCGTGCCAAAGTGCTACCAAATGGAGGAAACGAATGACCATCACCCCAGTGAAATTCACGGTGAAGCATTCTGTTCTGGTCGAGGGACACAACGTCGATGGCGGAATCTACGTGGGGCAGAGGATTTCGGAAACCGAGATTGAGCGACAGCATCGCCGGAAACATTCCTTTTTTCTGCATATAGTCGAGCCGGTCCCTGAGAGGATGTCAAAGGTTGCAGAACGGTTCGACCTCGACGTTACCGCCCTTGTGTCCATTGGGGCGATCACAGTGAGCTAGGTGAGCGGTTATTCGGCAACACGCAGTCCACGGGAATTGAGGTCTGGAGGGGGCTCCATTGGCTCACGGCGCCATCTCGCCATGTTTTTCGCCGGCGCAATTGAGATTGATCTTGAAACCGAAGACCCGCGAAAATACATCCTCGGTCGGCGCTCGATCCCGACGCCACCCTTGTTGATCACCAACGTTTTCAGTGAGGTAGAGATGAACTCGACGGTATTTGATAGACCCGTATATCTGAGGGAACGCAGGGAACTGATCCGAGAGATAACGTGCCTGGAAGACGCCATCGATTTTCTGGAAGAATGGCCTGAAAGAGATCGTGACATCGTTCACGACGCGGCATTGAAGACCTGCTACATGGCCTTTGACGGCCATAAACCCTTAAAGACCGGACGCAATGCCATTCGCTCTTTTGGAGAGAAGAAGGGTATTCTCGTGAAATCTCCCGGCGTCATGCCGTGGATGATCCGGTCGCGCTCCGGCGGCGGTCGCCTGTCCGCATAGGAGTTATTGCAGACGGGAGAGGCTGCCGACGCAGCCTCTCTTGCGAACAGCCACCGATATCCCGCTGCCGCGTGTCTCAAGCGTTGCAAGTTAGCCGGCGCACCGGTCGCGAAGGCGGGTGATAATGTCTAGCTTGTTATGCTCCAGCTCATAAACGGCGAGGCTCACGTCTTACTTGATCCGCATTTGGCAAGTTTCTCGTCGAGAACATGGGCCTCTGTCATGCCGCGCTCCTCATACAATTTTCATTGGACTGACACGGAACAACCCGCACACAATCTGCATTCATGGTCCCGATTTGACAGGGAAATACCAAATGCTTTCTGTAACTTGGGATCGTGCTCTCGCCATTCTACTTCCAGGTATGCGCCGTGTGATGGAGATCAAAGACGTCCGAAACGCCATGTTTGTCCTGGCGGAAAAATGGCCAGTGACCTATGGCCGAGCCTTTCAGCGCGCGCTTGTCTTCTGCACTCAAGCCATGGAGGGCAAATGTTCTCCATCGCGTGCGCGGCTGGCATTCCTTGCGGCAGCTCGCGAGGCAAATGTTGCAGTTGTTGCATAAGCCTGACATGCCGCCTCGCAGTTTACGACGGGCGGCCGACCAGACGGACGATGTGATCGCCTCGGAACATCGGGAGGCTGAGAAGCAGTTGAAAGGTCTCGGCGAAGCGGACCTGATACCCGGCGCGAACGGGCAGCTGAGGGCAAAACTTGCCCCTCGTTTCTATTTCCTGCTCTACAACATAAAGGGCACTATAAAGCGGGAATGCACGCCGTGCTGATGGTGACGATGTAACCCCATCCACTGAGAGGACAGCACGCGAACGAAGGCGAACTACATCCAGCGCTACGACCGCATCGCTCTCGTTCTCCCTTCCGCAGCACACTGGCTCACCGTGGTTGCGGCCGCGTTAGCCTCCTTGCCACTTTGGGCAAATGGGCGGCGATCAAAACTGGGTTGGGCTGGGTTGAAGGGCTCGCTAAGGTCATCCTGGGAGTTCAATATCCGGCCGCCGCCAGCCTGAAGCCCGAGCGTCCGCCTCACTACAGAACCAACGTTCGCCCTTGGATAGGGTATGCGGGTGTCGTCAGAATAGTGCTGACCAGGTGTCTGGTAGATTTTTTGCCCGCCGTTGTACGAGATGTTCCCCTTGATGTCACACGCAGGATCGTAGAACTCACGCGGCACCAAAGCATACCCGCCAGTTGTAAGGGAGCTGGCGATCGATGCGCCGATGACGAGGTAGGTGAAGTTGCTCATGCGAGTAGAATACCCGATGGCGGTTTCCGCGCGCTTCCGAGTTAAGTAAATCTATAGGTATCCAGCGAAAAGCCCGCCAAGACGGCGGGCTTACGATCTTTACTTGGGGCCAGTGGCCGCAAATCACCACGAATTTACGCCGGTCATCTCTTTCCCAACGTAAACCTCAACTTTGTTGGGGGCGATCGAACGCCACGTTTCGCAGACTTCCTTCCCCTTATCCAAACCTTCCCAAGTGCGGCAGAACTTATTGCCCTTGATCCGCCACTTCCCCTTGATATCGATCTTATCGCCACTGTCTGGCTGGGCTGATCCGACAGCGGTGCCTTCAGCGGTCAGACTGAGGGTCCCTTTATACCCTAGGCCTTCTCCACCGAGTTGTATTTCCTTTCCGCCTCCAAGAAGGCTCTTCAACTCTGCTTCTTTCATATCCTTGCCCGCCGCTATCGCTACGGGGGCGATTAAGCCAACACAAAGAAATGCTGGAAGTAGCAATTTCCGCATAGTTGTCTCCCTTCTAAAACTTAATGTTGAATTAGCTGCTGTATATGTCAAGGGTGTAGAACGCTGACGAAAACAGCCAAGCCGGTGAGCGTGGCTGAGCACTCGAGTTGTGAGAATTGAAACGCTTCAGAGCACCATGAAAAATGCTCGCAGCAATCGAAACAGCCACCGATAGCGCTTCGTTAGCGAAAGAGCTGTATGACGTTTTCGCTGTTATAGTGTCGTGAATGCAGTACCCGTGATGGCGATGTGCCGGCCACGAATTTCTAGATTGTGCATTATACTTTTTTGTTCGCAATCAGTAGCGATACCGCCAGAAAACCATGCAGTTACATGGCTTTGCTATTACGGTAGAGCAGCCCAGTTTCGAAAGTCGTCTCTTGGGCGAGGATGTCATCGATGATGGGACGACCGGGCGCGTGGCGGCAAACCGGATCGGCCGCCGTGGCATCGGCGGCAAGGGCCAGGGCCTGGCAGCGGCACCCGCCATGATCCTTGTCACGGCGGGCGCAACTGCGGCACGGTTCCTTCATCCAGGCGTAGCCGCGAAACGCGTTGAAGGCGGATCCGTCATACCAGATGGCCGAGAGAGGTTTCTCCGTCACCCGGTCGAAAGCGAGGCCGGGGATCGTCGCGGCGGCATGACAGGGCAGAACCGTTCCGTCCGGGGCGATATTGATGCCGGTCGTGCCCCAGCCGCCCATGCATGCCTTGGGATAGTCCGCATAATAGTCGGGCGGTACGAAGTCGATCGTCATCCGGCCGGCATAGGCACGCCGCGCCGCGAGCACTGCTTCCTTCGCACGGAGAACCTGGTCGCGGGAGGGCAGCAGCCCCGACCGGTTTGCCAGCGCCCAGCCGTAGAACTGCACGCAGGCGACCTCGATGCGCCGGGCGCCGAGGCTTGCGGCGAATTCAATCGCCGCGTCGATATCGTCGATCGTGTGCCGGTGCATGACCGCATTGATGGTGAGCGGAAGACCGCGCCGGTGAACCTCATCGGCAAAGGCGAGTTTGCGGGCGAAGCCACCCTTGTAGCCACCGATCCAGTCGGCCTTTTCGGCACGCGTCGCCTGCAGCGAAAGTTGCACATGATCGAGGCCTGCCGTTTCCAGGGCATCGAGGCGAGAGGGGGACAGCCCGATGCCCGACGTGATGAGATTGACGTAAAGACCCGTATCGCGCGCTACCGCCACAAGCGTCTCGAGGTCCCGACGCGACGCCGGTTCTCCGCCGGAAAGGTGCAATTGCAGGACGCCAAGGTCCGCCGCCTGCCGGAAGACATCCGCCCAGATTTCGGTCGGCAATTCCTTCTCGCGTGCGGTCAGCTCAAGCGGGTTGGAGCAGTACGAGCAGGACAGCGGACAACGGTGCGTCAGTTCCGCAAGTAGGGCGATGGGTAGGGCAGGTCGCTCCGTCATCGATAATCCACCAGTCTTTGCGCCACGAGGCCGCCCAGAAAATCGCGGACGTCCGACATAACCGCCGCCTCGGGTGCGCCGTAGCGTTCGGCGAGCCGGGCGGCAATCGTGTTCACCGTGGACCGACCGTCGATCTCGCGAAGGATGGCGTTGCCGGTCTCGTCGAGCAGCAGCGCCCGTTCCGGAACGAGAAGCACCATCGTGTCGCGGACGCGGTCATGATGCAGGCGCGTTCCTCGCGGAAGGCAGGGGACGGGATCGTCGGTCATGGCCGTGCCGCCAGTTGTGCCTCGCCGGGCTTCCAGGCGCCAGGCGGCACATGTCCGTCGACATAGGCGCTCCACAGCGCGTCGAGCTGTGCCCAAAGCACATCCGTCTTGAATGTCAGCGCTGCGATCGCCGCTTCCTGGTCGGTTCGGGTGACGGCGTGGTTGAGAACCCAGTCGAGCGTGAACCGCACATCCTTCGGCGCCTCTGTCAGCCTATGGCGGAAATAGGCGATCGTCTCACGGTCCGCGAAATCATAATGCTCGAGAAGACCGTCGATCCGGCGGGTGTGAATGGCGGGGGCAAACATTTCCGTCAGGGAACTCGCCATGGCGGCGACGAGCGGCTCGTCGCGCACGAAGCGGATATAGGCGTCCACGATGAAGCGAGTCGCCGGCATGACGCCGCGGCCGGAGGCGACATAGGCCGGGTCGAGGCCGACACCTTCGGCGAGCCGCAACCATCGCCGGATGCCGCCGCCGTCTTCGACGCCGCCGTCGTGGTCTTCGATACGCGAGCGCCAGACGCGCCGCAGATCCGGGTCATGGCAGCGCGACAGGAAAGCGGCGTCCTTCATCGGGATGGAGCACTGATACTGCCATCGATTGATGACCCAGGCCTGCACCTCATCCATCGTGCAGCCGCCGCTGTGCAGCCGATCATGGAAGCGATGTTTGTCGTGATAGCGTTCGACTCCGACCTGGCGTAGCCGCGCCTCGAATTCAGCGCGGCTCAACGGCAGTTCGTTGTGGTTCACGATCGAATTCATAGCGCGATCTCCATGCCGTCCCGAGCAATCTCCCACCCCGCCGCGGTGACGGCCGCGCGGGCGGCGCTATCCGGCATCAAGGCCGAATTCGTATTGTTGACATGGGTGTAGATGCGACGCCCGCGCAGCGACCGCAGTCTCGCGAGCGAGCCGTCGGGACCGCCCATGGCCAGATGCCCCATGCGGGCTCCTGTCTTCGTGCCGGTGCCGGAACGCGGCATTTCGTCATTGCGCCAGATCGTACCGTCAAACAGCACCGCATCGGCCGGTTCCAGGAGGCTCACAAGCCAGTCGGGCAGGGCTGCGCAACCGGGCACATAATGCACCTCGCGATCGCCGGACCGCAGCCGCAGTCCGATTGTCTGCTCACCCATCATCGTCACGTCGGGCGCCTCGCCTTCGAGATAGAGTGGTATTTTGCCCGGAACGGCATAAGCGGCGACGGTCAGGCCCGGAAGCGGACAGAAATCAGTGTCGAGAGCGATCGTTTCGCGTCGCACGAACGTGGGGTCCAGGACACCGAAGACCGTGTTCTGCGACAGGATCTGATGGGTCGCTTCCGTCGCGAAAAGGGTAAAACCCGTCTTCTCGCGCAAGGTCAGGAGCCCCGCGATATGGTCGACATCGCCGTTGGTCAGCACAACCGCCTTGATCGGACTGTCGCGAAGACCGGTCGGATGGAGGGCGGGCGAGGCGGCAAGCTGGTGGCGCAAATCAGGCGATGCATTGAGCAAGGCCCAGTTTCGACCGTCCACGCTGACCGCGAGCGTACTTTGCGTCATGGGCGCGATCGCGCCCGTGCGTGCGGCCGCGCACTGGACACAGCCGCAATTCCACTGGGGCAGGCCACCACCGGCGCCTGCCCCGAGCACGATGATACGCACCGTTGCCTCAGAACGGGTGGTCCGGACGCGGGTCATCTTCCGACGGGCCGTACATGTTGATTTCCATGCCGCAGGCGATGTCCTTGATGACGGGTTTCTTCCAAGCCATGAAATTCTCCTCCAGGTTTGTGGAACAGCCACCGCAGCAGGTTGCGCTTCCTCAGGCCCGCTTCACAATGCGACCAAGGTCTCTATATGGGGCGGACCTATTGCGCGGCGGGGAGTGTTTCGAAGGCCGCCTTCATGCGTTCGCCGGCCTTTGCCGGCAGCTTGACGGCCTTTGCCGCCTCCAGGTTGGCCGGGCTGTCGCCGACCTTGATGAGCGCGACCATGCCCATGCTGAAATGCGGCGAGCACTTCACGCCATAGAGGCCGGGGGAAGACACGGTCAGGACATATTCCTCGTTGACCTTGCTCTTGAAGGGTTTGACGCCTTCGGGAAGCATGCCCTTGATGCTCTCGACATTGTGGCTCTTGTCGGTCGGCGTGAAACGGATCGTGTCGCCCGGCGCGGCGGCGACCGCGGCCGGTTCGAAAACCATGTTTCCGCTCTCGCCCTTGTTCATCATCTTGACCACATGCTCGGCGGCCTCTGCCATGCTGCTTGCGAGGACCATCAGGGTTGCTGCTGCGATAAGTTTCTTCATGGGCATCTCCTCCAGATCGGTTGAAGGGATGTCCCATGGGGTGGGCGTCGTCGCAATGCGACCTTGGTGCCAGCCTCGCGCTTAGAGCATTTCCTGTGAAATCCGGTTCATCGGAACGTTCTATCCTATTGTTTTCACTGTATTATGACAACACCATCCCGCTTCGGCTGGAAATGCTTCTAGCCGGCATGCAACACGAAGGCCTCCAGCGCGTCGGCGGCAATGGGCTTGTACATGATCTCGATGCCCGCCGCTTCGGCCGCCATCCGCGTCTGCGGTTTGCGATCGGCGGTCAGAATCCGGGTGGGACGTTCGCCATGTTGCGCATGCAGGGCCTCGACGGTCTCGATGCCGGTCATGGCGCCGTCAAGCTGCTGATCGACCAGATAGAGGTCCGGTACGATGCCGATTTCCTCCAGCAACGAGAGCGCCTCCTCGCCGCTCGCGGCTTCGAGCACGCTGACGCCGCGTCGTTCAAGCAAGAGGGCGATCGCGCGGCGAAGGTCCATATCGTTTTCGACGAGAAGGGCGATCCGGTCGCTGTTGTCGCCGGGTTCATCCGGTATGACCGGCGTCGCCTCGCGGTAGCTGGGACTGGCATGCGGCGCCACGGGTGTGAGTTCCACGGAAAAGCAGGTGCCGCGCCCTACTTGCGAATGCAGGGCCAGCCGGTGGCCGAGAAGCGCACAGGCGCGTTCCACGATGGCCAGGCCGAGCCCCATGCCCTCCGACGCCGAGGCGGAGCCCTGAACACGGTGGAACTCGCGGAAGATCGCCTTCTGCTGGTCGGCTTCGATGCCCGGCCCCGTATCGTGGATCTCGATGCGCACCTGTCCGCCGGAACGGCGCGGGCCGACGAGAATACGGCCGCTAGCCGTATAGCGGATCGCGTTGCTGATGAGGTTCTGCAGGATACGGCGCAGATAGGTCGGGTCGCTCGAAACGGTCAGGGCACAGGGCAGGATGTCGAGCCGCAGCCCCTTGCGGGCTGCGATTGGCGCAAATTCGTCGGTGAGCTGGCGCAGGAGCAGCGAAAGCGACACGGGCCCGACATCCATCGCCGTGCCGCCGGCCTCCAGGCGCGAGATGTCGAGCAAGGCCCCCAGAATGTTCTCGACGCTGACAAGCGCGTTGTGCGCCTTTTCCAGCGTCCCGCGCAGCGGGGTCTGCTCCGCGTCGTCGCGGGCTGCGGCAACGAACAGCTTGGCCGCCGAGAGCGGCTGCAGAAGGTCGTGGCTGGCGGCCGCGACGAAGCGTACGCGCGCGGAATTCGCGCGCTCGGCCTCCGCCAGTGCCTGAGCAAGGTCCCCCGTGCGGGCGGCGACGCGCGCTTCCAGCGAGTTGTTGGCGCGGATCATGGCGTGGATTGCGAGCCGTTCACGCGTCACGTCGGCAAAGGACATCACGAAGCCGCGCCCCGGCATCTCCTGTGCGAAAACATCAAGGATGATGCCCGATGCGTGGGTGACCTCGAAGGAGAGGGGGCCGCGCGGCAAGCCGCCGTCGATCCACTGGCGCAGCATCTCGCCGGAAAAGCCGTCGCCAAGCGTAATGGCGTGTCGGATACGGTTGGCCAGCAACGCAAAAGGGATACCGCGCCGCAAGAGGCGGGCAGGAATATCGAGCAATTGCGCGATGCGGCTGTTCCAGCCGACGAGGCGCCGGTTGGCGTCGAAGATACCGACGCCTTGATTGATATGCTCCAGCGTGGCGCGGATCATGCGCGCCTGATCGTCCAGGAGCTTGCCGCGTTCCGAGCGCTCCATGCGGATCAGGTCGGTAATATCGGTCTGAAGGATGACGGTGCCGCCGTCGGCGGTGCGCTGTTCGCTCACCTGAAGCCACCGGTCACCGGAAAGCCCGACGTTGAAGACCTGCCGCGCGCGGTGCAGCCGCATGCGTTCCGCCGCCCAGCTTGCCGGCGTCACGCCGCGGGGCAAGGCGAGCCTTGCCGAGCGGCTCACCGTCTCGACATAGGCGGTGAAGGTAATGCCGGGGGACAGTGCCGGCCTCACGTCGGCAAGGTCGCGGCAGAAGCGCGAGTTGCACAGCACCAGAACGTCCGCGGGATCGAAAAGTGCAAAGCCTTCCTCGATCGCCTCGATGGCCTGCGACAGATCCCGCCGCGCGCGCTCGGCGGCGCTGTTGGCGTCGTTCAGGAGCTTCAGGGTCGATTCCAGATCCCGCGTGCGTTGCCGCACCCGCTCCTCGAGCATGGCCGCGCGGCGGAACTGCTCGAAGGCGGCTCCGCGGTCGCCGGTGTTCTGCTCGACATGGCGCATCAACGCATCGGCGATGACGAGCATCTTTTCCAGGTTACGACCGTCGCCATCGGCGGGATCGAACAGTCCGTCGGAGATGCGCCCGCTCATGGCGTATCGTCCGAAACGACCGTGCCGGGCGGATAGAATGCAAAGCCCGTCATCGTATGATTGATGTGCATCGGGCCGATCTGTTCGCCATAGGTGGAAAAGCCGATCACCCTGTGCTGGCGCAGAAGTTCGGAGACGCGGCCAGTCATCTGACGTTCCTGCGCTTCGATGCGTCGAAGGATGCAGTCGAAGGCGAGCACGGCAACGGGATCTGCGGGTTCCCTGAGGGACTGCAGCTCGGCCGACAGGTGTCCGACGAGGTCGTGCGGCTGGGCGATCGTCAGGACCATGCCCTCATCGATTGCCGAGAAGAACAAAAGCTCGCCCGAGGGCAGGA
The DNA here is from genome assembly GCF_050172695.1 of Shinella sp. G-2. Taxonomy (NCBI): domain Bacteria; kingdom Pseudomonadati; phylum Pseudomonadota; class Alphaproteobacteria; order Hyphomicrobiales; family Rhizobiaceae; genus Shinella; species Shinella sp. G-2. Next base: position 80,245 of record NZ_JBBEYH010000014.1, on the reverse strand, counting down.
CGCGCTGGATCGCACGCACGTGATGGCGTTCGCCCATGCGGACGGTGAGGGGATGGATGGCGAATGTCAGCGTGTTGACGCTTTCCGGTTCCATGCCGATGAGGCGGGCATATTCATGCACCGCCGGCTCGGCGTTGATGCGCCGAACGATGCGGGCGGCAGGATCAGCCTCCGTCACAACCATGCGCCGCTCGGTGGGTTTGATATGGTCCATCTTGAAGGGACGCAGCGGACAGGCGCCGCGCATGACCGAAATGACGGCGGCATTCGCCAGAAGCCGCGTGCCATCGAAAACCAGCGTCTCGCGGAAATGCGTGCCGTCGCCTGCCGACCCGCCGATCAGCGGCATGGCGCCCGTCGCGGAAGCCAGGGCCGAGGCAAGCTCGTCCTCCCGCGCGGACAAGCCGTCGACGAGAAGGAGGGCGAATTCGTGCGGCAGATGGCCGTGATCGCGCGCGAGTGCCTGACGAATGTGCAGCAAGGCTTCGGAAAGTTCGCTCGCAACAAGCTTGGAGAGGTCTTGAACGAGCAGGGTCTCGGCAGCGAAGTGACGGGCAAGGAAGCCGATGGCGACAATGCTCTCTTCGTCATAGCCGTCGCCCGAGATTTCGCCTGCCGTCGTGCAACCGGCGATTTTCGCGCCCGGCCATGCATGCGCGGCGTTACAGACGACCTCGGAGACATCCGCCTCCGGCGAGACGAAGAGGAGGACAAGCGAAAACGGGCCGGGGCCAAGGCTTGCTGCCAGGCGCTCGACCGGACGATTCTCATGCGCGGAAACGAGCGCACGGGCCATGTATTGTTCGTCCACGGGCGATGGCCTCCTCCGCCGTTCCCCCGCCTCCATTTTAAAGCATCCGTCACGGCCGGGCGCCAGCGTCGAATGGGGTTCTTAGCCGATGGTCTTAGGCGTCCGTCACCATCGTCGCAAAGCTGGCTTCCTGCGCGAAGAGCACCGCCTGCATGCGTGTCTGCACGCCGAGCTTGCGCATGATGGCCGTCACATGCGCCTTGACCGTCGTCTCCGCGATAGAGAGCTCGTAGGCGATTTGCTTGTTCATTCGTCCGGCGCAGACCAGTTGCAGGATGCGCGCCTGTTGCCGTGTCAGAAGTGCGAGCCGTTTGACGGCTTCCTCGGAAGGGCTTGGCGCCGACCCGTCGAGCGCGAGACGGCTCGCATGGATTTCTCCACGCGCAATGACGGAAAAGGCCTCGCGAAACTCCTCGCGTGACGCATGCTTCGGCACGAAGGCGTTGACGCCCGCCTTCAGCGCCGCGCGCACGATGCGGACCTCGTCGAGCGACGAGACGACGACGATCGGTGTTTCCGGTGCTGTCTGTCGCAGGCGCACCACGCCGTCGAGGCCGTTCACGTCCGGCAGGTTGAGGTCGAGGACCACGACGTCGGGCAGGGGACCGGTCGTGAGCCGCGTCAGCGCCGCTTCCAGCGTGCCGACAGCGTCCACTTCCGCAATGCCGACCGGGCCCGTCAGGGTCATCGCCAGCGCATCGCAGAACAGCGGATGATCATCCACGATCAGCGCCGACTTCAGCACGCGCACAGGTTTTTCCGGCATCAAAACTGGTAACATGCGAAATTCCCGATAGGGCTGGCGATAGCTTAGCATCGAATTCGTCCGTCTTCATCGGCCTATTGCTCAGGGCGAAAGCAGAAAAGCCGGGCGTTTCCGCCCGGCTCCAGATCTCAGTTCAGCGAGGCCAGTTGCTTTGGCAGACGGAATGTCCACACCATGCCGCCCTGGTTGAGATAGTTCACTTTCTTGGCGACTTCCCCGCCCCAGAGGGGAACGGCGCCGCCCCAGCCGGAGATGATCGAGACATATTGCTCGCCGTCCTGTTCCCAGGTCACCGGCTGGCCGACGATGCCCGAGCCGGTCTGGAACTTCCAGAGTTCCTCGCCCGTCTCGTTGTTGAGTGCAACGAAGTCGCCTTCCGGGGTGCCGAAGAACACGAGGCCGCCGGCGGTGGTCATCGCGCCTCCCCACAGGGGGGCGCCGTTCTTGTATTCCCACTTGATCTCACCGGTGTTCGGGTCGATGGCCTTCAGGCTGCCGATGTGGTCTTCGAAGAGCGGCTTGATGGTGAAGCCGGCACCAAGATAGGCGGCGCCCTTCTTGTAGGTGATCGGTTCGTTCCAGATGTCCATGCCCCATTCGTTGGACGGCACATAGAACAGGCCGGTCTTCGGGCTGTAGGCCATCGGCATCCAGTTCTTGCCGCCAAGGAACGACGGCACGGCGAAGACCTGCTGGCCCTTGGCGCCGTCAGCCGCTTCCGCGGCGTCGCCCGGACGATTGTCTTCATTGTAGATCGGACGACCCGTCTCATCGATCCCCTTGGCCCAGGTAATGTCCTTCACGAACGGATGGGCGGAGACGAATTTGCCGTCTTCGCGGTTGAGCACGTAGAAGAAGCCGTTGCGGTCCGCGGTGGCGAAGCGCTTGTTGCCATCCTTGTCGACGAAGGGAACAACCTCGTTGACGCCGTCGAAATCCCAGCCCTCGCGGGGCGTCGTCTGGAAATGCCACTTGATCTCGCCGTTCTCGGGGTCGATGCCGAGGCGCGAGGCGGCATAAAGGTTGTCGCCCTTGTTGCCCTCGACGGGCTTGCCGGCATTGCGCAGGTGGCTGTTCCACGGCGAGGGGTTTCCGGCGCCGAAAACCAGCGTCTTGGTTTCTTCATCATAGGAACCGCCGAGCCAGGTTGCGCCGCCGCCGGTCTTCCACATGTCGCCGGGCCAGGTCGCATTCAGCGTCCCGGTCATCGTGCTTTCCTTGCCCTTGAAGGTGCCCATGTGGCCTTCGATGACGGGGCGTGTCCAGACGAGTTCGCCGGTCTCGGCATCGCGCGCCTGCACCTCGCCGACGATGCCGAATTCGCCGCCGGAATTGCCCGTCACGACAAGGCCGTTCACGATCAGCGGGGCTGCGGTATAGCTGTAGCCTTCCTTGTAATCCGCGAGCTTCTTGTTCCACACGACGTCGCCGGTCTTGCGGTTCAGGGCGACGAGGCGCGCGTCGAGTGTGCCGAAATAGATGTTGTCGCCGAAGATCGCCGCACCGCGGTTGACGACGTCGCAGCAGGGCAGGATGCCTTCAGGCAGCCGTGCGTCGTACTGCCAGACTTCCTTGCCGGTCTTGACGTCGATGGCGTAGAGGCGGCTGTAGGAGCCGGTGATGTACATGATGCCGTCATAGATGATCGGCTGGCTTTCCTGGCCGCGCTGCTTTTCACCGCCGAGCGAGAAGGCCCAGGCGGGAACGAGATTCTTGACGTTCTTGGTGTTCAACGTCTCCATCGGCGAAAAGCGCTGCAGATTGCGGCCCATGCCGTTGGTAAGGACGTCGCCGACGGTTTCTGCATCCTTGGCAAGATCGGCCTCCGTCACGCCGGCATACGCGGCGCTCGAACAGGCGATGGCCGCGATTGCGGCCAGAACGAGTTTCTTCATGGCATCCTCCCACTCCATGCCCGCAGCAGGACGCGGGCTCCACGATCGGGATCATCGGCGCAGTTCGGAAAGGGTTGAATTGGACCTTGGTCGTAAAATCCGGCCTCCCGTGCGTTTGCGGCGGCTTTGCCCCCCGTCAATAGGTCGTATGGCGAGGCCCGCGCCAGGTCGCTAGCATCACGAGACCAGGGAGGAGGGAGCATATGAAAGGCCTTATTCTGCTGCTCGGCGCATTCACCGCGGCCCTTTTGTCGCTTGCGCCGGTGCGCGCAGCCCCGCCTGTCTTGCGCGCCGCGCTCCAGCTTTCCGGCACGGTGAATTGGGAAGCAGACACGATCCGCCACTATGGGCTCGACACGTCGAACGGCTTCTCTCTGGAAGTGATCGATGTCGCCGGTGCGCCCGCGGCGCAGATCGCGCTTCTTGCCGGCGATGTGGACATGATCGTCTCCGACTGGCTTTGGGTGGCGCGCGAGCGCGCCGCCGGCCGGGATTTCGTCTTCATCCCCTATTCCCGGGCCGTCGGCGGGCTGATGGTGCCGGCCGACAGTCCGGCCAAAACGCTCGCGGACCTCAAGGGCGGGAAAATCGGCGTTGCCGGCAGCCCCATCGACAAGAGCTGGCTGATCCTGCGCGCCTATGCGCAGAAGGTCGAAGGCATCGATCTGTCCGCGACGACCGAGCAATTGTTTGGCGCGCCGCCGCTCATCTACAAGGCCGCCCTGGACGGCGAGCTGCAGGGCGCGCTGAACTTCTGGAATTTCGGTGCCAGGATGCAGGCGGCGGGCATGCGCACGCTGGTCAGCGTCGAGCAGGCGGCGCAAGCCCTCGGGCTCGATCCCGAAACGCCGCTCCTCGGCTATGTGGTGCGCGGCCCGGTGCTCAAGGCCAGTCCGCGCCTTGGCGAGGCGATCGCAGCAGCTTCGCGCGAGGCCAAGGAGAGGCTCGCTTCCGACCCGGCTGCCTGGGAACGCATCCGTCCGATGATGAAGGCCGCAAACGATGCCGAGTTCGAAGCGCTGAGGGCAGGATTTCTCGCCGGAATTCCGAAGCGGGGGCCCGTCGATGAAGCCGCCGCCGCCCGCATGCTGGCGCTGATGACCAAGCTTGGCGGCGCTGATCTCGTCGGCGACCTGAAAGAACTGCCCGATGGCGTCTTCCATCACCCCGGCAGCTGAGCCGGTGCTCCGGCTCGATCTCGGCCATGGCGGTCCCGGCCGCGTGCTTGGCCCGATCGCCCTTTCATTGCTGCCCGGGGAGACGGTCGCGTTAACGGGGGCCTCCGGCGTCGGCAAGACGTCGCTCTTGAGGATCGCCGCTGGCCTCGACCGGACCTTTTGCGGGCGCCGCGAAGCAACGGAGCGGCTCGCCGTCGTCTTCCAGGAACCCACCCTCCTTCCATGGCGCACCGCCCTTCGGAACCTGACGATCATCGCCCGAATAACCGAAGACGAGGCGCAGTGCTGGCTTGAGAAAGTCGGTCTCGCCGGTTTGGGCGGCCGGTTTCCCGGCGCGCTGTCGCTTGGCCAGCAGCGGCGGCTTTCGCTCGCGCGCGCCTTCGCCGGCGCGCCGGATCTCCTGCTGATGGACGAGCCCTTCGTCAGTCTCGATCCGGCGCTTGCCACAGACATGATGCGCGTCTTCGAAGACCTGAGGACCGCGCGCCCCTGTGCGGCCCTCATCGTTACGCATGTGGAGGCCGAAGCCGAGCGGCTTGCCGGCCGTGTCCTTCGCCTGGAGGGACGTCCGGCGCGCCTTGTCGCGCAAGATCAGAAGGCAGGGGCGTATTTCCAGTTGTCCGCGTCGGGCGTCACGACGCCGAGATCATAGCCGGCGCCCTTGAGCGTGCGGGCGGGCGCAAGACCCTGCCGCGCCGCCTCGTCGATGTAGCGCCGGCCAAGCAGCCTGTTTTCGACGACGCCGCGGCCGCGCATCAGGTCAAGGCCGTAGTTGAACTTGCCGACGGGATCGCCGGCCTCCGCCGCCCGGCGGTCCCATTCGGCGGCAGCATCCGGATCCTCGATACCGCCAAGGCCATTGTCCTCGAGTTGCGACATCCACGTCATCGCGCCCGTCCAGCCTGCCGCGGCACAGCGCTCGAAGAGATCGCGCGCCATGGCATGGCGTCCGGATTTCGTGATGTAGTAGCCCGCTGCACAGACGGTCATGTTGGTCCGGCCTTCGGCGACATCCTGCATGACGCGGTTCAGCGTCAGTTCTTCCGGATTGAGCGTGCCGCCGCCGTCCGCATCCACTTGCGGTAGCGCGGCAGTGGCGGACAGCACCAGGCTGGCCGCAAGGATCGCAAGGCGCATGACGGTTCTCCACTTCAGATTTTGCGTGCGGTCAGGCCGCGGGCGGGGTCATATCCCCAGATGGCGATGAGGCCGAAGATGACGAAGGCGGCGAGCGTGACGGCGAGCGCCGTCAGGTTGTACCGGGCATAAAGGGCAAAGCGGATCAGTTCGACGGCATGGGTGAAGGGGTTGAGCGCGCACAGGTCACGCAGACGCGGCGAGGCCTCGGCCATCTTCCAAAGCGGGTACAGCGCGGACGATAGAAAGAACATCGGGAAGATCACGAAGTTCATGACCCCCGCAAAGTTCTCCAGCTGGCGGATGAAGGAGGAGAGCAGAAGCCCGAGCGCACCGAGCATGACCGCGGCGGCGGCCATTGCGGGCGCTGCGGCGAGATAGCCGATCAAAGGAAAACGGATGCCGTAGAGGGCCGCGATGGCAAGGAATGCAAAGGCTTGCAGGACGGCGATGAGGCTGCCGGCCAGAAGCCGGCACGACAACAACCACCAGCGCGGCAGCGGCGCGGTCAAAAGCAACCGCATCGAACCCATCTCCCGGTCGTAGACAAGGCTGAGCGAGGATTGCATGCCGCTGAAGAGAAGGATCATGCCGACGAGGCCTGGCACGATGTAGATCTCGTAGGTGATATAGGTCTGATAGGGCGGCGTTATCGAAAGGCCGAGTGCTGCGCGAAAGCCGCTCGCGAAGACGAAAAGCCAGACGAGCGGCCGCACGAGCGCGGCGACCAGCCGCCCGCGTTGGCCGAGGAAGCGCAACGCCTCGCGATGGAGGATCGCCCCCAGCGCAACGAAGGGGCGGGCACGCGGGATGCCGGCCGGTTTCTGTTCGATTGCGCCGAATGCCTCCGTCGTCATGCCCGGTCTCCCGTGAGCGTGAGGAAGCGCGCCGTCAGATCCCCGCCACCGATGGGACCCGCCTCGCCATCGGCAAGAACGCGGCCGTGATGGAGAATGACGAGCCGGTCCGCCGCACGGATCTCGTCGACGAGGTGCGTTGCCCAGAGTATGGTCAGACCCTGTAATGCCAGATCATGCACGTGCGCGGTGATGGCCATGCGCGAGGCTGCGTCCAGCCCGACGGTCGGCTCGTCGAGCAGCAGGACCTTCGGCCGGTGGAGAAGAGCGCGGGCGATCTCCATGCGCCTGCGGTGCCCGCCATTCAGTTTCGCTGCCTTCTCGCCGGCACGGTCTGCCATGCCGAGCTGTTCGAGTGCGGCCATGGCCCGCATCTCTGCTTCCTTTCCGGAAAGGCCGTGCAGGGCGGCGAAATAAAGCAGGTTGCGCTTGACCGTAAGATCGGGATCGAGCGTCGAGGCCTGGAAGACGACGCCCATATGGGCAAGCGCGGCTCTTGGCTGCTGGTTCATATCGTAGCCCGCAATGGCGATGCGGCCGCTCTTCGGCGTGAAGAGCCGCGTCAGCACGCCAAAGAGCGTCGACTTTCCAGCGCCGTTCGGGCCGAGCAGGGCGCAGAAGTGGCCGGGCTCGACGCAAAAGGACACGGCATCCAATGCGCGCCGCGCGCCCCAGTCATGGCTGATCCCCTCGACCGTCAAGCCGCCCATGGCCGTTACTCTATGGTGATGACGACCTGCTGGTTGTCACCTGTGCTGCCGGGAATTTTCAGGTGGTAGCTGCCCGGTTTTACGGCAACGAAGCTGATTTCCGCTTCGCCCGCCTCATCAAACTCGATGGAGTCGATGCCGAGCGGCCGGATCTCGATGCCTTCGATGACGATTTCGTTGATCCACACGGCGCGGAAAAAACCGGCCCCTTCCAGCGCCAGCTCCTGGCTGCCGTCCGCCTCGATCTTCAGCGTGTAATATTTGCCCGACTTCAGCGTCAGCGGACCCGTGGCGATGGGCTTTCCGGCCGACAGCGTAAGTTCGGGAAGCGTTTCGCGATTGGATTTCGACAGAACACCCGCCAGACCCATGCCGGTCTCCGGCTTGGCGTCGTCGTCATCCTCGGCAGCGGCGACCAACGGAATGCCAGCAAGGATCAAGGCCACAAAAAGTGCTTTTTTCATTCAAACCTCCCTTACAAATTCATGGCCGTTCATGGCCGGGTCGCCGCGCCCCAGGGGAAGCGGCCGACCTTGATGGACTTCACGGGTTCGAGTGTCGCGACATCGACGACGGTCACGTCGCCGGACACCCCGTTGGTGGTGAAAAGCTGCTTGTGATCCGGCGAGAAGGCGAGGTGCCAGACGCGGCGTCCGGCGAGCACGTATTTTTCGACGGCAAAGGTCTTGGTATCGATGACGGCCACATGATTGGCCGGGCCAAGCGCGACGAAGGCGGTCTTGCCGTCGGGTGTGAACTCGAAGCCCACAGGCTGGATGAGATCGGCATTCACACCCGTGATCTCGAAACGGATCTTCGCCTTTTCCGCCTGTGTCGCGACATCGAAGACGGTGATCGTTCCGCCGATCTCCGAGGAGACCCAGAGTTCCGTTCCCCCCTTGGCGAATTCGGCGTGCCGGGGGCGGGAGTCGACGAGCGTGTTGGCGAAGATGGTCTTCTTCCCCGTGTCGATCCAGTGCGCCATGTTCGTCGTTTCGGAGGTGGTTATGACGATCTTCCCGTCAGGCGAGACGGCCATGCCCTCCGGCTCGATGCCCACATTGATCTGGCCGACCACCTGCCGCGTATCGACATCCACGACAGTGGTGACCGCGTCGTCCTCGTTGGCGATCCAAAGATGCCTGTCGTCCGGTGCCAGCACGAACTGCTCGGGATCTTCGCCGGAAGGCAGGTCATGCAGGATTGCACCCGTCGCCGGATCCATGACTTGCACCGTGTCGCTGTCGGAAGCGCAGATGTAGACGCGGCTGTGATCCGAATTGAAGGTGATGCCGCGTGGCCGTTCACCGGTCCTCATCGTGCGCGTCACCTCCAGTGTGGCCGTGTCGATGACGGAAATCGTATCGTCCTTTTCGTTCGTCACCCAGATTTCCCCGGCGATGGCTTGCAGCGGCGCAGCCAAGAGGAGAGGGGCGAGCAGAAGGGGCGCAAATCGCATGTCATTCTCCAAAGGCGGCGCAGGCGCTTTCGGGGCGGTCGAGCCCCAGCGTGTCCATTTCATTGATCTGGTGCAGGTACCCCTCGAGCGGAGCCAGTTCGACCAGAGCGCGGGCATTGACGACCGCCATCGGCTGTCGAAGCTGGCCGTTCCAGGCGCGATAGCTGAGGCTGCGCCCCTTGAAGCCGTCCAGCGCGAATTTGTCGGAAAGGATGAAGGCGCGAAGCGCCGCGGGATCGGCGGAATTGGTGCGTGTCACCGCCTCGCCGACGGTGCGCAGCGCCGTCCAGGCAGCATAGTCGCGCGAACCCATGTCGCGGCCGGTCGCCTTCTCGAAGCGGTTCTGCAACTGCACAGCCGCCCATTGCTCGAGAACCGGCGCCCAACCTTCCCCGCGAAGCCCGTCCGCGCCGGCGACGGGACGCGGCAGCCAGGTGTTGTCCTGGACATAGCGCGCAAAATCGTCCGCCTCGTCCGCGATCAGCAGGACGTCATGGTCGGGAAAATCCTGTGTGAAGAGCGGAATCTCCTGGCCGGCGGCACGGCGCAGGTCCGTGTTGAATGTCCAGTCCTTGGACGCGAGGATATCGACGCCAAACTTGCGCGCGGATGTGCGCAACGTCTCGGCATACGCCTTGTCTTCCGGCTTCGGCCCGACGATCAGCACGGTGCGTGTCCAGCGCCGGGCCTTGAGCACCTGCATGAGTGCATCGGTGCGCATGGCGTCCTCCGCCATGGTATGGAGGAGGTTTGCGCGGCAATCGGCATCCCTCAGCCGCCGCGCGCCCGAGGCAATGTTGAAGAGCAACGCGCCCTTCGCCTCCGGCAGGTCGGCGACGGCGAGAAGGCTCTCCGTCGTGGCGTCGAGGAAGACGATCCTCGAAACGGCGAGGGCCTTTCGCGCCGCGTCCAGAAAGTCCCCACCCGGTTCGACGGAAACCACGGCGAGACTGTAGTTCTGCCCGAGGAAGCCGCCGGTTGTCCTGACATCCGCCAGCGCGACGTTCGCGCCCGCAACGCCGCGATTTTCCGGTATGGGGTCGAGGTTGGACAGCACCGGCGGCGCATTCATCCGCTGCCGGAGATAGGTCATCGGTATGTCAATCCCGGCAGCGGCCGAGGACGCCAGGCAGACGATCGCGGCCGCAAGCCCAAGGCTTCCGCAGCGCGGTGCAAGACTTGTCGGCATTTCATGTCCTCCCGGCTGCCAGCATGGCCATACCCGGCCAACGCCGAAATACGACCTTGGTGCCATGGGGTGGGGAGACCTAGGTCGCATATCGCGGCGCGGCTTGCCTGCCGTAGAAAACCGGCAGTCTTGAATGCGAGGGAGGACCGTATGTCGGCCAACACAATTCGTGGCGGGATTGCCGCAGCCATCCTTTTAGCAACGACGAGCCTGGTGGTCGCCCATGGCGACGTGGCGCCGCAACCGGTCAACACGGACGCGCTGCCCGAAGTGGGCGAAGAGTGGCTGACGGAAAACCCCTACCGCGAGGCCAAGGCAGGGCACGAAACCTGGCTGAAGGCTGTTGAGATCGGTGCTTCGGGCTTCAACCAGAACTGCGCGCGCTGTCATGGCCTCGGCGCTGTTTCCGGCGGTCTTGCGCCTGACCTGCGCTTCCTCGAGGCGGAGGAAGTCGGCGACGAATGGTTCATCGAGCGTTTCCGTCACGGCTATACGCAGGACGGCACGACGAAGATGCCTGCCTTCGGCGACATTCTCGGTCAGAAAGCGGCCTGGGCGATCCGCACCTATGTCGAGACACGGCCGGAGGATGGCGCGCTCGACGCCCACGCCAAGCGCCTTCATGAGATCCGCGACGAACTTGGCAGCGGCAAGGTGTCGGATACGGCAGCCCTGAAAAAGGAACTTGAGACGATCGCAACCGATGTGAAGACAGCTTCCGGCGCGCCGATTGCCGACAGCGTCACCTATGAAGCCGCCCGCATCCTCTCCGACAAACCGGAAAGCTGGAAAAAGGCGGCAGAAGTCCTGACCGTCGGCCTTTCCGCCACGCAATAGACCGCCATGCTGACCCGCGCCCTTATCGGGATCCTGATCGGCTTCGCCTTGCCGGGCGGGGCTCTCGCACGTTGCGAGGATTACAAGCCCCAACCCAAGCCGCAGAACACGTTCGCGCAGGATGTCGGCCGGAGTTTCGATCGCATTGTCGAGGAAGGGTGGATCGAGTTCGCCGTCTATGAGAACTATGCTCCGTGGTCCTATGAGGAAAAGGGCAAGCCCGCGGGTGTGGACATCGACATCGGCCGGGTGATTGCCAAGGCCCTTGGCCTGGAGGCGAAATTCAGGTTGGTGGCCTCCGGGGAAAACCTCGAGGCCGACCTCTTGAACTACGTTTGGAAAGGAGCGGCTGTCGGGGGGCGGGTCAGCGACGTCATGCTGCATGTGCCCTATGACAGCGCACTCGTCTGTCGTATCGAGCAGGTGACCTTCACGGGCCAATATGCCGCCGAAAACGTGGCGATCGCCTACCGTGCAGCAGACTACACCGAGAAGGCGCCGTCGCCAGCCTTCTTCCGCTTCGATCCGGTCGCGGTCGAAAACGACTCGATCGCCGATTTCTACTTGACATCGCTGATCGGATCCGTCGACAAGATCCACCGCTATCGCTCGACCGGCGCTGCGATGGACGGATTGGCGGAAGGGGATACCAAGGCTGCCATGGGGCCGCGTGCCGAGCTGGAAGAGGGGCTCACCCGTCATCCGCAGGCAGGGCTGAAGGTGCACTCGCCACCGCTCGTGGGCTTTGGCCGTGGCCAGTGGACGCTTGGCGTCGGGATCAACTTCCAGCACAAGGATCTTGCCTATGCGGTTGACGACGCCATCCAGGCCGCGCTCAACGACGGCGAGATCGCGCGCATTTTCGCTGCGCACGGCCTGACGTTCACCGCGCCGCAACGCTAGCGAACGAAGGTCGAGACGTCGCCGGAAAGGTCGACCGCCGTAACCCGCGCGATGGACGGTGCCCGAAGCAGGGTGGCGCGTATGTCGTCGGCTGGCATCAGGCAGAACGCTGTCGAGAAACCATCGGCCATGGCGGCGTCGTCCGCCTCCACCGAAATCGTTGACCAGCATGGGGCCTCACGCTTCGGTCCGAGGATATGAAAGCTGCCGCCAATGCGCATGGCGGCCGGGCTGGAGGTCGCGATGGCATTTCCCGTCAGCCGCCGGACCGCAACGGTACCGATGTCCGGATCCTCCACTGCGACGGTGAATGGTCCGCCGATCGTCGCGTATTCCCCCATTTCGACAAGAGCCTGATTATAGCCTGCCTTGCGAAGCAGGGCGCGTACCCGATCCGCCGCATACCCCTGTGCAAGCCCGTTGAAGGTCAGCGCCTGGCCATCGTCGAGCCGGATGGGCGTTCCGATCCGCACCCGGTTCCAGCCGATCGCGGCCCTTGCATCCGCGGTATCGCGGCCTTCGGCAAGGGCGCGCCATAACGGTTGAACCGTCGGATCGAAGCGCCCGTCGGTACGACGGTAGAGATCATCAGCCAGGCTGCACAGATCGAGCAAGGCGGCGGGCGGCTCGTCAAGACGGCCGGCGGCATTGAGACGGCGCAAAGCCGAGGCGGGTTTGAACAGACTGGCTGCGGCCTCGACCTCGGCTATGGTGGCGCCGACGTTGCGCACGACATCGGCGGAAAGCGCGCGCGGGCCGCGCAGGTCGATACGCACCGTACCGCCGAGCATATCGGCCTGCCATGTCGTGATCTCGGCGCGCGCAGGGCCGCCAAATGCCGTCGCCGCGGCGATGAAGAGAAAGCGCCGCCGCTTCATGGCTGGGCTCCCGCCGGCTGTGATGCGCGCTTTCGCGCGGCAAGCACCAGCGGCACGCATTGCGCCGTGTCGTCATGGATCGACACGCAATCGAGACACTGGAAGCATTGGGAATAGGCGATATGGCCTGTCTTCTTGATGGCGCCATAGGGGCAGCGCACGCGGCAGAGCTGACAGGGCGAGCCGCATTCCACGCGTCGCGGGATCCATCTGCGTGTGCGGAGCAGGCCGCCCAACGCCATCAGGGCGCCAAGCGGGCAGAGGTAGCGGCAGAAGCCCTTGAAGGTGATCGCACCCAGGGCCAGCCAGAAGAGGGCATAGGCGACATAGTACCATTCGCGCTGGAAGCCGGTGGTGACGGCCGTCTTGAAGGGTTCGATCTCGGCCGCCGTTTCCGCCCTTTCCGGTGCGAACACGGCAATGGCGACGAGGGCCGCAAGCGACAGCCACGTCCCGGCCTTGAGCCGGGCGTCCCACGCCGGGGACGGGTTCCATTGCGGCAGTCGCAGCAGGCGGCCGGCGTGGTGGGCAAATTCCTGCATGGCGCCGAAGGGGCAGAGCCAGCCGCAGAACAGGCCGCGCCCCCAGAGCAGGAAGCCGATGATGGTCGCGCTCCAGATCATGAGCGAGAACGGGTCGTACAGCAGCACGGCGAGGTTGCCGCCACCCATTGCCGTCCGAAGCGCGGCAAGCGGTGTGACGATCGATAGCTGGCCCTGGCCCCACCATCCGACGAACCCGATGACGAGGGCGAGAAAGCCGAGCCGCGCAGGGCGCAGTACCGCAGGCCTTGCAAGTCTGTGCATGCCCGGACCGACGGCGGCGAGCAGGCCGGCAAGCAAAAGAAAGAGAAGGGCGAGATCCCATTTGCGGGAGACCATCGCCGCCTGCCATGCGGGCAGGGCAACGGAGATCTGCGGGCGAGCGAAGAACTGCCCGTCGGCCTTGAGGGTGAGCGGGAAATGGGCGGATCCGCTTTCCGGCTTCAGCATCCCATGCGCGCGCACGGCCTGCGCCGCCAGCGTCCACTCCCGCGTCGGGTCGAAGCCGAGGCGGCGGTCGATACGCAGGACCATGCGCGTGCCGTGTGGCACGCCGTCCTGCGTCTCCACCAGCATGTCGGCATCACGCAGCGCGAGGGGCAGGCCGTCCTGTTCCGCCGAGAGCCGGTCCGGTGCCGTATTGCGCACGAAATCCTGCGAGACGAGGCCGTGGCGGCCCGCGTCGATGACGAGAACGGGTTCGTCGTCAGGCGAAACCCGAAGAAGGCGTTGAAGATCGGCAAGGCTGTCATTGCTCAGCACAGCCCTGGCGATGGCCGGAGGCCCGATGTCGACGGCCCACAGATCGAGGTAGAGGCCCTCGGGGTCCGCCGCGGCGTCGGGATCGTCATGCGCCCAGATGGTCTTTTGGAAGGCTGCGTCGAGTTCGGCGTTGGTGACCTTGAGGTTGCGGGCATAGCCGCGCTCGACGAGCGTCGCCCAGTCGAGCGCCGCATCGATCGCCGGGTCGGGGTAAGCGGGCGGGCCGCTTGCAACGCCCTGCATCTTCTCGCGCGCGACGGCGAGCGTTGCGGCCAGGATCGATTCATGGGCAATTCGCACCGAGGCCGTCGCCTTGGTCACGCCGTCGAGATAGACGAGGTCCGAGCCATTGCCGGCATCGCCATAGGGCGTGCCGACGACCAGCGGCTCACGGATCGAATGGCCGCGGTACTGCTTCAGAAATGCATGAAGGGGTGCTTCGCCGAGACCGGATACGAAGATCGGTTCATTGTGCGAGACGAGCCTGACATCGAGAAAACGGCCATCGAGGTCGATGGTCACGAGCATATCGATGGGCGCGCCGGAAAAGCCGGGAAGCGGGGCGAGGGGACCGGTCTCGAAGACATAACCGGCCTCCGCGCCGCCGGAATTGAGAAGCGTCCATACACCCTTGTCGTTCACGGCTTCGCCGAGGGCATAGGGCGGCACGATCATCGCCTGCAGCGCTTCCCGGTCCAGCGGCGCGGCGCGCACGGCCTGGAGCCCGGCGATCGCGACCACGACGATTGCGCCGACGACGAGAAAGGCGCGCCGCAGCACCGTTTGAAGTGTCGGGCCTTTCCCCATGCAGCAATCCTCCCCCGCCGATTTCTATGCAGGAAGAGAGCCGCCGCCATACGACCAAGGTCGCGGATCGGCTTATGGGGGATGCCGCTATGGTGCGGACGGGAGATGTCTTATGCAGAAAAGCCTAGACGACCGTCCGTCCGGTGGCGTGTTCATCCTTTCCCTCGTCCTGTTCGTGCTGTTCTGGACCGCGCTTGCGGCGCTCAAGGCCGACCGGACGGTACTGCCGGATCCGCTCGAGGTGGCGCGCGTGTTCCGGTCGGAACTCGCCGCCGGGCGGCTCACACGCGATCTCTTCGCGACGCTTTCCCGCGTTGCCGTCTCCTTCGGCCTCGCAATGGCGATCGGCACCCTGCTCGGCATCCTTCTCGGTCATTTCCGGCGCTTCAATCATTGGGCCGATCCGTGGGTAACGATCTTCATGAACCTGCCCGCGCTGGTGCTCATCGTCCTTTGTTATCTGTGGATCGGCCTCAATGAGGTCGCGGCGGTCGTCGCGGTGACACTCAACAAGACCGCCATGGTCATGGTCACCGTGCGACAGGGCGTACGCGCCCTGGATCCCGCTCTCGCCGATCTGGCTTTCGTCGCCCGGTTGTCGTGCCGCGAACGGTTGCGGCACGTGATCCTGCCACAGCTTGGGCCGTGGCTTGCCGTCGCGGCGCGAAACGGTATCGCCGTCATCTGGAAGATCGTGCTCGTGGTCGAATTTCTTGGCCGGTCAAACGGGGTCGGCTTCCGGATCCATCTCTATTTCCAGCAGTTCGAGGTCGCCCACATCCTCGCCTATTCCGTTTCCTTCGTGGCCTGCATGCTTGCGGTGGAGCGTTTTCTGATTCAACCCTGGGAGAGCCGCTCTACCCATTGGAGACGAAAAGCCCCAGACAATTGAATAGCCGCGCAAAAAAAGCAACGTCGATCGACTTAATGCCCGGTGCAACGGTTTGTCGAACAATCACATCGAGACGGCCGTGAGAATAGACAATGCTGCGCGAGCGCGATCGACCTTATCATGCCGGCGGTCGAACGGTGTCTGAGGGACATGTTCATCAAACCAATTCAACCGGAAGAGGCGGGTGAGATTGCCGCGGTTTACGCCGCCGAGAAAGCCCAGGGGGCCGGCGACCCAATACTGGTCTGCTCGCCCGGTCGTTCTCGTTCCCGTGGAAGCTCTCCTTTACCAAATACGAGACGGTTTCTCTCCGAGATTGCTGAATTTTCGCCTGATTGCCTTCGTTTGTGCCCAGCATGTACCGGCCAGCTACTGTCCTCACGTCTATTTCCGCAATGATCCTTGGGGGGAGCAAGCGCTGCCATCCGAAGGAATACCGGAGCGCTGACTTAACTGCGCAACAGGTCGAGATGCTGACCTATGCGAAACAGACCACGGTGGACGCGCCCGCGATTGCGGAGGCGAACATCCAGCGCCTGCGGTCCGTCGGATTGAGAGACGTCAATATCGCGGACATTGCATAGGCGGCTTCTTTCCAGACCTTCATGCGCCGCTACTTCGACGCAGTCGGCGCGGAGGCCGAGCAAGAGTTTCTTGATGACGATCCTGTGGTGAGGGACGAGATGGCAATGGGTAGAAAATAGCAGGGCACAAAAAGGTCCCGCACCCTCGCTTTGCAAACAGTGCTCCGCATCGCGCGTCTTTGCCCGCGGCACTCTTGTGCCAGAGGTCGGATTTCTCGCCGATACCTGTCAGCGGTTTTTGGACCAAAGTCCCATGGAGAAACCTGTTGCCACATCCGGCGTTTTAGCAACTTCATAGATGGACACACAGGTTATCCCGATGATGACAGAGCTCTGGGACCCCGCCGTCGAAATAGCTATCGACAATGGGGACCACTTCAAAAGCATTACAAATACCCGAGATGCCCTCGCTTGGCTGATGACCAGTTGGCCAAAACAAGGTGGCAAGACTTTCGCAGCAGCGCGCAGGGCGTGCATCGAAGCAATCGAAGGCCGTGTGGACGCTTCTGCGGCGGCCGAGGCATTCAAGGAGGCAGCCGCCGAAGTTGGCATTCTCCGGCAGTGGCGATGACTGGACGGGCCGACGTCACAGCTAGGAGATTTGCGCTCTCCAGAGCGCGACCGCAGATCCCGCCAGCCGGGCGAGCGTTGTTGGCCTTGAACGGCTATTGTCGAAAGGCGCGTCCGTTCTATCTGAATGAGAGTAAGGGATGTCTCCCCTCACACTCCGGGGTTGGGAAGGACGCGGTGCACGAGAAAAACTGCGTCCTTCCAGATTTCGGCGCTTAGAACCCGATGCTTTGCGGATCCCACGGGGTTTTTCGAGGATACCAGATTCGATAGAAGTCGAGCGCTGCGTTCAGCCGATACTTTAGGGGCCGAAGCGCAAGGCTTGTCGACGAACGGGGAAACGTTAATCGTTCTGCGAAGGCAGGCTTTGGTTCGACCCAATCGGTTTTGCTGTCGGCCTGAGAACTTGGGTGGCATTCTTGAGGTCGACGTCGTCCTCCATGCCGGATGGCAAGACTGCCGTAGCGACACAGCGACCATAAGGAACTCGTTCCTGCTGTACGGAACGCCCTTGCGCGGCCTCGCCGAAATCATCGGAGAGACCGCTAACACCGGTTGATCTCACGTACGTGCCTTGATTTCAAATCGACGAGATCATGCTCGCGACACGGCCGCCCAACTGACCGGCCGGATCCGCCAAATCCAGCACGACGCTCATATGGTTCAAACCCGGCAGCGGGAGGATTTCCGAGACACTGCCCCGAGCGTTGAGTTGTGCGGTTAAAGCCGTGGCCTGTTGGTGGAAGGGCGATGTTTCCTCTGTGCCGAATGCTATGATCCGTTGAGGACAATGAAGCTGAATTGAGGTCAGAGGTGACCATGCCGCTGCTTCCGACAGCGTCATTTCGGCCTCGTCGCGCAGAAAACTGCCCGGAATCTCCGAAAGATCGTAGATGCCGCTCACGAGAAGAAGCCCGCTTATCTCGGGAAGGGATGGTTCGGCCGTCTCTTCCGGGCCCCGTGCGGCAAGAAACGAGGCAAGGTGTGCGCCTGCCGAATGGCCACTGACCGTGAGCCTGCGAGGATCCGCGCCGAAATCGCTGGCGTGTTTCTGGAGCCAGAGCACCGCCCGACGCACCTGGTCGACCAGCACGTGGAGGCGCTGGCCGGGCATCAGGTCATATTCAACGATGGCGGCGACGCCGCCAGCAGCAAGGACGGGTGCCGCGACAAGGCGGTAGTTTTCCTTTTCACCCGAGCGCCAGTAACCGCCGTGCACAAACACATGCAAGGGGGCGCCGGCGTTGAAACGTGAAGGGAGTATGACGTCCAGAACCTCCCTTTCACGCGCGCCATACCGGATATCGGCCAAAACATCGGCCGTCTCCGAGAGCTTCCGGCTGCGCTCAGCAAATTCTGTGGCAATGGCGTCGAAGTCGGGAACGAAGTCTCGAATCCGGTAGAGGTCCTGGGAAGTCATCATGGGCTCTCTCATTGTCAGTAGTCCACTGCGTAATACTTGGCCTCCATGAATTCCAGTATGCCGGTAACGCCACCTTCACGGCCAAGACCGCTCTGTTTGACGCCGCCGAAGGGCGCGGCCGGGTCTGACATCAGGCCCCTGTTGATGCCGAGCATGCCTGTTTCGAGTTGTTTTCCAACCCTCATGGCGCGCTTCAGGTCTTGGCTGTAGATGTAGGCGGCGAGGCCGTATTCGGTGTCGTTGGCAAGCCGGACAGCCTCATCTTCATTTTCGAACCGGTAGACAGGCGCGACGGGGCCGAAAATTTCCTCACGCGCGATCGCCGCGTCGGTGGGCACGTTTTCAAGAACTGTCGGCGGATAGAAATAACCGTTTTCTGTTAAAGGTTTGCCGCCGGTGGTTACGCGTGCGCCCAGGGCGATCGCATCGGTGACGAGCCTGTCGATCTTGTGGACGGCGTTCGTGGTGATCATGGGGCCGCATTGCGTGGCGGGATCATATCCCGGTCCCACCTTCAGCGCGGCCATGCGCGCCGTGAGCCCCGCGACGAAAGCATCGTATATGCCGGTCTGGACATAGAAGCGGTTGGCGGCGGTGCACGCTTCGCCGGCGTTGCGCATCTTGGCGATCATTGCGCCTTCCAGCGCAGCTTCCAGGTCCGCGTCATCGAATACAAGGAAGGGGGCATTGCCGCCAAGTTCCATTGAGCAACTAACGACCGATTTTGCTGCCTCGGCGAGAAGCGTCCGGCCAACACCCGTCGAACCGGTGAAGGAGAGTTTGCGCACACGCGGATCGGCGAGCATGGCATTGGTCACCGCGCCCGGTCTGCTCGTCGTGAGCACATTGACGACCCCCGGCGGTACGCCGGCTTCTTCTCCGAGGCGCGCCATGGCATAGGCCGTCAGCGGCGTTTCGGACGCCGGCTTGAGGATCACCGTGCAGCCCGCTGCCAGCGCCGGGCCGATCTTGCGGGTGGCCATGGCGGCCGGAAAATTCCAGGGCGTGATCAGAACCGCGATGCCAATCGGTTCGTGATCGACGAGGATGTGATGTGAACCGGAGGGCGTGTGGCGGTATTCTCCGGGAACACGTGCCGCCTCCTCCGCGTACCAGCGGAAGAACTCGGCGGCGTAGGCGACTTCGCCGCGGGCGTCTGGCAGCGCCTTGCCGTTCTCCAGCGAGATAAGGGTCGCCAGTTCCTCCGCGTGCTGCGTCATGAGTTGGAACCAGCGGCGCAATATTTCCGAACGTTGCCTCGCCGGCGTGGCCCGCCAGCCGGACGCTGCGGCCTCTGCGGTATCGACGGCGCGCATCGCATCCTCGACGGTGGCATCCGCGACGTCGGACAGTTTTTCGCCCGTGGACGGGTTCATGACCGCGATTCCGTCGCCCTTGTGCCATTTGCCGCCGATGTAAAGGCCGGCGGCGTGCATGGTGGGATCGGCATAGCCGGTGATCTTGGCGTGGAGTGTCATGGTGGGAATCCTTTTCAATTCAGGCTCGAACAGTCGCCATGGTAGGCGGCGGCGACAAGGTTTCGCATTTCGTCGAGGTTCAAGGGGCGGGGATTGTTCTGAATGAGGCGCGCGATGCCGATGCTCTGTTCGGCCACCCAGGCAAGCCGGCTTTCTTCCAGCCCAAGTTCACGCAGCGTGGATGGGATGCCGATCCGGGCGAAAAGGGAAACGAGCTCGGGAATGACATTGTCGGGTCCTGCCAGCCCCGCCGCCTGCGCTATCCTGGCAAGGTCGGCGCGGATGACGGGCGCGTTCCATGTCATGACATAAGGCATGAGGCAGGCGACGCCGAGACCGTGCGCAGTGTGAGTGAGGGCGCCGACAGGATACTGGATGGCATGGGCGGCCGCGGTTCCCGCCACGCCAAAGGCCAGCCCTGCCAGTGTTGCGCCAAGCATGACTTTTTCGCGCGCCGCACGGTCGCCGCCATTCGTGCATGCCGCTTCCAGGCCCTGCCAGAGCAGTGCGATGGCCCTGAGCGCGAACTGATCGGAGAGTTCGTTCTTGCCGACGAAGACTCGCTGTTGCGCGATGCCGGGAACGGGGTCGCGGCGGATTGCGGTGAGGGCCTCGAGCGCATGCGTCAATGCATCGGCCCCGGCGATCGCCGTCAGCGCGGGCGGGCAGGAGAGGGTAAGATCCGGGTCACAGATGGAGACGGTTGGAATGAGATGCGGGCTTGAAATGCCGACCTTCAGGCTCCGTTCGGCATCGGAAAGCACGGCGACGGGTGTCACTTCCGAACCGGTGCCGGCGGTGGTGGGAATAGCGATCAGCGGTATGACCGGGCCGGGCACGGTATGCTCGCCGTAATAGTCTTGTGGCCGCCCGCCATACGTGACAAGCAGGGCCACGCATTTGGCCATGTCGAGGCAGGAGCCACCGCCGATGCCGATGACGAGGTCGGGTGAGAAGTTTCGGGCATTTTCCGCGCTTTGTTCCGCGGATTTGACGGGAACGTCCGGGAGGGTCGAGCTATCGACCGCAACCGCTATGTCGGCTTCTTCTAGCTGCCTGACGAGCATGAGGAAATCGGCATCCGCGGCGAGGCGTGTATCCGTGATGACAAGCGCGCGCCGGCCTAGCCTTGCGGCGATGCTTCCGAGAGCAAGCCGCTGCCCCGCGCCGAAAAGCAGCTCACGCGGCGCTCTCAATGTGCCGAAAAGGTTCATTCCGTTTCTCCTCCGATAATTCACGCGGCTTCAAGTGCCAAAAGATGTTCCAAAAGCGGTTGGGGCAGCTCTATTCCCGAGCGTTCTGTCGCGGCGCGGCGCTGGCGCGCGCCGTCGCCGGGAACGGCCACTGGGCTTGCGGGATCGGACGGGCGAGAGCCGCGTAGCCGATCGAGATAGGATGCAATCGAGTGGACACTGCCATCACCCGCCGCCGCGTCTATGATAATGAGAAGGTCGCCCTTGTTGGCGGCGTGGATATCGTCGAGCGTGCCGTGCACATCGGGTGCTAGTTCGGAGCCGGCGAGGGCGGCGACCAGAAGCTCGATCGCAAGGCCCAGCCCGTATCCTTTGGCGCCGCCGAACGGGGCGATGGCACCTGTCCTGGCCGCCTTCGCATCCGTTGTCGGCCAGCCCTCTGCGTCCACGGCCCAGCCGGGCGGGATGGGCATACCACGCATTGCGTGATGGTTGATCTTGCCCATGGAGACGACGCTCGTCGCAAGATCGAGGACGAAGGGCTGATCGCCGGAAGGGATTCCGATGGCGACGGGATTGGTGCCCAGCATGGCCTGCGTTCCGCCGAATGGATGAACGAGTGCCTCGCTGGTCGACATGACCAAGCAGATCAGGCCGCTCCTCGCCGCCGCCTCCGCGTAATAGGCGAGCATGCCGATATGGTTGGTATTGCGGATCGCCGCTATGGCGATCCCTGTCTCTCCCACGACGGGGCGCACGGCTTCCAAGGCCTGCATGACCACCACCGGCCCAAGGCCGCGCTCACCATCGACGCTGAGAAATGAGCGTCGGCGCCATGTTCCGCTTCCGCGTGCTCGCCCATCGGCCAAGCCCTTGTCCAGCCGAGTAAGGATGATCGGCAGTCGCTGCAAACCATGGGAGGGCAGGCCGCGCAGTTCGGCTTCCAGAAGAAGATCGGCCTGAAGGCGAGCATGGGCGGAAGGGACGTCGCGTGCTTCGAGCAGCCCGCTCGCCAATTCTCGGAGCCGTTCCGGCGCAACCCTCATTTCAAAATCCTATATCAGATCATATACGATATTGTATTTGACATGGGATATCTTATTTGCAACAAATATCGGCGTGTCAAGAAGCAGTTGGAGAACGCAAGTGGCATTCGCAGCGGAACGGGAGGCCCGAGGGGTCAGCCTTCGACCGAGCAGTGTGGTCGATGGTGTCTATGACAACATCTACCATCGGCTGATGTCCTTGGAGATCGCGCCCGGTGCCCGGATTCCGATCGACGTGCTTGCCCGTGAGATCGGCGTCTCCCAAACGCCAATCCGCGAGGCCTTGAGCCGTCTCGAACGCGAAGGCCTCGTTCGCAAGGAGCATCTTGTCGGCTATAGCGCTGCACCGCAGTGGACCAGGAAGCAGTTCGAGGATCTCTACGTTTTCCGCCTGCTGATCGAGCCGGAGGCCGCCAGACTGGCAGCGATCAACATGACCCCCGAGGCGCTGCAGCGGCTTGAAAATTCCGCTGCGGACATGGGCAACGGCGCAGCGCCGGTTGATCGCAACACGCGATATTCGCGTTTCGCCCGCGCTGACGCGCACTTCCATGATGCGATCCTCAAGATCGCCGGCAACGAGATCATCCGAAACACGCTGTCGAACCAACATGTTCACCTGCACATTTTCCGGCTGATGTTCCACACGCGCGTGACGCAGGAGGCTCTCGAGGAGCACGAGAACCTGCTCGCGGCATTCCGCTCGGGTGATCCGCAGGCAGCGTCCGAAGCTATGCGCGTCCACATCGAGCGTTCGCGCGACCGGCTGCTTTCGGCTTTCGAATGAACGCGGTGCTTTCTCCTCACTCCCTGGCGCCGCCGATGGAATCGGCGGTCGCAACCCTTCGGATCGAAAACCTGGGCAAGGCTTACGGCCAGATCACCGTCCTTTCCGATGTCACGCTTGATGTACGTACCGCAGAGGTTCACGCCATCATCGGTGAAAACGGCGCCGGCAAATCGACCCTCATGAAGTTGTTGTCCGGTCATGTCGCGCCGACGGAAGGTCGGCTGCTCCTGGACGGCAAGCCGATCGGGTTTCGAAACGCGGTGGAGGCGGAACAGGCCGGCATCGTTTTGGTGCACCAGGAAATTCTGCTGGCACCGGACCTGACGGTCGCGGAAAATCTGTTTCTTGGGCGTGAAATGAGCCACGGTCTGATGGTCGATGATCGCGGGATGAACCGCCGGACCGCCGAACTTCTTGCGAAAGTCGGCTCGACGGCGCGTCCGCGAGATCGTGTCGGTGAACTTCCGCTTGCCCAGCGCCAGCTCGTGCAGATCGCACGCGCACTACTTGATGAGCGAAAAGTCGTCATTCTGGACGAGCCCACGGCTGTTCTGGCCAATGACGAGGTCGCAGCGCTACTCGACATCGTAAGGATGCTGCGCGATCACGGCGTGGCAGTGCTCTATATTTCTCACCGTCTCGATGAGGTGCAGGCGCTTGCCGACCGCATCACCGTGCTGCGCGACGGCCGGATGATCGGCACCTGGCCTGCTGCAGGCCTCAGCCAGCGTGAAATGGCCGAGCTGATGGTCGGGCGCGAACTGGAGATGCTCTATCCCCATAAGCGTATTCCGACCGAAGACGCGCCAATCCTCTCCGTTACGGATTTGGCGGTCGATCATGGTTCCGATGGTGTCAGCTTCGACGTCCGGCCGGGCGAGGTGCTCGGTATCGGCGGCATGATCGGCGCGGGGCGCACGGAACTCATCGAAGGGCTGATGGGGCTTCGTCCCTCGCAGGCGAGCAATGTCGTTCTCAACGGCAAGGAGATCAGGCACCGGTCGGTCCGTACGATGATGGACGCCGGTCTCGTCTATCTGACCGAAGATCGAAAGGGAAAGGGCCTCCTTCTGGAGGAGAAGCTCGGCCCGAACCTTACGCTTCAGGCGCTCGATGCCGTCAATCCGGGTGCTGTTCTGGACAAGCGGAGCGAGCTCTCCCGCCTTGAGGCAGCGGTGGCGGACTACGATATCCGCGTCCGTTCTCTTCGCCTCGACGCGGGAAAACTATCGGGGGGGAACCAGCAGAAACTGCTGCTCGCCAAGGTCATGCTGGCCGATCCCTCCGTAGTGATCATCGATGAACCGACGCGCGGCATCGATATCGGCAACAAGAGCCAGATCTACGACTTCATCGACGCGATGGTGCGCGCGGGCAAGGCCTGCATCGTCATCTCGTCGGAAATGCCGGAGCTGGTCGGGCTCTCCGACCGCGTCCTGGTGATGCGGGCCGGCAAGGTCGTCGCCGAGCTTCGCGGTGCAGAAATCAATGAGGAAAATGTCGTCTATGCCGCCACCGTTGGGGGGCGCGCAGACGACCGGGAGGACGAACATGACTGCAGCGACCGCAACCATCATCTCCGTTGACGAGGGACGCCGCATCCGCTGGGCAGACCTTGCGCCTTTCATCGCTCTGGCGGTGATCGTCTTGCTCGGAGCGCTGGTGAATTCCAACTTCGTCGCGCCGGCAAACCTGATCAATGTCATGACGCGCAGTGCCTTCATCGCGATCATCGCGGTGGGCGCCACCTTCGTCATTTCGTCCGGCGGCTTGGACCTTTCCGTCGGTTCCATGATGGCCTTCGTCACGGGCATCATGATCATGGCGATGAACCATCTCGCTCCGGCGTTCGGAACATGGGCCCTTCCAATGGGGGCGGGTCTGGCGCTTGTCGTCGGTTCGATGTGCGGGCTTTTCAACGGGCTCATCGTGACCATCGGAAAAATAGAACCCTTCATCGTGACACTCGGCACGATGGGGATCTTCCGGGCCTTCATCACCTTCATGACGGACGGTGGATCGTTGCCGATCGACCGCAGCCTGCGCGAGGCCTATCGGCCGGTGTACTTCGGCAGCGTGTTCGGCATTCCCTATCCGGTCCTGATCACCTTCGTTGTGGTGATGCTGGGCGCGTTCCTTCTCTACAAGACGAAGTTCGGGCGCCGCCTGACGTCGGCAGGCTCGAATGTCGAGGTCGCACGTTTTTCCGGCGTCAACGTCGCGGCCGTCCGCACCGTCGCTTACGTCATACAGGGCATCTGCGTCGCCGTCGCGGCGATCTGCTACGTGCCGCGCCTTGGTGCGGCGACGCCGACGACCGGGCAGCTCTGGGAACTGCAGGTCATCACCGCCGTCGTTATCGGCGGCACCCTTCTACGCGGTGGAAGGGGACGTATCGGCGGCACGGTGGCCGGCGCACTCATTCTCGAGGTCATCGCCAACGTCATGGTCCTGTCGGACATGGTCTCCGAATACCTCGTCGCCGCCGTACAGGGCGCGATCATCATCATCGCCATGCTGGCGCATCGCTTCACCGCCAACCGCTGAAAACAGCACTGACTTCAAAGGAGGAGAAAATGAAGTCCATCATGCAGAAAACCGTTTTGTTGTTATCGACTGCTGCACTCATTCTGGCCCTGCCGCTCGGCAGCGCACAAGCAGAAGGGGAGAAGGTCACCATTGCCGTCTCTATTCCTGCTGCGACGCACGGATGGACTGGGGGTGTCGTCTATCACGCCGAGCAGGCCGAAAAGGAAATCGAGGCTGCATTCCCCAACATCGATGTCGTTCTGTCTACCGCTTCTTCGGCGCCCGCGCAGGTTTCCGCACTGGAAGACCTCTCAGCAAGCCGCAAGCTCGACGCGCTTGTCATTCTGCCCTTCACGTCGGAGGAACTGACTGGGCCGGTCGAGCAGATCAAGCAGAAGGGCACCTTCATCTCCGTGGTTGACCGTGGCCTCACGGATCCGTCGGTCCAGGATCTCTATGTGGCCGGCGACAATATCGCGGTCGGCGCCAACACGGCGCACTGGCTTGCCGACAAGCTCGGCGGGGAAGGGGAGATCGTCGTGCTGCGGGGCATCCCGACAGTCATTGACGACGAGCGCATCAAGGGCTTCTCTGATGTCATCGCCAAGACGAACATCAAGATCCTCGACATCCAGTATGCCAACTGGAACCAGGACGAAGCCTTCAAGCTGATGCAGGACTATCTTGCGAAGTACCCGAAGATCGATGCCGTCTGGGCAAACGATGACGACATGCTGCTTGGCGTCATCGAGGCGGTCGACAATGCCGGCCGCAAGGACATCAAATACGCTCTCGGCGGCAATGGCATGAAGCAGGTCATCGAGATGGTGAAGGAAAAGAACGAGCGCACGCCGATCTCGACGCCCTATCCGCCGTCGATGATCAAATCGGCCATCTACATGACCGCGGCCCAGTTCAACGGACAAGCGCCGGTGCGGGGTTCCTTCCTACTCGGAGCGCCGCTCATCACGCCTGACAACGCTGACCAGTTCTACTTCCCCGCTTCCCCATTCTGACCCTCAGTGATGCCCGGTCATTCGGGCATCACCCCCTCATTGATAACAGGAGATATGACATGAGCGGCAAGAAGATCCTCATGCTGACCGGCGAGTTCACCGAGGAATACGAGATATTCGTTTTCCAGCAGGGGATGGAAGCGGTGGGCCATACCGTCCACGTGATCTGCCCGGACAAAAAGGCCGGAGACCGGATCAAAACGTCGTTGCACGATTTCGAGGGCGACCAGACCTATACGGAAAAGCTCGGCCACTACGCCGACATCAACAAGACATTTTCCGAAGTTCGCGTCGAAGAGTACGATGCGGTCTATGCAGCGGGCGGGCGCGGTCCGGAGTATATCCGCACTGACAAACGCATCCAGGACATGGTCCGCCATTTCCATGAGAGCGGCAAGCCGATTTTCACGATCTGCCACGGCGTGCAGATTCTCATGGCCGTCCCAGGTGTGCTCAAGGGTCGAAAGGTCGCCGGCCTCGGCGCTTGCGAGCCGGAGGTGACTGCTGTCGGCGGCATCTATATCGACGTGAAGCCGACAGAAGCTTTCGTCGACGGGAATATGGTCTCGGCCAAGGGTTGGACCGGGCTCGCCGCGTTTATGCGCGAGTGCCTGAAAGTACTCGGAACGAAGATAACGCACGCCTGACCTTCACTCAATTCATGACGATCCGTCCCCGCATCTCAGCGGGGGCGCTTTCATGCATGATGAGAGCGCAACGCTGCGCCAAGTCTCACTTATGGAGTAATTCCTCCGGGCAGCCGTGACGACGAAGTTTGCTCCCTAGACGCTCTGCGAGGAGCGGACAGGCGTCGTGGCACACCTTTCCCGTCGTCGCACACGTCGGCTCCACCGGTGCCGTCATCTCGCATTTATTCTTCGATGCTCTTTCTTTCGTCCGCTGTTGCGCCAAGCGTATCAGCGACGAACGCACCACGCGCGCCCATTGGCCGCGGCGGACCCGTCGTTGTGTCCCGCGCGGTCTGGTGTTCGAGTTCCGCGTTCAGCTCAGCACCCACAATGAGAATGCCGACGGACAGCCATGTCCAGACGAGAAGCCCCATTAGGGCGCCAAAAGCGCCATAGGCGGCATCGTAGTCGGCGAAGTTGCGGAGATAAAATGAGAAGCCGGCGGACATGGCGATCCAGGCGGTGACGGTCAGCGCCGCGCCCCATGTCAGCCACCGTAGGCGCGCCGGCGAGCGGCTTGGTCCGTACCGATAGATGCAGGTCACGGCGGCGAAAGCGAGGACCAGAAGAATCGGCCACCGCAGGATCAGGAGCAGCCGTTCCTCAGCTCCGTCCAGCCAGAGATACGCCAGGATGGCCGGGAAGACGGCAACGACGCCGATCAAGGCAGTGAGCCCCGTGATCCCACCGACGGTGAACGCCAGCCCTATCAGGTTCCGCTTGAAGAAACCGCGCTTTTCATCCTCGTCGTAGGCCACATTCATGGCGTCGAAGAGGGCAAGGATGCCGTTTCGCGTACTCCAAAGTGCAATAGTCAGCCCAGCGAAGAAGGTCAGTCCAAGGGTTCTGTCACGGCTAGCGGCAAGACTGGCGACCCGATCGGCCACGATCTCGAAGGAGCCGGGCGGAAGGAGCGTGGCCAGGACATTCAGATGATCTGCCATCGTCGATGGGTCGGCAATAAGGCCATATAGCGCGACCAGTGACGCTAAAGCGGGAAAGATAGCCAGCAGTACGTAGAATGTCACCCCTGCCGAGATGAGCATCACCCGGTCGCTCGAAACCTCATGGACCACCCGCCAGAGGACATCGCGAAGACCTTTGACCGGTATTGCTTCCGGCACGTCGGCTGTACGGCCCCGGACGTCGATTTCATGAACATCGAACTTGGTCGCTCGCCGCGTCGATGCCCCGAGCCATATCATCGCGCCGGCAATTGCTGTGAGCGCAAGCAGCGATGTCAGCCGTCTCGGGCTCGTGCAACGACCAGCCATATCAAAAACTCCGGTCGTCAATGATCCGCCCGGTCGTCTAGCAGCGACGACAGAGGCGGCGGAATGGGTCCCGTGTCCACATATCCCTCGATGTGCTCCGAGCCGTTAACTCAGCTCGGAAACGATATGCGATCAACAGACCTCAGTTCAGGGACCGGTTTTGCGTCACTTGTTTTCAAGTATGGAAACGCCCATGACTGCCATAGGGTTGTGCTAGCGGTTATGAAATCGGCCAACGCCACTGCGGGCAGGAAGGCTAGGCGCAAGCCGATTTCGGTGAATTGGCTCCAAGGGTAGGTCGCGTCTTGTGCTGCGGTTTCCTGCGCATCGGCCGCGTCCTCGCGGCCTGGGTATGATATCACCCCACGCGGGATTGGCTCACCGATAGAACTGGCGGTCATTTCTTGTCTCCTTGCCATGATCGCAACGAAACCCGGACCGGGATCAGAAGTTCCCCGTCAGGCGAATTTGCAGGAAATGATGGCGGTGTCGAGGAGGCGGACTTCACTCGCGATGTTTTCCTTGTGGCGCGGCTTCGCCAGGGCGACGGCCGTGTCGGTACCCGTTCGTGCGGGCCTGCCCTCGGCGCCTTGTTTCATTGCCCCAACAGCAGTGCCGATGTCACCGCCGCAAGCCGATTCCTGGTGCCGCCTATACGCCAGTCGATGGGGACTGCGACTTTGAACGTGATTGGTTCCTAGATAGGTCAGGCCGGATTTCTCGTCTTCGGACGTCAAACTCAAGAATGGAGCTGCCCTGCTTGGTGCCGGACTGTCACCTCGCAACGGTCAGAACGCATCCGATCTGGACGAGCCGTTTTGACGGTTCTATCACGCCGTTCGACCTATCCATTAAATTTTCCCCGACGCGCTAAAAACGCCGGCTTGCTGCAAGGACGGTCTCGATATCTTCGAGGGTCTGAAGGTAGGACGCGGCGACACTGTCGTAAGTGCCGATAGGAGCGCATTTGCGGTTGGTGGGGCGAATGGGGTTCCCGGATCGATAAACGTCGCTGACTCTTACCGCATCGAAGATGTCCGACATCCAGTGGAAGACGCTTAGCTCGATCATCAGTGCGTCCCGCTAAAGTCGGAGGCGAGATACACGCGGGTCGGCGGTGCGTTTTTTAAGTCCGCCGCGACAAGATAGGCCGTGATCAGCAGCATACAGCAAGCGATCGATCCGCTGACGAGACCCAATCCGGATGAGTTTTCTCGCGGTTTGTGAAGTGAATGTCTGGCCATGGTCTCGATCCTTAGGGAGCACGTTACGGTGCCCCCGGTTAGCAACAAGCGTGCGGAACCGATCCGCGTGAAATGCGCCGTCGATTTATGACCTGAACAACCGGATCGGCGATCACGCGCTGCTTGTTCACGACGGCATAGGCGTAGGCTGGGTCTTCAGGAGACGGCGTCAGGACGACAGTCTTCGGGAGAGGTTTGCCGATTGCGATTGTCTCCTTCCGCACACGGCTTCGCTCGTTTCGGTTGACGGAAACGAAGCCCCGAGATTCGGCAAAGTTCCTGGCCCCGGACCACCGCACGCCGGCATTTGGACGAAGGTCTGAACCCCAGCAGCAATGGTCCTATTCAGGAACACGCTGTGATCGGAAAGGTTGGTTTGTCGGCTTCACGGCGATCCAGTCGAAGCGAAAAACAAGGAGATGAAGATGAATATTCTTAAAAGCGCAGCCTTGGCCGCTGCCCTCCTGGCAGGTACGGCCCTGTCGGTAAACGCACAGTCCAGCAGCACTGTCGGCACCGGTGGCACCAGCGCCGGCGGAGGAACCTCCAGCAGCACCGTAGGCACGGGTGGTTCCTCAGCCGGCGGCACGAACTGTACGCCGGATACCGAGGGATGCGGTTCGGGCTCGGCCTCGACGCTCGGCACCGGCGGTTCGTCGGCCGGCGGCGGCACGTCCAGCAGCTCTGTCGGCACGGCCGGTTCGGCCTCGGGTTCTGGCGACGGTTCGGGCTCGGCCTCGACGCTCGGCACGGGCGGCACATCTGCAGGCGATGGCACATCCAGCAGCTCGGTTGGCACCGGCGGCTCAGCAGCAGGCTCCGGCAGTGGTTCGGGCTCGGCTTCGACGCTCGGCACGGGTGGTACGTCGGCAGGCGGCGGGGAATCGAGCAGCTCCGTAGGCACCGGCGGCTCGGCCGCGGGTTCTGGCAGCGGTTCGGGAGCGGCTTCGACCACGGGAACCGGCGGCACCTCTGCGGGCGGCGGAGAATCGAGCAGCTCGGTCGGAACCGCTGGCAGCGCTGCTGACGCCGCTCAGGACGACGTAAGCAACAAAGACTGCCCTCCCGGCCAGGCCAAGAAGAAAGACGGCAAAAAGTGCTGAGGAAGACGGTCGGCCGCAATCGTGCGGCCGACCACACTTTTGGAGGCTTCGACATGAAATTCCAAACTCTGAGGCTTCGCGCCGCGGCGCTGACGCTCGGGCTGCTGTTCACGTCCAGCGCCTTTGCCACCGAAACCGTCACGCTCGGCGATGGCACCACCTGCACAGTCATCGAGGGCAACAGTATCACAGGAGGCGGCACAACCTCGTCGGTCACGGCCGGCGGTGGAAGCGTCACGTCGTCAACGACCATCGATGGCAAGACAACGACGATGCACTCGGGCAGCGGTTCAGCATCGTCAAGCGCGGGTTCCTCGACAAGCTCGAGTACGAATGGCGCACAGGCTTTTTCGAGTGCCAGTGTAACACGGCCAGATGGCTCCGTCGTCACACGACGGTCCGACGGGACCTGCGACATTGTTAAACCGAACAAGTAGGAGATCATGATGAGAAAGCTTCTCTCCATTTCCGCCGTCGCTCTGGCGGTAGCCTTCTCGGCTGCAACTGCGCAGGCGCAGGATTGTAACGCGGCTGGCACGGTCGGCTCTGCGGGTAGCGCTGCTGCTGGCGGAACGTCTGCAAGCACCCTCGGAACAGCGGGCGCTTGTGCAACCGATGACGGGACCACAGCCTCCATCGGTTCGGCAGGAAGCGCGGCGGCGACCGACGGCAAAGCCAAGAGCCGGACCAAGATCAATGAGAACCCAAACCAGCTCAAGGCGCAGTCAAAAGCGCAGGCGATGGACAAGGGCACTTTCAGCAAGTCGATGACGAAGACGCGCGTCAAGGGTGACGAGCTTCAGAGCAAAACCCGGACGATGTCGCATGTTCCCGGCGAGAAGCCGGTGAAAAGCACCACGGAGAACAACATTCTCCTGCCTGCCCAATAGCCCATGACCGCTCTTAAGCTGGGAGCCGAGATTAGCGGCTAACTGCCGATCGGCCTCTACGGTCGGGGAACACGATGTGCAGATACGTTGGGTTTGCACCCTATCCCGATGTCCGGCCGACAACATATGCTCTGCGGATGTCCCGACGCGGAGTCTTAGGGGTGAGCTTTGTACTGCATCGCTCACCTCATTTTTCCGCGTATGGTCGTTCAACGGCTCAAACCCGCTTGGAACCGACTACCGAACGCCAGCCTTACAATGCACGCGGACCACTCTACATAGTGGGGTCGCAGGTGATGGTAGAAAATCGTGGGCAAGATCCTCTCGAGGACGATCTTCGGTCCCGGAGGCTCCTTGTGATAGAAAATACCACTGCCAGCGGCGACGATTTCCATCTTGACCCTCGCACGGCCAATGACCGACGTCGTGCGTCCGAGGCGTCCGCTTGGCTTGCGGCCATCGTCGAGAACTCCGACGATGCTATCCTCAGCAAAACCCTCGGCGGGATCATCACCACCTGGAACCGGGGCGCCGAGCGTCTCTTCGCTATACGGCCGCCGAGGCGATCGGCAAACCGATCACGCTCGTCATCCCGGAGGATCGCCACCATGAGGAGGACGGAATCCTGCGCCGGCTGCGCGCTGGAGAGCGTATCGATCATTTCGAAACGGTTCGGCGCCGCAAGGACGGCGGACTCATCGAGGTGCCGCTGACCGTGTCGCCGGTCCGCAACGAAGCGGGTCAAATTCTCGGCGCCTCAAAGATCGCCCGTGATATCACCGCGCAGAAGCGGGCGGCCGCGCAGCAGTCGATCATGATCCGCTCCTTCATGGTCCAGCAGCAGATGATCGCGCTCGCGGACATGGAAAAAGTATCGGGGCATGGAATATCCTCATCGCTTGCCTAACCACGAGCAGGTCGCCTTGTTCCTTAGCCTGACGGGCCGATGACGCTTGTCTTGGGCAATGTGAGCGCTACCTTTTTTAGGTGAAAGCTTTGTGTTCGCACATCGAGGTTGGCGGTGAAGACGATCGCAGATGTCATTGCCGAGTTGACCATGGCCGCCGAGGAGGTGAACACCCTCACCGCGAGCGAGAAGCTTCGTCTACTCGGACGCGCCTATGTCACGATCAAGGAGGGCTGGGAGCTGGTTGGCGAGCCGGCCAAGCTTCAAGAGAGTGCCGAAGCCATGGACCTCATTCAGGCCGGTCGCATTCCCCTTCATCTCTACGACGACGAGATGAAGGCGATCCTGCTGGAAGCGGTGAAGGTGATCCGGCAGATCGATAAGGCGATGAGCGTCAAGGAAGCCGAAGCGCCGCCGAGGCATGTCCGATAACGCCGCGGACGTCCCCCCATTACTCTGTCTCGTTCGCCGTGCCCTCGTTTGCTTTCGCAGCTCGTAGATCATCGTCGGTGAGATGGAGGAGATTGTTGGCGGCCGTGCCGTCTCGATCATATTTCTCGCTAGCAATACGTTCGAGGAGCGGCCGGTGCTTTTTCAGCAGCCCGACCGGGCCACTTGGAGCCGGATCGAACGACTGCAGCGCGCTGGCATAGACGACGACGTCAATCGTGGTTCCCTCAATCGTCTGCATCGGCCAGAACAGACCGAGTTCCTTCGGCACCGATGCGCCATTTTTCCTTATGAGGGGCATTTCGTTCCCTGCATGCATGTCTATGTGTCGAGAAGGCCTGGTGCAGCGACACTGCTCTGATCTTCACGAGTCATCCGCTTATGACGGATAGCAGTCCTGATGTGGCGCGCGACGACAGGAAGTCAATTGCCGGCGAGTAATCTAAATGACGAAGGGCGCTCGACCCTTTCGGGGAGCGCCCTTCGGACCCGAACAACTACGAACGCGCGACAAGACATTATCGCTGCAGGCAGTCATCAATCACGGGTGGTGAGCGATAGATGGGTGGGGCGCGCGTGTACTTCAAGGCCTTCCAGAGCCTCATTCTCGCGAATCGGCAGGCCGAGGCACGCGTCGCAGATGCCGCAGCCATCATCGTCCATGGGCTGGTCCGCCCTGTCGCAACAGAGACAGACGGTCGTGCATTGGTCGCGGCCTTTGCTTTTGCTTGGTACCGTGATTTCGAAAGCATCGCCAATCGCGACGTTGGTGACGAATCCTCTCATTGTCGGCTTCTCCATTTGTCTCCGCGACGAAGACATAAGAGCCGACTGCCACTTTGCAATGGCGCCTTTTGAGGAGGCGACACGCCGGGGTGGACTCTCGGGCTGGCACATGCTGTTCTGTTGGGTGGAGGAACTGGTGATGGCGTATGAATGGGATGCTCGGCGTGCGCGACGTGCGCGCTTGATCAGGCTTGCAGCTGCCGTGGCGCTTAGCGCGTCGGCGATCACTGTCCCCGTCGCGGTTTTGCTGGCGGCCGCGCCCATCTGACGGCAGCCAGCGCGACCGATCGGCGGCGGCGCCGGATAGCGCCGCACACCAGGTCGCTCGATCAGATAGCGCGAACGTTCTCGGCCTTCGACTTGCCAGTCTTGCGATCCTGGCCGAGGTCATAGCTTACCTTCGAGCCATCCCGGAGCGGGCCACCTGACAGCACACCCGAGACATGGACGAAGACATCCTGCCCGCCATCGTCGGGCGTGATGAACCCAAAGCCCTTGTCCTGATTGAAAAACTTCACTGTGCCCGTCGCCATTTGATCCTCGTGATACGCAGCGGCCCTGTGCCGCGGGCGCAGCATATTGAGCATAGCGAACACCTGCAACCAAGCATCTTCAGCCGGCGCGACAGCGACGGAACAACTATGCTCAGCAACGGGTTTTTCCCTCGATCCGGGTGCCGGCAACGCGAAGCGTATCGAGGTCGAAGATGGCGGCTGACAAGCTCTCAACCTACAAGAAGAAGCGTGACTTTAAGCAGACGCAGGAACCAAGCGGCGCCACGGACGTC
Source organism: Shinella sp. G-2 (assembly GCF_050172695.1). Lineage (NCBI taxonomy): Bacteria > Pseudomonadati > Pseudomonadota > Alphaproteobacteria > Hyphomicrobiales > Rhizobiaceae > Shinella > Shinella sp. G-2. The sequence continues at coordinate 45,863 of NZ_JBBEYH010000014.1, read as the reverse complement.
AAACCGTCGAACCGACTCCGCTTCGTCATTCAGAAACACGACGCGACGCGCCTCCATTACGACCTCCGCCTCGAACTCGACGGCGTCTTCAAATCCTGGGCGGTGACCAAGGGACCGTCGCTCGATCCGCATGACAAGCGGCTGGCGGTCGAGGTTGAGGACCATCCGCTCGACTATGGCGATTTCGAAGGCACGATCCCGAAGGGCCAGTATGGCGGCGGGACAGTGATGCTGTGGGATCGCGGGTATTGGGAACCTGAGGGAAGCAAATCTCCCGAAGAGGCGCTGAAGAAGGGGGACTTCAAGTTTGTGCTGCACGGCAAGCGGCTGCACGGCAGCTTCGTGCTGGTTCGCATGCGGCACGATCGCGACGATGGCAAGCGCACCAACTGGCTGTTGATCAAGCACCATGACGAGCACGCCGTCGAAGAAAATGGCGCGGCCATCCTGGAAGAGAACACCACGTCGGTCGCTTCGAATAGAACGATGGAGCAGATCGCCGTCGGCAAGGGGCGCAAGCCGACGCCGTTTATGATGGCGACTGAGGTCGAGGCCGATGCTGTCTGGGATAGCAAGCACGGGCTCGCCGCCGACGAGCGCAAGAAAAATCGGTCCGGCAAGAAGGTTGCGACGTCCACGGCTACCGACCTTCCTGACTTCATCCCGCCGCAACTCTGCGAGACGCTGGAGCGGCCGCCGGCCGGCAACAACTGGCTGCACGAAATCAAGTTCGACGGTTATAGAATCCAGATGCGGGTTGCCGACGGCGCGGTGACGCTGAAGACCCGTAAGGGCCTCGACTGGACGGGGAAATATCCTGAGATCGCGAAAGCCGCCGCCGCGCTTCCCGACTGCATCGTCGACGGTGAGATCTGCGCGCTCGACGATAACGGTGCTCCAGACTTTGCCGCGCTTCAGGCCGCATTGTCGGAGGGCACCACAGGCAACCTGGTGTATTTTGCGTTCGACCTCTTGTTCGACGGCGGCGAGGACCTGCGGGAGAAAGCTCTGACAGACCGCAAGAGCCGGCTGCAGGAACTGCTTGCCGAGGGCACCGACGATCCGCATCTGCGTTTCGTCGAGCACTTCGAGAGCGGCGGCGACGCCGTATTGCGCTCGGCATGCAAGCTGTCACTTGAAGGTATCGTTTCGAAGCAGGCGGATGCGCCTTACCGGTCAGGGCGCACGGACACGTGGGCCAAGTCAAAATGCCGGGCGGGCCATGAGGTCGTCATCGGCGGCTACGCCAAGACGAACGGCAAATTCCGGTCACTGCTGGTCGGCGTCAACCGCGGCGAGCATTTTGTCTATGTCGGTCGGGTCGGCACGGGCTACGGCGCCAAGAAGGTGGAGACGTTGCTGCCGAAGCTGAAAGCTATGGAAGCGGCAACATCACCCTTCACGGGCATTGGTGCGCCGAAGAAGGAAAAGGAGGTCTTCTGGCTCAAACCCGAACTGGTCGCGGAGATCGAGTTTGCCGGCTGGACCGCTGATGGCTTGGTCCGCCAAGCCGCGTTCAAAGGCTTGAGGGAGGACAAGCCGGCCGCCGAGGTCGAGGCGGAAAAGCCCGCTTCGCCGGCAAAGGCCGAAACACCGGAGCCAGCTGCAGTGGCAAAGGCGAAGTTCACGCACGGAAAGGGCTCCAAGGCCGAGGTGATGGGTGTGCTCATTTCCAATCCGGACAAACCCTTGTGGCCGGACGCCGGCGGCGACGGTAACGCGGTCACCAAAGAGGATCTTGCCCGTTATCACGAAGCGGTCGGTGCCTGGCTCATCGAGCATGTGAAGGGACGGCCGTGCTCGATTATCCGCGCGCCGGATGGCATCGGCGGAGAACAGTTCTTCCAACGCCACGCCATGCCCGGCACGTCGAACCTGCTTGAACTGGTCAAGGTATTCGGGGACAAGAAGCCTTATCTGCAGGTCGACCGGGTCGAAGGACTCATTGCTATCGCGCAGATCGGCGGGGTCGAGTTGCACCCCTGGAATTGCGAGCCGAGCAAGCCGGAGGTGCCGGGACGGCTGGTCTTCGACCTTGACCCCGGACCGGATGTGCCATTCTCGGCCGTCGTCACGGCCGCGCGCGAAATGCGCGACCGACTGGACGACCTCGGGCTCATCAGCTTCTGCAAGACGACCGGCGGCAAGGGCCTCCATGTGGTGACGCCGCTCGCCGTCAATACCCGCAAGCCGCTGTCCTGGGCGGATGCGAAGGGTTTTGCCCACGACGTCTGCCAGGCGATGGCGCGAGACAATCCCGATGCCTATCTTATCAAGATGACAAAGAGCCTGCGGGAAGGGCGCATCTTCCTCGACTATCTGCGCAACGACCGCATGGCGACCGCTGTGGCGCCACTATCGCCGCGCGCGCGGCCGGGCGCGACCGTCTCGATGCCGCTCACTTGGACGCAGGTCAAGTCCGATCTCGACCCGAAGCGGTTCACCGTCCGCACAGTCCCGGCGCTTTTGTCGAAGACGAGCGCATGGGAGAATTACTGTGACGGGCAACGCCCGCTGGAGCAGGCCATCAAGCGGCTGGGCAAACAAAAGGCAGCGGCATGAAGCAAAGTTGGCAAGGCTCACGATCTGGAGCGGGGGCGAGGCAAGAAATCCCAATCGACCGGCTGGTGCGTCTTCGCAGGATCCGCGGCCTTGCGAGATTGATGGATACGGCGCTGCGGATTCCGGGCACGCGCCTCTCGTTCGGCGCGGACTCGGTCCTCGGTCTGATCCCGGGCGTCGGCGACTTTGGCGCGGCTGCGGTCAGCCTCTTCATTGTCAATGAGGCGCGGCGCCTCGGCGTCCCGAACGACAAGCTTCTCAAGATGCTCGTCAATGTCGGGTTCGATGCGGTGGCCGGCAGCGTGCCGGTGCTCGGCGACGTTTTCGACGTCTATTTCAAATCCAACCGCCGCAATCTGCAGCTTGTGCTCGATCACTTTGGTCTCGATCACACCGACCTCGACCGATGAGATGAGGTGTGGGGCGATATTGCGCGAACGGATCGTTCGATGAACGTTCAGCAGACGCCGATTAAGAAATTCTGGGAGCTGTCACCAGTTGAACCGCACGAGCTTGTGGGGCTTTGGAGAGGGCGGAGCATCCCGCCAGGCCATCCCTTTGACGGTGTGCTGGAAAACCTCGGCTGGTTCGGCAAGCGGTTCACCTCGGACCTCCGCGCGGACGCGCTCTTGTTTCGGTCGGAGGAGCGCCGGCTCGTCGCGATTGATCCCAAGCGGATACCGCTTCGGCTGGCGCTCCGCTTTCACCGCCTCGGGAAGACGCGGGCCGCACGAAACCTGTTCTCCTACCTCCAGCGCCGCCTGAGGGCGAACGGTCCTGTCGCCTCGGTTCAGATGCTATCGTTCGATGGTCTGGCGAGTGCCGCCATGGTCTACGACGAGCAGCCCATCGTCGACCACTTTCGGCGGATCGACGGCAAGCGTGTCATGGGGGCGATGGCGATAAGCGGTGACGATCGCCTATTTTTCTTCGAACTGGAGCGCGTTGAGGAGCCGGGTGATTGACCCGATCATCAGGCCCTTACCGAACCGGGCTGTCGCCAATATCGAACACCGCGGCGTTGTCCTGGATTTCGCGCAGGCCTTTGTAGGAAGCGTGGCGCAGATTGCCGTCGTCCGTCCAGCCGCGGAACTCGATCTCGGCGATTAGCGTCGGCAGGGCGAAGACATAGTTCTTGCCCTTCAGCGGCACGGCTGGTCTCCTGGTCTTCAGCTTGTCGAGCGTTTTGCGCAGGTATTCGGCGTCGGCTGTCTTGAAGCCGGTCCCGACCGATCCGACCGAGACCCAGGTGTCGCCGCGCCGCGCGGCCAGCAACAGACTGCCGATCCCGCCGCGAGCGGATTCGGAGCGCTCGTAGCCGACGATCATGAAGCTCTCGCTCTCGACGCATTTGATCTTGATCCAGTCACCGGTGCGGCCGGAACGGTAGGGCCGGTCGCGATGCTTGGCGATAATGCCCTCGAGCCCCATCGCGCAGGCATTCGCCAGCAGTTCGGCGCCGGTGCCATGGGCCTCCTCGGAGAGCTGCACCGCGCCGACGGCGCCGTCGAGGAAATCCTCGAGAAGGTGCCGGCGAACGGCAAGCTCTGTCCGCGCCAGATCGTGACCGTCGAAATAAAGAAGGTCGAAGGCGAAGAACACTGCTTCGGTCGAGGCGCGCTTGCCGCCCCGACCGCCGAGCGAACGCTGCAGCGCGCCGAAGTCCGAGTGGCCCTGCGTGTTGAGCACCGCGGCCTCGCCGTCGAGGATTGCCGTCCCGACGCCGAGTTTCTTCGCTGCATTGGCAATTCCAGGGAAGCGGTGGGTCCAATCATGACCGCCGCGCGTGATGATCCGCACGCCCTTCGGCTCGATGTGGATCGCTAGGCGATAGCCGTCCCATTTGATCTCATAAAGCCAATCCGGCCCTTCCGGCGGCGTCGGCCGGAGAAGCGCGAGGCACGGCTCCACGCGCTCCGGCATCGGATCGAAGGGCAGGTTCGGCTGCGCGGGATCGCGTTTGCGCACGGGCCGCGACTGGAGTGCCGTACCGGATTCGTCGAGCAAGGGTATGGTTCGGCGCTTCTTCATGGATGCCTATTTCGCGTGCGAGAGAGATCGAACATATGTGCTGCTCGTGACGGTTTCAGGATGCGCGCTTGCCTTTTTCACCGGCCGCGAGGCTCTTACGCAGCGCGTCCATGATGTCGATGACATTGCCACCCGACGGACGCTCACCTCCCTTGGCCTTGCTCTTCTTCGACGCTCTCAGCGCCTTCTTCTTTTTCGCGATGATTTCGAGGAGAGCGTCCTGGACCGGATCGGAGACCATGTCCGGCGACCATTCCTTCGTGTGTTGCTTGATGAACTTCTGCACCAGCGGGACGAGGTCGGGATCGGACCTGTCGTCGATGTCCTCGAAATAAGACTGCTCCGGTCGCACCTCGTCGCCGAAGCGGAGCGTCCAGACGACGATGCCTTCGCCGCGCGGCTCCAGCACGACCGCGCGCTCGCGCCGACCGATCACCAGCCGCGAGACGCCATAGACCTTGTCGGCCGCCATTGCGTCGCGGATGACGGCGAAGGCCTCGTGTCCGACGGGATCGTCGGGCACCAGATAATGCGGCTTTTCCAGATAGATCCATTCGATGCTGTCTCGCGGCACGAACTTCTCGATGTCGATGGTCTTGACCGTGTCCAGGGCCACGGCGTCGAGATCGTCGTCGGTGAGGAGCACGTAGTCGTTCTCGCCTCGGGCATAACCCTTCACCTCGTCAGCATCCTTGACCGGCTTGCGGGTGACGGCATCGACATACTGGGAGACCACGCGGTTACCGGTCTGCCTGTTCAAAGTGTGAAACCGGACCTTCTCGCTTTCCGACGTCGCCGGCGACATGGAGACGGGGCAGGTGACGAGAGAGAGCTTCAGATAGCCTTTCCAATAGGGGCGGGGCGCCATGGGTTCTCTCCTCAGCCAGCTTTACGATGCGCGGCTGCTGGACTACGCGTTTTCGATGCCGCGGACCGCGCCGCCGGCATGCGACCGGTACTCTTGTTGGCATTGGCGGGCGCGCGCTTCGGCTTGCCGTCGCCCGCCTTGAGCACCTTCGCGCTCTCGCGCAGCGCCGCGAGAAGATCGTCCGGCTTGGAGACATTGACCTCCTTGCGCTTCGGCAGAGCCTTCCCCTCGATCTTCGCCTTCACCAGCTCTGCGACGGCGGCTTCGTACCGGTCGTCGAATTCGGCCGGATCAAACGAACCTTTTTTGGTGGCGATGATGTGCTTGGCGAGATCCAGCATCTCGCCTTTGATCTTCAGTTTGGGCACATCCTCGAAGGCCTTGTCCGACGAGCGAACCTCATAGTCGTATTGCATGGTCGTGGCGATCAGCCCCTTGCCGTGCGTGCGGATCAGTACCGTCCGCATCCGGCGGAACAGGACGGTGCGCGCCACAGCGGCAACCTGCGACTTCTCCATGGCGTCGCGCAGCGCGGTGAAGGCATCAGACGAGACGCGGTCCGTCGGCACGAGATAATACGGCTTGTCGAAGTAGACGTCGTCGACGCCGACGCAAGGAATGAAGGCTTCGACCGTCAGCGTCTTGTTGCTTTCGGGTATCGTCGCAGCCACTTCCTCCGGATCGATCATGATGTACTGGCCATTCTCGATCTCGAAGCCCTTGGTCTGGTCCTCGCGCTCGACTTCCTTGCCGGTATCGCTGTCAACGAAGATGCGGTTGACGCGATTGCCGGTCTTCTTGTTGATCGTATGGAACGAGATGCGTTCGGACGTACTCGCCGCCGTGTAAAGGCCGACGCCGCAGCTCACCTCGCCGAATTTGATGAAGCCTTTCCACTGAGCACGCTGGGCCATCTCGAAACTCCCGACTCGACGCAACCAAAGCGAGTCAAGCGAATCACTCGCGAATTTGTTCCGATTCGAAAATGAATCGGAAATCAACCACTTAAGCGCGGCCGACCTCCCTCATTGCGAGTCTGCAATATGTCCTTGATTCACTGCATCTTTCTTGCGGCTCCGTGCGTTCTCCACGGCACAACCGGAAAGGAATATTGCGATGACCAAACGTGAAACCATCGATACCGGAACCAACAAGCGCTATGTTCGCCGTGACGAGAAGGGCCAGTTCAAGGAAAGCGTCGATGTCGGCCGATCCCTGTCCGCCGACCGCCGCCACGAGGCGAAAACCGAGGCCAAGCCCGGCGAAGGCGATCGCGGCGACCGGCGCACGAAGCACTGAAATCGACCGCTTTCGGAGAGCCCGTGGTCGAGATGCCCCACGCGGCATCCGCATCAACGCCGTCTGTCCGGGCGTCGTCGGATCTGTGGCTGTGCAGCACCAGAGCGGGCTGCCGGTCGATGGCAGCGTCATGGGACACTGAGCCGCAACCCAGCGTGAAGAAGAAGCCCCGCCATCATGGCGGGGTAACAAACCGACTTTCTGCGCCGGGCTCAACGACCAGCTCTAGCGATGGCTAAGACCGCAATCCGTTCGTTCCACCATTGCCCCGGTTTGAGTGGCCGGCGGTTAGGCAGTATAAGACCGCGTGTAGATGCCCGCGCCGTATGGCTTTGCGGGTGATACCCCAAAAGAGAAATCGGTTGTTCCGAAATCGAATGGACATCACTGTCTTCAGCCGGGTGCGGACCGGAGGGATAGAAGACGATGACATTTAACCCAACATGGCGGCAGGTGTTGCGTGGCGGGGCACCAGGAAAGACCGGCTGGCAGTAGGCCCGTGGCGTTCGCATCCGGTCCGGAGGCGAAATGGGCCACTGCAACCGGGCGCCGGAGCCACGTCACAAGAGGCGGTGCGACGCTTTGGGCGGTCGAGTCCGGTGCTCGGCAAACCCTTCGCAACCGAGCTACACTTCGGGCTATCATCGCGGACGCAAATCACATTTATCCTTGCCCACGATCGTTGGGCCGCAGTTCTGACAGAGGTGTCCATGACCGATCAGCCCATCCGAAGAGTAGCGCTTATTGCCGGCGGGGCCGGTGGCATGGGCGCGGCGATCGCCGCGCGCCTTTCTGCCGACGGCTATGCCGTTGCCATTGCCGATCTTCCTGGAGGACGCCTGACGGAGACCGTGCAGAAGATCACGGCGGGCGGCGGAGACGCGCTTGCCGTGTCCCTCGACATACGGCAAGTCGCCGCCTGTGCCGCTGCCGTCGACGCGGTGCTTGCCTGGGGCGGGCGTCTGGATGTTCTCGTCAATTCCGCCGGTGTCTGGCGCGAGGGGGATTCCGTTACTATGACGGAAGCCGACTGGGACATCGTCTTGGATGTCAATCTCAAGGGCGCATTCTTCCTCATCCAGGCCGCGATCCCGCATCTTGGCGCCGGCGCCTCCATCGTCAATATCGCCTCGGATGCCGGCCTGGTCGGGAATAATGGTGCCGCAATCTACTGCGCGTCGAAGGGCGGGCTGGTGCTGCTGACGAAAGCCCTGGCACTGGAGCTTGCGCCGCGCCAAATCCGTGTCAATGCCGTCTGCCCCGGGGATGTTGCAACCCCGATGATCGAGTTCCAGGCCGAGCGCTACGGCGGCGGTGATCCCGACGGCTACAAGGCAAAACTGCTCTCGAACTATCCGCAGCAGGGGGCGGCACGCTTCATCAAGCCGGGGGAGATCGCACGGACAGTGGCCTTCCTCTGCGAGCCGGAGGGGGCGCCGATCACCGGCGCGGCGCTTTCCATCGATTTTGGCGTCACGGCCGGCTACTGAGGGTTACCCATGCAGCGCAAAACTGCGATCATCACCGGTGCCGGCGCCATCGACGGTATCGGCTTTGCCTGCGCGAAAAGCCTGGCGGAAGAGGGACTTCACGTCCATCTCGTCGCGACAAGCGAGCGTATCCTTGCCCGCGCCGACGAACTTCGGGCGTTCGGTTTCACCGCGACGGGTCACATCTGCGACCTGACAAGCAGGGGGGCAGTCGAAGCGCTGTATCGGGCAACAGGCCCGGCTGCCGTTCTCGTTAACAATGCCGGCATGGGCAGTGTGGCGCAGCCGGCCTTGCAGCGTGAATTTGTCGAACTGGAGGAAATGGACTGGGACCGCGGTATCTCCGTGAGCCTGAAGACGGCCTTCCTCGCAACACGGATCTATCTGCCCGCGATGTATGCCGATGGCTACGGCCGCATTGTCAATGTCGCCTCGGTAACCGGTCCCTATGTCTCCAATCCCGGGGAGGCCGCCTATTCCGCCGCCAAAGCCGGGATGGTGGGCATGACCCATGCGTTGGCCCTCGAAGCCGGTCCGCATGGCGTGACCGTGAACGCGGTCGCCCCTGGTTGGGTCGAAACCGGGGCTTCGACAACAGAGGAGCGCCGCGCCGCGCAGGCAACGCCTTGCGGGCGCGCTGGAAGTCCAGACGAGATCGCCGCTGCTGTCAGTTTTCTCGCGTCAGCGAAGGCGAGCTATATCAACGGCGCCGTGCTCGTCGTCGATGGCGGCAACATTCTCCAAGAGCGGAAGGCATAACATCACGGCGGGAACGACGTTCTATGCCTGGCTCCTGTTCTCAGCTTGTCATTGGCGGGTTGAGCCGGGCGAAGCCTTCCTGTTGGTAGTAGGGATAATAGGGATAAGGTGCGGCAACCGCGCTTGCCTCATCCAGCCTTGCGATTTGCTCTTGCGTGAGATTCCAGCCGACGGCGCCAAGGTTTTGACGAAGCTGCTCCTCATTGCGCGCACCGACGATGACGGAAGACACGGTCGGACGCTGCAGGAGCCAGTTGAGCGCGATCTGCGGAACCGTCCTGCCGGTCTCCTCCGCGATGGCGTCGAGCGCGTCGACCACACGGTAGAGGCACTCGTTGTCGACCGGAGGGGCGAAGCTCTCGGTCGTGTGGAGACGGCTCCCTTCCGGCGGCGGCGTGCCACGACGGATCTTCCCGGTCAGCCGCCCCCAGCCGAGCGGGCTCCAGACCAGGGCACCGATGCCCTGATCGGCGCCCAATGGCATCAGATCCCATTCGTAATCACGTCCGATTAGCGAGTAGTAGACTTGGTTGGCCACATAGCGCGGCCAGCCATGGCGCTCGGCGACTGCCAGCGATTTCATTATCTGCCAGCCGGAGAAGTTGGAAACGCCAACGTAGCGGACCTTGCCGGCGTGAACGAGCATGTCGAGCGTCGAAAGCACTTCCTCGATCGGCGTGCCGGCGTCGAAGGCATGGAGTTGCAGGATGTCGATGTAGTCGGTCTCAAGGCGGCGAAGTGCTTCCTCGACGGTCCGGATCAGCCGAAATCGCGAGGAGCCGGAGTCGTTCGGCCCATTGCCCATCGGCAAACTGGTCTTGGTCGAAATCAGCACCGCATCACGCCGTCCCCGGACGGCGGCGCCAAGCACTTCTTCTGAAGCACCGTCCGAATAGACATCCGCCGTATCGAACAGGTTCACTCCGGCTTCAAGACAGATGTCCACGAGGCGGCGAGCTTCCGCAGCGTCGGAAGTGCCCCAATTGCTGAAAAGCGGGCCGGAGCCGCCGAAAGTGCCGGCGCCGAAGCTCAGAACCGGCACCTTAAGACCGGATTTGCCGAGTGGTCGATAATCCATGAGATGATCCTTTCGTCATAAATTACGAGACAGCCGGGGCGGCAGGCAGGTGGGTGGCCCCGGCCCTGGCATTCGTTTGAAATCACATTCGTAAGATAGACCCTCGCCCTCGGATGAAATAGAACGACAGAAAGAACATCATTTGTGAGATGAACTCATCATGGCCAGGCTCGATGTCAACCGGTCCGGGGAAATGGAGATATTCGTTCGCGTGGTCGAGCTGGGCGGTTTCTCGCCAGCCGCGCGCGCGGCGCGCATGACGCCCTCCGCTGTCAGCAAACTGATCGCGCGGCTCGAAGCACGCCTTGGCGCAAGGCTGGTCAATCGCTCGACACGCCAACTGCAGCTTACGCCCGAAGGCTGTGCCTTCTACGAGCGGGCAACGCGCATCCTGGCAGACATGGAAGATGCCGAGCGTACCGCTGGCGTCGGCGAGCAGGCGGTCGGTCGTGTGCGCGTCAACACCAGCGCATCCTACTTCAACCACGTCCTCGCGCCGGTGTTGCCGGAGTTTCTCACGCGGTATCCGGGCGTTACGCTGGATATTGCGCAGACCGACGTGGTGGTGGACCTGCTGGCCGAGCGCACAGATATCGCGGTGCGCGCCGGTCCGCTGAAAAGCTCCAGTCTCGTAGCGCGCAAGCTCGGTGAATCGGCGCTGACGATTGTTGCCGCGCCACTCTATCTGGAACGCTACGGCGAGCCGCATACCATTGCCGACCTGGAGCAGCACAATCGCTTGGGCTTCGGCTATGTGCGGGAGGTAAATGGCTGGCCGCTCCGCGAGGGCGGGAAAACGAGCGTCGTGCCTGTCACGAGCCGGGTGCAGATAAGCGATGGCGAGGGTTTGCGGCACCTTGCGCTAGCCGGTGCCGGCCTTGCCCGCATTGCCGAGTTCACGGTGCGCGCCGACATTGCCGCAGGACGGCTTGAGCCTGTTCTTGCCCATCTCAATGCCGGCGAGAAGGAAACCTTTCACGCCGTTTACGTTGGTCAGGGCGGTCAGTTGCCTTCGCGCATCCGGGCACTGCTCGACTTTCTCGCCGAGCGCGGGAGGGTTTCATAACGGCTCGGTCACGGGCAATCGCAGGATCATAGGACGAAATCTGCCCCCTAGTCGCCTGGCGGGGAGGGCTGGAAGTGTCGTGGCGGTTGGCTCCAAAATGGCATCCCGCGCCAAACCGTCGGCGCTGACGCGTGTGGTCGGCAGAAGACGACCGTCTCGCGTTATCGAGGGCGCAGGCACGCAGCAGCGCAAAGCGATGGGCTAGGGGGCATTGATCCGGGACCGTGCGGTGGTGCCTACCACTTCACGAGCACGCCATCGAATGCTTTTGACAGACCCATCGCTTGGATCGCCGTTTCTCCTCCTACATGAAAACCGTATCTCCCGCCGAATATATGGGCGAGGCTGTGCGTGGTGCTCATGGCCCTCTTCCGAGCAGGAACGACGGCGTCCGAGGCAAAGGAAACGGTGACGATGCGGCGCAGAAACGGAATGAAGATCATGAACATGCCCAAACTGCTGGCGCTGGTTGGCGGTCTCACCTTGCTCTCGACCGGGGCGGTGGCAGAGGAAATGGAGGCGTTTCGGGATTGGCGGGCCGGTTGTGACAACGTCAGGCACTGCACGGCGCTGTCCTTGCCGAAAGAGGACGACAGCTCGATTGCGTATCTGCGTTTCGAACGAAGCGCGGGGGCGGATGCGCCGGCGGGACTCGTCCTGCGCGTGCTTGGCGATTGGAAGACACCGTCCGTTCCCCTCGGCCTCAAGCTCGACGGCGTTTCTTTCCCTGTCAGCAGGCAAGCCGTGCCGGACGAGAGCGGCACGCTCTCCCTAACCTTCCAGCCTGTTGAGGTTGGGGCTTTCCTCGATGCCGCTCGCAAGGCGACGCAACTGTCGGTCGATGTTCCCGGCATGACTGCAACCGTCTCCCTTTCCGGCTCCGTCGCCGCCGTGCTGTGGATCGACGAGCAGCAGGGCCGCCTCGACACCACCTCGGCCTTGATCCGCAAGGGCAAAGGCATGAAAGTTCCGGCCGCCCTGCCGCTGCCGGTGACAACCGCCAAGGCTGGCGCGGGCACGCTTTCGGACGCGGACAAGAAGGCCCTCACCACGGCAATGCGCGAGGCGCTGACGCGGCAAGGCGAAGACCTTTGCGAGGACGACGAAGTGCTCATCGATTCCGACGAGGCCTGGCCGCTGGATGGTGGGCGCCACCTGATCGGCCTCGCCTGCTCGCGCGGCGCCTACAATCTCACGACCGCCTTTTGGCTCATCAAGGGCAAGGATGTTGCAACGGCAAAGCCGGTCCATCTTCCGCATGGCGAGAGCGATACCGACAACACGCTGGTCAATGCGGATTTCGACCCGAAGACTGGTCGGATGGAGTTCTTCTCCAGAGGACGCGGCATCGGCGACTGTGGCGTCATCGGCAGCTTTGCCTGGACGGGCGAAACCTTCACACGGACTGGCCTCAGCATGATGGGCGAATGTCGGGGCATTGCGCCAGCTGACTGGATCACTCTCTATCGCAGCTCTGTCGAGTAAGTTGAAGCGGGCGCGAAGGCAGCGCGGCCCGCTGATTGGCGGGGATCGGCCAAGGGCGTTCACGACCTCGGAAGCGCTTTGCGTCCCGACGCCGATCATAGGTTAAGGCTTTTTCGGAACTTTAGGGGCGACTAATCCACCAAAAACTAGCCACAACGACGCGGAACCAACGCGTCGCAAGAATGAGACAGGTCACGAAGACGTTGACATCGTTGATCATGTCGCATGATGTCACCATCCTGTAACAGCGAGAAGACGGACCAAGGTCCGAGCCTCACCGCGGAAGCGACGAAAAAGTGGGCGCGACCGGCTCCAGCAAATCGCGCCCAAGCTGCCGAAGTCGTCGGAGCAAACGCCAACCGGACCAATAAGTCTTACTATTGAAATCGCAATGCACCCTGCTTTTTCCAGGGGAACCGCCATGAAAATTGAAGCGGGTTTTCAATGCGAGTGCTGACGCACCTTCGCCAAGGATCGAGACGAGCTGGTCGCGACCCATGGCCCTAATCGGCGCGTCACGGTGATGAGAAGGGCGTGCTGCACGGGATCGAGACGATGTGGGCAAGAGGAATTTTATGGCGAGGCGCTGGAAGGCCTGGCGATGGGTGAAGGAAAGCTGCGTCACCCGACCTGTTGCACCGACAAGGAGCGTTCCGGAAGTGGCCTGATCAGTGACTGTGCGGAAACCGAGGAATCTAGCCAATCGGCCCATGCCTCCCGCTGCAGAATGACGATCTGACGGTCGTGGTAGGGTGCGATGTCCGGTCCCGGCTCCATCGTCAGCATCGTGTATGCCTCCCCAACATCCGCCGTCTCGCGCCAGATGCCGGCAATGGCAAAGATGGGCTCCCCGTTCTTGCGAAACAGCCATTTGTCCTTACGCTTCTTCTTCGGGTCTGCCGGGGTGGTGAACTCATAAAAGCCGTCGGCGATGATCAGGCAGCGGTTTGATGTGAATTCACGGCCCTCGGAGCGAAAGTTGTAGACCGGTTTTCTGGTTGGGCTTGGCCAACTCCATCGACGCTGGACCAGCTCGCCGGCCCCGCGCTCATCTTCAATGCCCCTGACAATCGGGGCAGTGTCGGTGATCTTGATGTCCTCGCGTGCCTCGATATTGGGTCGACCTTCAGGAAATCGGATTTCGATCTTGAGGTTTTCGAATGCCTCGATGACGGAGGCGAGTTCGACCGTCAGACGATAATCGTTGCACATTGTTCCTCCGAACTGTCGGGACGTCACCGCATCGCCGATGATGCATTGGGAATGTAAGGCAGCCGGTGCGGATTTCGACCTTCATGCTGATTTGCGGCAATCTAGATCTCCAGCTCGAACTGGCGGGCGTCGGTGTCCTCGTCGTCGATGAAGGACGACAGGGTGACGCCCAGCAGGCGGATGCCTTTGGCCGTGGGGAACAGCGGCTCAAGAAGCGATTGCCCGATGGCTTCGAGATCATCCAGGGCGCCAATCGGCGTTGTCGTCGTCCTGCTGCGCGTGATGATCTGGAAGTCGGCATATTTGACCTTCAGCGTCACGGTCCGCCCGTGGAGGCCCTTTCCCTCGCAGTGGCGCCAGACCTTGGCGGCAAGCGGAGTGATTTCGGCCCGGGCGGGGCCAAGATCCATAATGTCGACCATGAATGTATCCTCGGCGCCGACGGATTTGCGGGGCCTGTCGGGTTGAACAGGCCGGTTATCAATGCCGCGAGAGATGTTGTAGTACCAGGCGCCCGACTTGCCGAAATGTTCCTGTAGCCAGGAAAGGGACTTTGCCTTGAGATCCGCGCCGGTCAGGATGCCGAACCGCTCCATTTTGGAAGCGGTCGCCGGCCCGACACCATGGAACTTCTTCACGGCAAGCTTCTCGACGAACGTCGGCCCCACGCGAGGCGTGATGACCGCCTGTCCGTTGGGCTTGTTGAGGTCTGAGGCCATCTTGGCGAGGAACTTGCAATAGGAAATCCCTGCCGAGGCGTTGAGACCGGTCACCTCTTTGATGCGCGCTCGGATCCGGGTGGCGATGTCTGTCGCCAATGGAATGTCCTGCTTGTTGTGTGTCACGTCGAGGTAAGCCTCGTCGAGCGACAAAGGCTCGATCAGGTCTGCGTGCTCTGCAAACACCTCGCGGATCTGAGCCGAAACTGCGCGGTAGACGTCAAAACGCGGTGACACGAAGATCAGGTCAGGGCATCGCCGCTTGGCCGTGACCGAGGGCAGGGCGGACCGCACACCGAAGGCGCGGGCCTCATAGCTCGCAGCGGCGACCACGCCACGCGCTGCCGAGCCGCCGACGGCGACCGGTTTGCCGCGCAGTTCCGGATTGTCGCGCTGCTCGACGGATGCGTAGAAGGCATCCATGTCGACATGGATGATCTTTCTTATCGATGGCGCAGCGTCTTCGCTCATCTCACTTCCACATCGAGCGCATGCGCTCCCGGACATCCACGCGGATTTGATTTGCGCTCCGCTCGCTGGCCGCGGCCGAGACCTTCGGCCAGGTTGCCGTCTCGAAATACTGCAGCAAGGTGGCCGGGATGAAGCGCGTGCGCGACGCGTAGACATGCCTGTCTCCCGTGGCGGACTGGCCATGGGTGAAGAAGCGCTGCGGCGTGATCAGGGCCAGATTGTCGCGCGCTCGCGTCATGCCGACGTAGAGCAGCCGACGCTCCTCCTCGATTTCGGCGGTCGTGCCGGTGCCAAGGTCGGATGGAATGCAGCCATCGACGACGTTGAGCATGAACACCGCGCGCCACTCCTGACCCTTGGCGCTATGGATCGTCGAAAGGATCAGATAGTCCTCGTCCAGCAACGGCACGCCGGCCTGGTCGCTGGTGGCGTCCGGCGGGTCGAGGGTCAACTCAGTCAGGAAACGCTCGCGGCTGGCGTACCCGCTGGCGATCTGCTCGAGTTGGATGAGATCATCCTTGCGGGTGTCGGCATCCTCATGGATGCGATCTAGATGGGGCTCGTACCACATTCGCACGGTACCGATCTCTGCCGGCCAACCTGCCTCGGCTTTCCGCAGGGCAGTGACCAGCGCCACGAAGGCCGGCCAGTCATCGCCCGTCTTGGCCGGTGGCGGGATTTCCGCCAGCGATTGCAGCGGCTCGGGATCGGCCGCGATCGTGTCGAGAATCCTGCCGGCCGTCTGTGGCCCGATACCGGGCAGCAGTTTCAGCACCCTGAAGCCGGCAACCCGGTCACGCGGGTTTTGCGCAAACCGCATGACCGCCAGCAAATCCTTGACGTGCGCGGCGTCCAGGAACTTGAGCCCACCAAATTTGACGAACGGGATGTTTCGACGCGTGAGTTCGATTTCCAAAGCGCTACTATGGCTTGACGTTCTGAACAGCACGGCCTGCTGTTTCAGGGTGACGCCCACTTCCCGGTTGGCGAGCACCTGCTCGACGATATAGGCGGCCTGGTCGACCTCGTCCTTGACCGTCACCAGCATCGGGCGCTGCTCCGACGCGCGGTCGGTCCAGAGGTTTTTCGTGTATCGCTCGCGTGCCAATTCGATGACGGCATTGGCCGCTGCCAGGATCGGCTGCGTCGAGCGATAATTGCGGTCGAGCGTGATGACGTCGGCGGGCTTCGGTGAGAATTCCTGTGGAAAATCCAGGATGTTGCGGATGGTTGCCGCACGAAAGGAATAGATCGACTGCGCGTCGTCACCGACAACCGTCAGGCCACGGCCGCCCGGCGCCAGCGACATGAGGATCGACGCCTGCAGGCGGTTGGTGTCCTGGTATTCGTCGACGAGGATGTGGTCGAAGCGGTTGCCGACATCCTCTGCAAGCTCTGGTTCGGAAACCATCTGCGCCCAGTAGAGCAGCAGATCGTCGTAATCCAGGACATTCTGCACCTGCTTGGCCTCGGTGTAGGCGGCAAAAAGCTGCTTCAGCTCCTCTTCCCATTCCAGCACCCAGGGGTACCAGGATTTCAGGACCTCCTTGATCGACACCTGCGAATTGACCACGCGGGAATAGATCGCGATGCAGGTCCCCTTCGTGGGAAATCGGCTCTGCTTGGACGAAAAGCCCAGCTCGTGCCGGACGAGGTTCATGAGATCCGCAGAATCTTCGCGGTCGTGGATGGTGAAATCGACGCTGAGGCCGATCTGCTCGGCATACATCCGCAAGAGCCGCGCGCCGATCCCGTGAAACGTCCCCGCCCAGGCCAGCGCGTCCGTCATGATAGCGGCGTTGTCGCCGAGCACCTGCCGGCATATGCGCTGCACGCGCTTTGCCATTTCCGATGCAGCCCGGCGGGAAAAGGTCATCAGCAGGATGCGGCGCGGATCGGCGCCGTTGACGATCAGGTGGGCGACGCGATGTGCCAACGTGTTGGTCTTGCCGCTTCCAGCGCCCGCGATGATGAGCAGCGGTCCGCCGATCTGTCCCTCGGCCAGGCCAATGCCGTGTTCGACCGCCTCGCGCTGCCGGTCGTTCAGTTTTTCGAGATGCGCCGCCGCCATTTGTCCCCAGACACCATAAGAAAATTTTCCTGACCCCCGACGCCCGGATATCTCCTTGATGCGGCTAACGGATTCGTTTCAACGACTTAGCCAAGGAACATTTTCCGGACCGGAGGCCCGATTGACTCAGTTGAGCAATCGGAACAAATAATGAACATATCAGCTTGGAAAACCGCTGCAAACCCCGAAGGAGCAACAATTCTGCCGTGGCCAATCATGCCCTCAACCCCGTCCTGGCGGAACTTCGCGAGCGTATCGGCCAGCTGGAAGGCAGCCCGCAGCGCGCGCGGCAGGTCTTGCCTTTCGGTGTTACCGAGATCGACCGGGCATTGCCGGGCGGAGGGCTTGCCTTCGGCGCGCTGCATGAAGTCGCCGGTGGCGGCGGCGGGACGGTCGACGGGGCCGCGGCGGCGCTCTTCGTGGCAGGCATCGCTGCCAGGTCGCGGGGCAAAGTGCTCTGGTGCATGACGCGCCCGGACCTGTTTTTTCCCGCCGTTGCCCAGGCGGGGCTCCATCCGGATCGCGTCGTCTTTTGCGAAAGCGACCGCGAAGAGGAGGCGCTGTCCGCCATGGAGGAGGGGCTGTCCTTCGGCGGGCTTGCTGCGGTCGTCGGCGAGCTCGTTCGTCTGCCGATGAACGCCTCGAGGCGCCTGCAGCTTGCCGCCGAAAGGACGGGCGCCATGGGGATCGTCCTGCGGCGATGGCGACGACAGAACGAGGCCTCGGACTATGGGCAGCCGACGGCATCGACGACCCGGTGGCGCATCAGCACGCTGCCATCGCAACGGTTGCCGGTCGCGGGCGTCGGGAGGGCGCGCTGGCTGGCAGAACTCATGCGCGTCAAGGCGGGCGAATGCGCCGAATTTGAAATTGGAGCTCCCGATGCCAAGGGTCGTATCTGTCTACTTCCCGCAGCTCTCGACCGAGCGTATCCGGCGGCGCGCTGGCGAAGCGTTGCCGGCTGACAGGCCGCTCGTGGTGATTGCGCGCAGCGGCTCGAAACGCTGGGTCTCGGCCGCCGATCCAGCTGCCCTGAAGCTCGGTCTTCGCATTGGCATGCCGGCCAGCAAAGCACAGGCGATGATCGCCGATCTCCTGGTGGTCGACGCGGCGCCGGCAGAGGATGCTGTGGCGCTGGAGCGCTTGGCGCTCTGGGCGCTCCGGCAATACAGCCCGGTGGTCGCCGTCGATGGCGGGGACGGCCTGGTCATGGATACAGAAGGTGCCGACCACCTTCAGGGCGGCGAAAGCCTTCTCCTGTCGGGTCTCGTCAATCGCTTTCGCGGTCACGGGCTGACGGCGCGCGCGGCCGTGGCCGATAGCTGGGGCGCCGCGCACGCGCTGGCGCGGCTGCTCGCGGCGGAGACGACGATCGTGCCCGTTGGCGATGTCTCGAAAACGGTTGTTGACTTGCCGATCGTAGCGCTACGGCTGCCGGCGGAGATCATCAAGGGGTTGCGCGTTCTTGGTATCGACACCGTCGGCCAGCTCTCCGCCATGCCGCGCGCACCGCTAACGCTGCGGTTCGGGCCGGAGGTGGCGCGTCGACTGGATCAATTGTTTGGGCGGATCGCCGAGCCGATCGAGCCGATCCGTACACCAGAGCTCGTCGAGGTCTCGAGGAGCTTCGCCGAGCCGATCGGCGCACCGGAAACGATTATCCGATATGTCCGCCGGCTGGTCGGCCAGCTCTCCGCTCGCCTTGCCGAAGACGGTCTTGGCGCGCGGCGCTGCGACCTCTTCGTCCATCGCGTCGACAACACCAGGCAGCATCTGCGTGCCGGTCTTGCCAAACCAGTTCGCGATCCGGCGCGCCTGTCGAAGCTGCTCTGCGACCGCATCGAGAGGATCGATCCCGGCTTCGGCATCGAGAAGCTGGTGCTGGTCGCCGTCTTTGCCGAGCCCCTAGAGGAACGTCAGATTGCTTCCTCGCTGATCGAAGAAGAGGTCGCCGACATCACGCCGCTGGTCGACATTCTCGGCAATCGCGGCCACCGGCTCTTTCGCGTCGCGCCCGTTGCCTCCGACGTGCCGGAGCGTTCGGTCCGGCGGATTGCCGCGACCGCGCCTGACATCGGCGAGGCCTGGGCCGTGAAATGGCCGCGGCCGACGCGGCTCTTCGCAAACCCGGAGCGCATCGAGGTGATTGCGCTCCTGCCGGACCAGCCTCCGGCAGTGTTTGCGTGGCGCGGAAGGCGCCGAAAAGTCGTGCGCGCCGATGGCCCGGAGCGGATTTTTGGCGAGTGGTGGCGCCGGCCCCGCGAGTTTCAGGCTGTCAGGGACTATTTCGTGGTCGAGGACGAGCTTGGCGAGCGTTACTGGGTCTACCGCGCTGGCGACGGTATCGATCCTGAGACCGGTTCGCACCTGTGGTTTATTCATGGGGTGTTCGGATGAGATACGCCGAACTCCAGGTAACCACCCACTTCAGCTTCTTGCGAGGAGCGTCTAGCGCCGCCGAGTTGTTCGCCACGGCCGCCGCGCTCGGCATCGACGCGCTCGGCGTCGTCGACCGCAACAGCCTCGCCGGCATCGTGCGAGCGTGGGATGCGGCCAAGACCACCGGTGTTCGGCTTGTCGTCGGCTGCCGGCTCGACCTGGCCGACGGCATGTCGATCCTGGTCTATCCCATGGATCGGCCGGCCTATTCGCGGCTGACGCGGCTGCTGTCCCTTGGAAAAAGCCGCGGTGGCAAGGGCAATTGCCTGATCGATTTTGCAGATGTCGCTGAGCACGCTGCTGGATTGATTGGGGTGCTGGTGCCCGACGAAGCCGATGAGGCCTGCGGCGTGCAGTTGCGTAAGATGGCTGAGCTGTTCGGCGATAGGGCCTATGTCAGCCTCTGCCTGCGTCGCCGGCCGCTCGATCGTCTGCGCCTGCACGGTATCGCCGCTATGGCCGCGCGCTTGAAGGTTCGCACCGTCGTCACCAATGATGTGCTGTTTCACGAGCCGGGCCGGCGCCAGCTTCAGGATGTCGTAACCTGCATCCGCACGCGGACGACAATCGATGATGTCGGTTTCGATCGGGAGCGTCACGCTGATCGCTTTCTCAAGGCGCCTGAGGAGATGCACCGGCTTTTTTCCGAGTATCCGGAAGCACTCGCCCGAAGCCGGGAGATCGTCGAACGCTGCAATTTCGATCTCAAGGAACTGCAGTATCAGTACCCGGAAGAAGCCATTGTTCCTGGCCTCGATCCGCAGCAATCTCTGGTCAAATTCACCTGGGAAGGGGCTGCCTATCGTTACCCCGAGGGCGTGCCCGACAAGGTCAGGAAATCGCTGCGAGATGAGCTCGAACTGATCCGGGCGATGAACTATGCGCCCTATTTCCTGACGGTCTATTCCATCGTCCGTTTTGCGCGATCAAAAGGCATCCTCTGTCAGGGGAGGGGATCGGCGGCAAACTCGGCGGTTTGCTATTGCCTCGGCGTCACCTCTATCGACCCGGAGACCAACGATCTCCTGTTTGAACGCTTCATCAGCCAAGAGCGCGACGAACCACCGGATATCGACGTGGACTTCGAACACGAGCGGCGCGAGGAGGTCATCCAATGGATCTACGAAACCTACGGCCGGAGCCGGTCCGCTCTCTGTGCCACCGTCACCCGCTACCGCGCCAAGGGCGCGCTTCGCGACGTCGGTAAAGCGTTGGGTTTGCCGGAGGACATGATCGGTCAGTTGTCGTCCGGCGTCTGGGGCTGGTCGGAAGGGGTATCCGAACGCCAGCTGAAGGAAAACAACCTCAACAACGCCGATTATCGCCTGAAGCTGACCCTGGAACTGGCGCAGCAGCTGATGGGCACGCCCCGCCACCTCGGTCAGCATCCGGGCGGTTTCGTCCTGACGCAGGACAGGCTCGATGACCTTGTGCCGATCGAGCCGGCCCGCATGGACGACCGGCAGGTCATCGAATGGGACAAGGACGATATCGAAGCGTTGAAGTTCATGAAGGTCGACGTGCTGGCGCTCGGCATGTTGACCTGCATGGCCAAGGCTTTTTCCTTGATGCGGGACCATAAGGGTGAAGAGCGCGACCTTGCTTCGATCCCGGCCGAAGATCCCCGGACCTACGCGATGATCCGCAAGGCCGACACGCTCGGCACCTTCCAGATCGAAAGCCGGGCGCAGATGTCGATGCTGCCGCGCCTGAAGCCGCGGACGTTCTACGATCTCGTCATCCAGGTCGCTATTGTACGGCCGGGGCCCATCCAGGGCGACATGGTGCATCCCTACCTTCGACGCCGCGAGGGAAAGGAGCCGATCGATTATCCGACGCCTGAACTGGAGGCCGTGCTGTCAAAGACCCTCGGCGTGCCGCTGTTTCAAGAGTCGGCGATGCGGGTCGCGATGGTCTGCGCCGGTTTTTCCGGCGGGGAGGCGGACCAATTGCGAAAATCGATGGCCACGTTCAAATTCTCCGGCGGCGTTTCGCGGTTCAAGGACAAACTCGTCGCCGGGATGGTGAAGAACGGCTACACGGCGGAATTTGCCGAGCACACGTTCTCGCAGTTGGAAGGGTTCGGGTCCTACGGTTTTCCGGAAAGCCATGCCGCCAGCTTCGCGTTGATCGCCTATGCCTCGGCCTGGATGAAATGCCATCATCCCGATGTTTTCTGTGCGGCCTTGCTGAACTCCCAGCCCATGGGCTTTTACGCGCCGGCGCAGATCGTGCGCGACGCCCGCGAACACGGGGTCGAGGTGCGGCCGGTCTGCATCAATCAAAGCCGCTGGGACTGTACGCTCGAGGACGCCGGCGACGGCAGCCTGAGGGCTGTTCGCCTAGGCATGCGCATGGTCAAAGGCCTGACGACGGCGGACGCCGCCCGGATCGTGGCCGCCCGCGCCGATGAGCCCTTCGCGTCCGTCGACGATCTGTGGCGCCGCTCCGGCGCACCGACGGCAGCGCTTGTTCAGCTTGCCGAGGCAGGCGCCTTTCTCGCCTCGCTGCAGCTCCAGCGACGCGACGCCCTCTGGGCAATCAAGGCGCTCCGCGACGAGCCGCTTGCGCTTTGGACGGCGGCAGCCGAGCGGGAGGCGCGGCAGATTGCCGAAGCGCAGGAGCCGGAGGTTGCCCTGCCGTCCATGCGGGCGGGGCATGAAGTTGTCGAGGACTATTCCCATGTCGGCCTTACCCTCCGCCAGCATCCCGTCGCCTTTCTGCGCGAGGACCTTCGCCGGAAGCGTCTCGTCACCTGTGCTGAGGCCAATGCAGCCGCGGATGGACGCTGGCTGATGACGGGCGGCCTTGTCCTCGTCCGGCAGCGACCGGGCTCGGCCAAGGGTGTCATGTTCATGACGCTGGAAGATGAGGTGGGCATCGTCAACGCCGTCATATGGCCAAAGGTCTTCGAGCGGCAGCGCCGGCTTGTGCTGTCGGCCTCGATGGTGGCCATCAACGGCAAGATCCAGCGGGAGGGAGACGTCGTGCATCTGGTCGCCCAACGGCTGTTCGACCTGTCAGAGGACCTCGGCCAGCTGGGTGAGCGCGGGGAGGCTTTTCCGCTGCCTCATGGGCGCGGCGACGAATTTGCGCATGGCAACGGGGCGCCGGACCCGCGGGAGCGTCGCGCGGCAACCGCGCCGGCGCGCGATATCTTCATTCCGGATTTGCTGATCGACCGGCTGAAGGTGAAAAGCCGGAATTTTCATTGAACCGGTCACATCCCGAAAAGCACCCAAGGCGGAATGCCCAGCATCAACAGCCCGGCAACGACAAGCGCGCCGGCTGCGACCAGCGTCTGATCATTCTCACGCTTCAATCCGAGTTTCATAGCGGCCTCCCAGCTTCGCTGGACGCCGAATTCCTGGCCCGCCGGATTGTTCCCAAGGCCTTAATTGCAAGTCGCCAGAGCGTCTCCGAATACGAGATAACGCATGACAACGAGCATTCGGCCGGAGCGATGCCGTGACGCCCGCAACCGTTTACCTTCTCTATCTCAATAGCAGGAGGTGCTGTAGCTGCTCGGTGTGTCGCCGACGAAAGTGCTTTGCGGAGTTGTCGTGCAGTTCAACGGTCGATAGCTGCCGCTTTGTTGAAGCGACTGGCCGTATGCCGAAAGGCCAGCGCCAATCGCTGGTCCTATGTTTGCGGCCTTACGACGCATTGCCAATTCACGAGTGAGTTCCGCCTGTGCACAAGGTTCCATCTCCCGGGATCCGACTTTAACACCTTGGGCTATACACCGATCGACGATCTTTTTCGCCAGGGCATTTTGTTGGCTGTAGCTCAACTCTTCAACAGGTGTGGACTCGCACCCAACGCATCCAAACCCGAGTGGCGCGCGCGAGCATGCCGGCCCTCAGGTAACATAAGGGATTGATAAATAACGTATTTCTTGGATCACAATATCGTGCCCCCCGATTGACGACGGCAATGATTTCAATCTAGCCTGAAAAAATGATGACACAGATCAATCAAAAGGCGTATCCGTCGAAGTCAGTTATGTGATTCATGTCTCCTAGGCCAATCTTCCCAACCCTTTTCGCAATTGCAGCGGCGCTCGCGTTACTCGCCGGTGTCCTCGATGCGTTCCTTCGGTCGCGCAATAACCCAACGGAAGAAGACCGCGCACTAGGCATAAAGACGAGGATCGGTACCTATACTCGATTTGAACCTATGGGCTTTCTCCCACTATCGCTTGTGTTTGCCGCATACCAATGGCCAGACCGCGCCGCTTGCGTCTCCGATCCAGAGAAAAACGTTCTTCGATGGGCCGACTTCGGTACCGTTGAAGACATGGAAATTTGCTTGAGCAGAGTACTCGCAAACATGGCCGAGGACGACGACGTCGTAGCAACTTTGGTTGCGAATGGTTTTGCTGGAAGTGAAGCAATGCAAGTCGTCGGCAATCTTTCCGACAAAGTTAAGACGAGAATTGGCGGAATTTGTAAGGAAAACCATTATCCTTGCGGAGCTGCCCTGGGAGCTTTTTGGAGTATACCATTTAAGACACACTCCTACTCACTAAACATATATCGCAATTCGCCTGTAACATTAGACATTGACGTCACTGCAAACGTGAAGTGAGGAAGCGATGACAATATATCTAAATTGTATTATGCTTTGATCTCGCCGGGTTTCAGCCTGAAATCTGCCGCTCGATCCGTCGACACCGCTTCTTGATGAGGAAGACGAGGTTGGAGGCTATTTCCCGGTTCGAAACCGGGTATGACCGCATCTGTTCCAGCGTTTCGTCCGCTTTGGCCGCTACAAGAGCGGCAAGCTCTCTGACGCGCCTGGTCACGGTGGCAGGGCTGAGTCCGACGTCGGTTGCGAACTGACGCCAATCCTTTCCGTACAGCTCATCCGCATTGCGCTTGCCGGCCAATTGCTGGGGCAGGGATTGATCGACCTGCTTGTAGGGTGCCGCGCACATCAGGTCGTAGAGCGGTGCAAGCCTCGCCGTGCCGGATGCACCGACGAGGACGGAGTAGTTCTTGGCATGCGAGTCCGAATTGCAGATCAGGATGTTGAAGATCACCGCGTCGAGCAGACGGATGCGTTCCGCGGGCGAGACAAGGCGCGACAAAGCCTCGAACATCTGTGGCAGAGATGCGCCGCCACGCCGACCGAGACCGGTTTGCTCATATTTCTCTGCCGGGAACAGTCCCAGCAGCTGGCAGAAGTCCTCCTGGTGTATGCGGCGGATGATCCCCTGGCCGTCGGAAACCCGGTCATAGCGGCGCGCAAGGAGATAGTCCCGCTTTCCTGCCCGGCCCATTGTCACCTCGGCGGCGTCTAGACCGCAGAGCCTGGCAAGGATCATGCAGAACGCTTCGTTTGTGACGCTGCCCGCGAGACGCTTGATGTCGGGCTTCAGGATGTGGGTCGAGGGGGTGCCGTCAAGCGGGATACCGATCCGAACGTCGTGATCGATGTAAACGGGCAGTTTATCCTGGACGCCCGCGAGCGACATCGAGACGCCACGCTCACCGATCAGGAAAGGCCGCTCCGGAAGCTCGTCGATGATGCGCTCAAGTGCTGCCTCGTCATCGACGATGCGGAAATTATCTCCCTCCCGTCGCGGCTCACCGATCGAAAAGGCACCCGCTGTATCGCGACCGACGCGCATCAGGAGACCAAGCACGTCCTGGGGTGAGACCTTGAGCTGCTGACCGATTTCAGAGAGGTGGGTTTCCGGCAGCAGGTTCGCGAGCCAGGGCATGACCCGTTCGGGGCCATAGCTACCGGTGCGCATCGGCATCGTGAGCGACAGGGGGAAGGCAGAGGCCCGCTTCTCCCACTCTGGGTGATAAGAGAGAGAGAGGCCATCCTGGTCCGACAAGTGTGCCACAGGCCATTTCTCGTAGTAGATCGTCGTCAAGGTTGTATCCGATCAGGGAAAGCGTGGCAGGTAGCCGAGATCATCATCGGCCGCTGGAGCGGGCGAGGGAGAGACCGAATTCAGATCACCGAGGTTGATTCCGACCGTTCTGGCCGCGATCAGGGATTTCTCGAGCTGACAGCTGGGCTTGCCGTTCTCCAGATCGACCACGAAACGTTCCCCGGTGCCGCAGCGCTCCGCGAGCTGCGTTTGCGTCCATCCCAGCTTCTTCCTGTGTTCTCGGACAAGCGCGCCGAATTCTGCCGCCGAACGGATCATGATAGGTCTCCCTCCATATTCTGGCTTACCGTACAGGAAGAATTCACAACAATCCATGAAAACTTACCGAAAGGGAAGGGCGGCCATGTTGCGATCAGAACCCTCCCGATCGGGAAGCTTTTCTGTTGCCGTTGCTCAAGAAGAACCCTGCGAGGGTGGCAACCATCAGAATTTCGATAATGCCGATTAGATTGAACTGCATCTTGCTCTGCTACGATATGGCGATGACGGAATAGTCCGGCGTTCCTTCCCAGACGAGGTCCCAGGACGCGCCTGGCCGGACAGACTGAACCGCTCCGGGCTCGAAACAGACCAGACAGTTTGTGCCGGGTGCGCGGACGGAGGGATAGATCAGGCCTCGGCTTCCGTCGCGCCTCAGCCGCGCGGCAAGCTCCTGTCCCTCGAGATATCCGAGCTGCGGATCGGGATTTAGAGCCGCGTGTCCGGGCTCGTCGGTCATGTCGTCGAACTCCCCAATGAAATCGGCGAGCAATTCGACATAGCGGGCGCTGTCGTAATACGATCCGGTAAATCCGAGCTCGCGCGTTCGATGCCATGCGACCTCCGCGACCGACACCATCGCTTCCCAGGCGCAATACCAAGCCCCGCGCTCCTCGGAATTGAAGCGATTGCCGCCGGCCCTGGTATAGGTGAAGGCCGCATTGACATGCGTGTCACCATAAATTCTGAGGTCGTGGGTACGCCGCCGCCAGGCAAGTTCCCGCGGATCGAGATGTGGATTGCGCCCGCGTTCGGCGAGCAGGCGGGCACTGGTCATGCCTTCGATCTCGGCGAGGACGTCCAGCTCTTCGTCGGTATCGACCAGCCCGCGGAGTGCTGGCGGCTTGTGATAGGTTGCGGGCAATAACCGGACCAGACCGCGGACCGACAATTCGGTCTTTCTCATGCGCCGCCCCGTAGCGCGTCCAGATAGGTCCGGATCGCCAGGATCTGCGGGAGGCCACCGTCGATGGCAGTGTCGACGGGGCGCGCGCCGCCAAAGAGCGGGCCGGCATTTTGTCGGGTAAACCAGCTTCGGGCGAGTTGCTCCGAAAAGTAAAGTTCGAGCGACTTGTAGATGCCGATCACTGCGCTCAATCGCAGGAGCTGGTCTTTCGTCAGTTCGCCCGCAAAACCCGGCTTGCGCGCGCGCTTCCAGGTACTCTCCGACATGTCAGCGAGAGCTGCAGCCTCTCGAAGACTAAGCGACCAGGCATCGGCCACCCTGGCGTAGGCCTTCAGCGCAACGGCATTGAGTTCCGTAGGTTTGTGCGGCTTGGCGACGAGCTGCATAATGGTCTCCTATAGACCAAAGATAGTCCATCTGACCTGTATGTAAAGTCCATATGGTCTCGTTCTTGGCGTTGGCGGTCGAGGAGAGCAAGTCGTCTCTCCGTTGGGCGGTTCCACTGTGTTCTTACCCCGATCGCTGGACAGCTCAGCACGACTGGAAGGTGACCAGCGCAGTTCACCGTGATCAACTTGGTCAGTACGCTCTCTCTTGGAACATCCAGAGACGGGGAAGGTTGATCCTGACAATGCAACAGGAGATGGTCCAATGGCCCTAGACCGAGAAGATCGGATCCGGGAACGCGCGCATGAGATTTGGCAGAGAGAGGGCACCCCCGACGGGGTAGCTCTTGATCATTGGATTCAGGCGGAGAAGGAAGTGGATGCCGAGCTTGGCGGCAAGGCGGCGGATAGCGAACGAGATCCGGATAACTTGATAAGCCGCCCCCCGCCTCCGAGTTGATTCTCATTCACGCCTTGCTTCAAAGCCAGGGTGCTCGGAGCACAGTCGGTCGTGTGGCCTTATGTGGATGGGCCAGCGCCGAATGCTCAGCAGCAATCAAGCCTACACATTTGCCGAAGGTTCGCTGTTGCCCTCATCATTGTCCTGGTCGTTGGCAAGCGACTTGACCATAGCGACGAACGTCCGCCGAACTTTTTCGCTCTTGATGTTCAAAAAGGCGCGGTTCAGTGCCAAGCCGTCGCCCGAACTTAAGAAGCTTGCAACCGTGACAGTCGCATCATCCAACGGGACGGAACGTCGAGTCTCAAGGTCGTCAAAGAAGTAAGAAATCGGGACATCCAGAAACCGCGCTACGGTCTGCAATCGGCTCGACCCGACGCGATTGGTGCCCTTCTCGTACTTTTGGACCTGCTGAAAGGTGATCCCCAGATGTTCCGCTAGCGCGGCTTGAGTAAAGCCCAAAATTGCGCGGCGCTGCCGAATGCGCCGTCCAACCTCAATATCAACGGCATTCGGCGCCTTGATCTGTGCGCTCGGCATCATCGGTCTTCTCCTCCCCAGGACACGTCGGATCTTCTCCCTCAATCCTTACATCAGGGCAGGACAAAGTACGACAGAATGTGTGACGCTATACAACGGCTTGCGACGGCGGTCGCGCCGGCGCTAGTCGTCGGAAAAGGCTCCAGCAATGTCCTTTCGTAGTTTCCGGACTGCGCGCTTCTTCTTCGGAGTTTCTTCCAGCTGAGATAGAACAGCGGCTAGCGCTTGTTCTGCACTGGCCTTCCGGATGGCGCTTCGTTCCATGGCACCTTTGAAATTCGGGGGCGGGGACCCCGAGGCAACACCAATGGCCACTTTTCCAGCGTCCCTGTAATCGAGAGAGCGTCGTCGTTCGTGCGATAAGCGCGGAGTTGCGCTGGCAGTAGTCGATGCCGCGTGCTTGTCCACGAAAGCGCCGCCAGGAACGATCGCTGCCATTCGAGAGTGGTCGAGCACGGCCTCCTGCGCGACGATCTCTGTCGTCGGACCTGTCACACGGAGTTCCTTTGCCTGGCGGAGCGGTCGCCAGGCGCGCGGCGCGAGGTGTCGATCGGCATAGTAGAGATTCCGGACGCCGAAGATCGGTTGCTGGTTCCTGATCTTGATGATGCATCGGCTCTCGTTCATCGCGCCGAGTTCGTCCGGACGCATTAACGGCCGCATCGCCGACCTGTGCGACATGGTCGCCCCCTTCCGATCAAAGAGGGTGGCGCCCGTGGAAATGGCCTTGTCGATCGTCACGTCCTTCCGTTCGCCGAGCAGTTGCGAAACATAGCGTTGATCCTCCGGATCCTGAGCGCCGAGGAAGATCTGGACGCGGGCAGAGTTGACGAGCGTCTGCCGGCCCTCGCGCGTGTAGACATTGTCGACGGCGCGAAGCGACTGGACGAAGAACCAGCACGGCACCCCATAGCCCCCTAGGACGCTCGCGGCCGTAAGGGCGTTTTCCAGCTTGCCGAGGTTCTGAAACTCGTCGAGAAGAACCAGCACCCTGCGTTCGCCTTGGCGCATCATGGTGCGCGACATGTAATCCATGAACTGGACCATCAGCACGTTGAAGATCGGCCCGATCGAGCCGACCTGCTGGATGCGGAAATCCAGGTATAAGCTCATGTTTTCCCGGCGCATCGTGCGAATGTCGAAGGTCGATCGCGCCGTTGCCCGCAGGATGCGGTTGTTCTTGAACGGGCGCACTGCCGCTGCAAGCGCACCGTAGACGCCGTCGAACTGCTTGCTGGCCATGACCGCGAAGCGGGCGAGCGTCGTGTAGGTGAAGGAACTGACCCATCTTGCGCGCAAAGCAGGGTCGGTGGCCTCCTCCAACCAGGCGCGCAGCGACCGGTCGCCACCCTCGGTGATGAGGAGAACCCTTCCAAGGTTCTTGTCGTCGTCGGGAATGTCAGGGTTTTCCAGAACCCAGGATATGACGCCGGCCAGCAGGGCCCGCGCATCGAAGACCCAGTAGGTATCGCCCTTCGGCGTGGGCAGAAGGGCCGCCGCGATTGCGTTGATGTCGATGTCGCGCTGATCGGGATCGATGGCGACAAAGTCGAGCGGATTATAGCATTCCGTTTCGCCCTTTTCGTCCGCCGGCGAGAACCGCAGGACGCGCGAGAATTTCGAGCGATAGCCGGCCGTCGCCTCGTAGGTTTCGCCGCGCATGTCGAGCACGACGATGCTATCCGGCCAGAGCAGGCAGTTGGGGATGATCAATGCGGCGCCCTTACCCGATCGGGGCGGGCCGATGACGAAGCCGCCGACGTCGTCGCCATCGACCCAGAGCTTCTTTCCGCCGAGCAGCAGAGGTCTTGTGCGTCGGCGCCGCGCGGATCCACGCTCGGTGAACCGGCCCGGGACCTTGACCAGGCTGCCGCCGATCCGCCCGACGAAAACCCCGCCGGTTCGCGTCAGGCCGAGGGCTTGAGCCTCGAAGGGTTTAAGGAACCGCGCATCCGTCGATTTTCTCTTTCCGGCTAAGGCGGCGACGAGCACCGACGCGCCGATGATCAGGCCGGAGGCGGCCGCGATGGCAGGCCTATGCCATTTTCCAACGGCAAGATCGAGTTGCGCGGCCCGGTAGGATGCAAGCATATCGTCCTGTAACGCCTGAAGCATCGCGGCCGAGTTGTCGAAGGCATAGACGAGACCGGCGTAAACCAGAGAGGCCGCAACCGCGGAGATGGCTGCGGCGAGAACCAGCCCGAGCAGGAGGATTGCCGGGTTCAAAGCCTGTCTGCCTTCGTGAAGACGATTTCCGAGACGACCCGGCGTCCGTCCGGGAGGCGCGCAAGCTGCACGACCACGGGGATGACGTCCTTCAGATAGTCGATGATGTCCCGTTTCTGCAGCGCAATGCCGCTCTGCATCACCATGAGCGCCAGGCGCTCATACGCCGAGCGTGCCGAATTGGCGTGGACCGTGGTCAGGGACCCGGGATGCCCGGTATTGATCGCCTGGAGGAAGGAGAACGCTTCGGTGCCGCGGAGCTCGCCCAGCATCACCCGGTCCGGGCGCATGCGCAGGGAGGCTTCCAGCAGTTCCTGCGGCGTCACCTTGGCGCGGCCCTGGCTCCCTCTCGACGCAAGCAGCGCCACCGTGTTCCGGGTAGTTGGCTTCAATTCGCGGGTGTCCTCGATGGTCACGATGCGCTCGTCCGCCGGCACGTCCTTCAGGAGGGCGTTGAGAAAGGTGGTCTTGCCCGTCGACGTGCCACCGGACACGACGATCGAAACGCGCGAGCGCACCGCTGTGCGAAGAAACTCCATGGCGTCGACGCCGGCGTGCATCATGGCGGTGAGTTCTTCTTCGACAGCCGAAAGCACGAGGCGCCGCCCGATCCGGGTCTGCTCGAACGCGCCGCATTCCCGATAGACCTCCAGTCCGATGTCATGGATGACCTGCTTGCGGATGGAGATCGCACCGCCTTCGGGCGCTGCCGGGGGCAGAACGCATTGAAAGCGCTCTCCTGTCGGCAGAGACGCCGACAGGATGGGATGTTCATCGTTGACGACCTGGTCGGTGGAGCCCGCCACGCGCTCGCTCAAGGTTCGTATCCACTCGGCGGTAAACCGGCCGTCGACAACCCGCTCCATTTCGCTCACGCCAAGTCGCTCGATGAAGAGTTCGCCCGGACGATTGATGGAAATCTCCGAGACGCGCTCATCCGAGAGGTAGGGCCGCAGCCGCTCCAACGCTTTGACGAGAAACGGGAACGGGCTCATTTGTAGACCGGCGCAATCGGGTAGTAGGGGGTCGGATCGACGCTGCGTCGGATCGCTCCGCCGCGCCGCAGCCGCGTCATCTCCTCCCGCAGCGGGTCGGCATAGAAATCCGAGAAATCCAGATCGCGCCGCAGATAGACGATGATGGCTTCGCCCTGGGCGACATGGATGGTCGGCGGGATCTTGGCGCTGTTTTTGAAGGCCTCATTGGCGATCTCCTGGAGAATGCCCGATGATTTTTCCGCTGCAATCGAACGCGCCTCGCTCGCGGTGCGGCTCGGTTCGGTCGTGATCGTCGTGACCGCGCCGGTGATCGGATCGATTGTGGAGATAGTCCGGGCGGCCTCCGTGGCCGTATCGCCCAGCGCCGAGACGAACTCTGCGGCGCCGCCGATCACCGAGAGCATGATCGCGGAGCCGAAACGCTTCCAGAAATGCGTGTCGATCTTCCCGGTAAGTCCCGCGCGGCCAAGACGGTCTGCGCCCGGCGAGGCGATCTCGACGGAGAGGCCGTCGGACCGAATGACCCGCGACCAGACGACAAAGATGCGCTTCTGGCCTCGCGCCATCCCGGACTTGTATTCCCCGATCAGGCGCGACCCCTTGGGAATTAGAATGCGTGTGCCATCGAGCGAGCGAACGTCCTCGCGCACGACGGCGCGCACCATCCCGGGAAGGTCGGTGTTGATCGCCGTTTCCAGAAACCCCCTGATCATCGTGCCCTGGGCAACAAGCGCGTCCGTTCGATCGAAACGCGTCGCCTTGACGATGCCGGCGGCCCGCTTTTCCGATTGTGCCAGGAAAGCCTTGTTCGCATCGCTTTCAGCGCCGGGCACGGCGACGAGCTGGCCGTCTTCGGCGATCGTCACTGATTGCTCCTCGCCGGCGAGGCTCTCGCGGCTATTGCCGTCGATGATGATCTGGTCCGAGCGTAGCCGCTCCCACCGCGCCTTTTCTTCCTCCTCGCGACGTTTCGCTTCCAGTTCGGCGAGACGCGCCTCTTCTTCGGCGCGGCGCCGCTCTTCCTCTGCCCGCCGACGCGCCTCCTCGAGCTGGCGCAGCTTTTCCAGATCGTCGCCCTGGTTGACCGTGACGTTGACGGTGCTGGCATCGACCTTCTTCTCCTCTTTCATCGGGATTTGCACCAGGTTCGGATCGGCCGCCTGCTTCACCGGCTCCTCGGGAAAATTGCGGATGCTGGCATTGGAAGTTTCGAAGGTCTCTCCCGTGCCATCGATTAAGGCGGATGTCTGTTGCGCGCCCGGCCAGTTCACATAGGCCAGCACGCCCGCGCCGACGGCAAGGAGGAGAGGAAGGGCGAGCTTGCCGAGACGCCCCTCGCGTTCGCGTGCGACGCTGCTCCGTCCGTCGAGGTGATCGAAGTCGATCCTGCTCATCGCTGGCGCTCCTGCGTTCCGCCGAGACGTTTCGGCCCGTAGGCGTCCTCGATGAGATCGAAGGCTTGACGGTTGGCCTGGCGGTTATAGAGGCAAAGCCACCTGTCGCCGGCGCGCAGCGTGAACTGCGCGGCGATCTTGTCGATGACGACGTACCTGCCTTGCGTGCGAAGGTTCACGAGCGACTCCTGCCGCTTGCCCTCGACCACGAAGATGGCCGGGATTTCGTTCGGGAACTCCAGATACATCTGGGTGCCGTCGTCGAAGGCGACGCGCGGCTTTAGGCTGGAATCGCCCCGGAACACGTAGTCGTAGTTCAGGCGGCTCGGATCGAGATCCTTGAGGAGCGGATCCTTGACGCTCTCTTGCGCGGCGGCGAGCAGTCGGGCGTTAACGTCCTCGTCGGGATATTTGAAGCGGACCTGGAACGCCGCGCGCAGATCCTCGGCGGCCGAGCCCTTCAACAGCAGTGCATAGACGCGCTGGTTGGTGACGATGTTGACGTTCGTCTCGGCATTTTCCCGCAAGGGCTTCACGAAGAGAATGCCGGATCCCTTCTTTGGAACGATCGACCAGCTGGCCGTATCGCCGGCTGAGATCGTCTCGATCGTCTCGGCGCTGCCCAGCTGGATCATCGTCGACACGCCGAGACCTGCCGGCACGGTCACGACCGCATTGTTGTTGAAGGTGATGTAGCGGATGCGAGGATCAGCGGCCCCGGACGCGTTGGCGAGGGCAAGCACGGCGAGCGCTGCAAAGGGCGAGAGCGATTTGTGCATCATTGTACCGCCTTGTCCGCCGGCAGGGTCTCAGGCAGCGTTTCCTGGTCACGCCGGTACTCGACCACCTGGAAGCCAAGCGGATTGTCGAAACGGTATTCGTTCTTCAGGGGCGCTGTCGTGTAGCGGAAACGAACCACCGAGACCCAATGCTCTCGCTGCAGGGTGTTCTCACGCCGTGTCTCGGTCGAAAAGCGGACGGTTGCCGTCGACGCATTGAGGAATGAGGCCGACTTGACGGTGACGGCGATGCGGGTGTTGCGGCCGAGCACCTTGTCCTTGGACCGTGGGTTCGAAGGCTCGAAGTCTTGGCGGAGATCCGAAGCGGCCTGACCGGTCGAATAGAGCTGGGCGAGATCATAATTGTCCTTCAGCGCCCGGGGATCGTAGGTCTCGCGCGCCCGGATGTAACGGACGATGTTAGCCGTCTTGATCGCGTCGTTTTCCGACAGCTTGCTTTCGTCCAGGGAGCGGGCGACCTCGACAAAGCCCGTGGTCTTGTCTGCAATGACGACCACAGCTTCAAACTGCTTCAGAGGCACAAGGAGATTGAGGGCGCTGAGGCTGAGCATCGTGGAGGCGCCGGCGACTGTAGCGACAGTCCAGGCGATGCGCCGCGAGCGGCGCTCCTTCCGGTAAAGCTCGATCTCCCAGGAGGCACCTGCTTTCCAGTAGGCGGTGAGATCATGCGGGGGCGTCTCATGTGTTTGGCCGGTCAATTCTACACTGCTCATCTTGGTGTCCAACAACCGCCCGCAAGGGCGGAGTTAATTATAGTTTACGAGGCGGGTCGTGTGACGGCGCCGCGCCTGGATCGGTTCGTTGGCACCCCGATCATCGATTGATCAAGGGCGTCCGCCTTGGGTGCGCCGCCGCGGCGTTAGCTGCACCACCGCATCAGCGTCTTCTCCGAGGCTGTGTTCGAGAAGAAGAAGGAACGCTCGGTCTCGACCTCGATCCGGACCGTGTCGCGGTCCCCGTCCGTTTCATCGGCGCCCGCTTCGATCCACAGGACATCGAGCACATAAGAGCCGCCGTCCTGTTTGACGGACAGCACCTTTCCGGAGGTCTTGTTTGCGCCGATCCCCTGGTCCTCGATGTAGATGAACGCCGCCGCCGCCGCTTCGCAGCCGGCTTCGGCCGGTGCATAGGCGCCGGTGACCAAAGGGAGGATCGAGCTGGGCGATTGCGCCCATGCCGAGGTGGGCAGCATCCCAAGGATGGCGGCGATTGCCGAAGCAGATTTCATCATCGTGAACCTCCCATTCAGAAGTCGAGCAGTGCTGCAAGGCTATGCGCGTACCCGGCCAGCGTGTTGTAAAGATCGATGAAATACTCGGCGAGAGGCTTGAAGAAGAGCACGACGAGTAGAAAAACGAGGCAACCGAAACCGCCGCCTTTCTTGGCCGCGAGGCGATCGCGCTCTGCAGCCTCTTTGTTGATCTGAGCCTGCTGATGCAGAGCTGCATGATAACGACGCGGATCGTTCCAAGGGTGCATGTAAACTCCTTCGCAAAAGCCGAATCTGATAAGTCTTGCTTATCGTTGCTTCGCCTCAAAGATGGCCGTTCTTCTCAGTTTCCCGCTGGAGCGCGCGCGCGCGGGCCTTCACAACATCAAGAGATGTCCGTCGACGAGCAAAGCCGGTCCTCAAGATTCGTGCGCGACTCGAAAACTGGTTGGTGGAGCGGATAATCGTCTCCTTGCCTCCGCGAAATGACGCGGTTCCCTCACCCGGCGCGGCGCTTCCCGTTATAGCCGCTGCGAAAGCCGGAATGAACCGGAAGACCACGATTCCGAGAAGGCACACGATCACGAAGGGCGCGACATAGGAAAGCTTGCTCTCCGTCGCGGTGTTGTTGGCCGTGTTGATGGCGAGCTCGATCAACTGATAGAGGAAAGCGAGAAACGCCATCATCAAGGTCTGCGTGACCATCAGATTGACCATCAGCAATAGCCAGCCATCGGTAAAGCGGAAGGTCCAGCGATAAAGCGCCAGGATGATGAACACCGGCGCGAGCGCCAGCGTGATGAACAGCATCAGCTTGGCGGCCAGGATCGCGGCAGCCGCCACCGCGATAAAGATCATCGCAACCACGAAGACCACGGCGCCGATCAGCGCGCCGACATATTCGAAGGTGCCGGTCGCAACCTGTTCATAGACCTTGCCCGCGGTTTCAAAGACAGCGTCGAGGATCTTCACGACGCCGGTCGTGTCGTCCGTTCCGCCGTCAAGAACGCCGCCGGAGCCGGCGATCGATGCGATGATCGTGTCGGAGATCACATTCGGCACGGACTGCACCAGCTTATAGAGCGTTGCCGAAAACGCCGCCCAGTTGGTCGCCATGAAGTAGATGAAGAAGGCGCGGCCGAGCCGCCAGGCTGCTTCCGGCACGGAAAACCCGGCTCGCCCTGTGAGGATCATATAGCCCCACCAGATCACGTAGAGGGTGAGCATCGACCCGAACAGGACATTCACCTGCAGCGCGAGCCCGTCATAGGCGTTCTTGATGAACGTCTCGCCGATAGCGTCGATCTTGGAGAAGATGTCGGAGATGATCGTGGTCGCCGCCATGCGCTCACGCCTTCAGGACAGGCGTGAAGACGGCGTTGACCGGCAGTGTCGGCCCGCACAGATCCTCATTCTCGGCGTATCCGGATATCGGGGGGCAGGGGGCCTTTTTCTCCCCCTTCGCCTGGCAGCCGGAGACAAGTACGAGGCCGGACAGCATGATGACAACGAACGATCGCATGCGGCCTCACTTGAACGGATTGACGTCTTTGTATTGCAGCATCTTGGCGGTCTCCGACTGCTGCGTCAGCCGCATCTGCATCTCGGTGTTCAGCGCCGAAACCGCGCCATTCGAGACGCCGATGAGCTCGTTGATGGTGCGCGCCGTCTCCAGCTGCATCCGGGTATT
Source organism: Shinella sp. G-2 (assembly GCF_050172695.1). Lineage (NCBI taxonomy): Bacteria > Pseudomonadati > Pseudomonadota > Alphaproteobacteria > Hyphomicrobiales > Rhizobiaceae > Shinella > Shinella sp. G-2. The sequence continues at coordinate 9,536 of NZ_JBBEYH010000014.1, read as the reverse complement.
GGCATCGACGGAGCCTTTGACGTCCTCTGCCGAACCGATCTGGCCGGTTGCCGATTGCAGCGATTGCTCCCGCTGCGACACCCCGTTCGAGGCCTGCTGGGTCAGCGCGGAGAGCAGGGCAACCGTGTTGACCGCGCCGGAAAACGCATTGTTCATTGCCCCGGAATCCTCGCCTTCGACGATCGCCTTGACCTGTTTGACAAGTTGAAGTCCGTTGATGAGCGTCGCGGCGATGTTCTGGGCATCGGCGCTGAGGCCACCGAAGGAGAGCGTGCCGCCGTTCATGATCGAGGAGAAGGACGGTGCGGCGGAGATCGACATATTCCCGCCGAGGCCGGCCGACGAGATGCCCATGGAACCATCGCGGTTGCCGGAAAGCGCTTCAAGGATCTCTTTCGTCTTTGCCAGAATGTCGGCGTTCGTTTTCATGATCTCACCGGTGTTCTGGGCATTCTTCCTGGCAACGGCGAGGTTCGTCTTGTCGATCACCGGAATGTCGGCAAGCGCAGGCGATGCGAGGGTGAGGGCGGTGAAGACGGTGAGAAGCCTGTTCATGATGCCTCCTATTCGGCAGCGTTGGCGGCGTTCTGGATGGAAAGGAGCGTATTGCTGATCGCCGTGTCCGACGTGCCGGAGGGTATGACCGACGCTTCGCCTTGACCGACCGGACCGATGGCACACTCGGGCCACGCCTCGAGCGGCGCTTTCATCTCGGTCAGGATGACGGGATCGCAGCTGTAGGGATTGGCCTTGGTATCGGCCTTCAGGGCCTTGGACGTTTCCGACGCCTTCGAAAGCCGCATCTGCAGGCGCGCCTGCAGCAGCTCGTTGAAAAGGGTTCGGGTGGAGATAAGGGTGTTCAGCAGTTCGGCATTGAGTGCGCGGGCCTGCGTGTTGTCGTCCCAGGCATCCTGGTAGATCTCCGAAGCGCCGACGGTGGCCGAGAGCGCATCGATGCGGCGTCCTGCGTCCCGGGCGCGTGCCGTCGCCGCGTCGATCCCCAAAACACCGTGATCGACGGCCCGGGCCGCCGCACGGTTGGAGCCGCGGGTGGTGCCGGAGCCATAGTCGACGTAGGACTTGAACGCCGGTGAGGGAATGTCGTCGATATTTGAGCCCCCGGCATAGGCATTGAACCAGGCGTGGTTGCGTCCGACCTTGCCGGCCCAGTTGCGCTGCTCGTCGGGCGTTGAGCCGTTATACCAGGAGGCAAGGCAGCGATAGTCGGTGCTGCCGCACTTGTTGACCCCCAGCCCCAGATATTTGACGCCGCCCTCGATATTCTCCTCGTTGATATCGCGGTCGAAGCCCATGCCTCGGCCGGTCCGCTTGGTCAGCTGCATCACGCCCTTGACGCCGGTCGGCGAGCCGGAGCACGTGGAGATACCGGACTCCGCATGCGCCACCGAGAGCGCAAGGCCCACCGGCACATTGTGCTTTTGCGCATAGTGCCGGATCAACGCGACGTTTCCGGCGTCCTCTTTCACCGCCTGTGCGGGAGAGCGATAAAGGCGCCGGCTCTTCTCTTTGCGGGAGATGTTGCAGTTCGTGACTGTCTGTCCTTTAAGCCGGTGACCTTGGGTCTCCGTGTCCTTGCGGGAATGGCCCTCATCCTCCGCGCGCTTTTCCTGAACGTCGTCGTCGCGCACGGGAATATCCGCCAAAGCTGCGGGGGTCGAGATGGCTGCCATCACGATCGCGAGAAGGAGGGGCACCCGGCTACGCATTCCCGGCCCTCGCGATGTCCCATCCGCAGAAATGGGGCAGCCAGGCGGCCGGGTCTTCGCCGTGCACCTCCCGTAGCGCCTGGCATTCGCGCACGGTCTCGGGGCGCCCCGACAGGACCTTCACGAGATCCGGCATCGCCGAGAGGTCGAGGCGGGCAATGATGGAATCCTGGGCGTGCTTGACCAGGAAGGTTCGGCTCGCCTTGTCTGCCTGCTTGACGAAACGGAACTCCTTCTCGGAAAGGCCAAAGGCTTTGCGGTAGCTGTCCTCGTCGGCTGCGGCGTTGGGGAAGAAGATGTTGGTCATCGTCTGTTCGATGATCGTGTTGCTGAGATCTGACCGCACGACGTCGGCGGCCGACTGCGTGCCGAAGCCGACGATGCCGTTCATCTTGCGGATGGTCTTGAGCCAGTCCTTGATGAAGGAGGCGAAGACGTCGTCGTCGAGGAGTCGCCAGCCTTCATCAAGAAAGATCATCGAGGGTCGGCCGTCGAGGATCTCCTGGATGCGATGGAACATGTAGAGAAGGGCCGCCGAGCGGGTTCGCCGATCAGACAGGATCTCCGTCATATCGAAACCAATCAGTGCGCCGGCAAAATCGATCCTGTCGGCCGGATTGTTGAAGAGCCAGCCCTTGTCCCCGCTCGTCCATTCTTTAAGGCGGTCGGCAAGGTCGCCGATGCTGGATCGCATCCGCCCGCGCAGGGCCTCGGCCAGCATGTCGAGGCGGCGCTGTGGGCGTTCGAAATCGGTGTAGATGCTGTCGACGGCATCGGAGATGACGGCCATCTCCTCGGCATTGAGCACCCGGTCAGACGGCGTGACGAGGTAGGAGACCAGGGTCTTGCCGAAACTTCGGTTGGCCGGCGTATCGTCGAGCTGCAGCGGCGCAAAGCCCGTCGGCCCGCCCGGCGACAGCCGCTCGTATCGCCCGCCCATGGCCCGCACGAAAATCTCGCCGCCGCGATCCTTGTCGATGAAGACGCAGCGTGGCCGCGGTTCAACGCGCATGCCCTGCGCCAGCAGAAACGAAAGCGCCACCGTCTTGCCCGAGCCGGTCGGGCCGATCACCGTGAAATTGCCGACGTCGGCCTCGTGGAAGTTGAAGAAATAGGCGGTCTGGCTGGTAGTCTCCAGGAGCGAAATCGGCAGCCCCCAATGAACCTTGTGCGTCTGGCCCGATGGGAAGTTGTGCGCGGAAAACAGCCCGGCGAAGTTGACGGACGAAATCAGCCCCTGGCGCGCGATATAGGCGAAGTTCGCCGGCAATTGCGCCCACCAGGCCGCCTCCTGGTTTAGGTCTTCGCGAACCGCGACGACGGCCATGCGCGCCAGTTCGGCCGTGACATCCGCGACGGCGCGGTTGAGACGGGAGAGATCACGCTCGAGCACGGCCACCGTCATATGGTGCTTGCCGAACACGACCTCGCCCGAGGCCAGCCGGTCGCGGGCCGTCTCGATATCGTCTTCCACGGCAGTCCCGCCGTCGTCGGAGTTGGAGATCTGCCGGCTGATCGTCGCGATCGCCTCCGTCACTGTCGTGCGATCCTCGGGGGCGAAGGAGTGCGTGAGAATGAACTCGTAGGGAAGGCGCAGCAGCCCGTCGAGTTGGCCGGGCGTTGTCATCGGAGGGTATTCCTTGATCGACACCATCGCTGCGACCTTGGAACGCGTGCCGTCCGAGGACCAGATTTCCGCCGCCTTGCGGCCGAACAGGATCCGGCCGGTGCCGACATAGTCGGCGAGCGACATGCGGGGCAGGGGCATTGCGCGCGCATCGCCGGCGGCGAGGATCTTGGCGAAGAACTCGGCTGGCTCCGAATAGAGCCCTCCGTCGCGCGTAACGCAGGAGAGAACCTCAGGCCGATACGATCGGAAATCGCCGACGATCCCCGCGACCATGTCATTGAGGTCCCGTAGGGCCTCATCCCTCGCTTCGGCGCCGCCATCTGCCTTGCGGAAAGCATCGAACAGACGATCGACCTTGCCCGCCCGGCCGGTCATCGGCCGCCGTATAACCGTGAGATACAGCTCGTTGACGAACATCGTCCTGTGCTTCAGCCCGGCCATGTAGCGGGCGTTCAGCTCCGCGGCGAAGGGATTATCGAAGTCGCCTTCGATGTCGGGCTCGATCTGGCGGCGGATGATGGTGGCATAGAGGGCGAAGCGCGATGATCCGAGCGAGCGGACGGTCATGTTGCGGTTGGCAAGACGGGCATTGATCTCCGCCTGATCCATCGTCTGGTAGGGCAAACCAGACAGCCGGATCACCTGCAGCAGCAGGCCCGCCTTGGTGACGATGGTTTCCTCATCGACGTGCCGGAGGTAGGGGACGTGGGTGCCGATCCCCAGGTCCCGTCCACGCTCCCGGCCGAACTTCAGGTCGTGATTGACGATGCTCATGGGGCGTAACTCACGGCTTTCCAGAAGCGTCTGTTGCGGACCGCCCGCCGCATGGACAGGCTGACTTGTGCGACGCGCACGATGTGGATGTCCCGCTGGCAAAGGTAGAGCCCGACGAAATGGATCGGCAGGACGACCAGCGGCGCGAGGAAGTTCGACGATGCGATGAAGACGACGATCCCGAAGATGCCGTTCACCACGAACACCATGATGTCGACCCCGAAATACATCGGCGGCCGGGTCAGCGGCTGGATAAGCGGTTCGACATCGGGCGCATCGTCGCGCATGTCAGATACCCGCCGAAGACTTCATGGCATCGACCAGTTCTGCTGCGCCAAAGATCATCGCGATGCCGATCACGATGGAGATCGCGCCCTGCCAGGCCATGCGCCCGGTCAGGAACAGGAAGCCGAGGAAGCAGACAGCGATAATGGCGAGCGAGCGCGCGACGCTACCCTGCAGGACGCCGACGAACCATTCGAGAATGCCTTCGACGGGGGCGGCCGACTGCGCATAAGCGAGCTCCGGCACAAGCGCGATGGAGGTCGCAAGCACAGCCAGGGACAGGATGGTCTTTCTGCGGGCGCGCGACGGGACGGGTAAGATGCTCATGCGTATGTCCTTCGGTTTGGAGCAAAGAATGGAGGAGGCGGCGCTACTCGGCCGTCCAGACGTGCTGGTCACGCCAGGGCGAGGGGGCGAGGGCGACCGTGTCCTCGCGGGCAAGGCGGATTCCGCCGCGCTTTTCCGCGGCGATCGACGCCTTGGCGTTCAGCGACCAGCGGTTCATGACCTTGGCGATATAGAGGGTGGTTTCGTTGAACTCCGGGATGCCGCCCTTCTCATAGACGCGCGCGGGCCCGGCATTGTAGGCGGCGAGCATCAGCAGCGGATCGTCGAACTCGCTGTAGAGCTTTTTGAGATAGCGGACACCGGCGCGAATGTTGGATTCCGGGTCGCAGCGATCGGCAACGCCATAGTCCGAAGCGGTTTCCGGCATCAGCTGCATGATGCCGACGGCGCCGGCCTCGGAGACCTGCCGCTTGCCGCCAGCGCTCTCGACCTCTGCCACGGCGAGCGCGAGTGCCGGGTCCAGCGCCTCTTCCTTCGCAATGGCTTCGATCATCTTGGAAACGCGGTGGGTCTCGACAGGCGCGCAGGCATTCGCGGTCGTGGCCGAGAGAAGAACGAGGAGTGCGGAGAGGTGGATTTTCAAAGCGTATTCCCGGTTGATGCTCGATACGAATAAACTATAATTTATTCGCCGGATAAATTCGTGTCAACAGGGGAAGGTCGAGATGATCTTTAGAGTGCAACCCAAAATTATAGCGACTGTCACGCTCCTTCTGGGGCCGGGGATCGCCGCATCCGCCGCCGAGGGCGTGGATCCCTATGCGGAGCCGCCGCCGCGCTATCTGCGTCAGTTCGCTGTGGAAGGCGTCAAGATCTTTGTCCTCGAACGGTTCGACGCCGCCGGAAATCTGGCCGCGCGCACGGTGGAAAGGCTCACGAGCGATGTGATCATCGACGGCCCGATAGAGCGCGCGCTCGCGGGCTGGCGAATAAGGCTGCGCGGCTTGAATCCGTGTCCCTCGGAGTCCGTGGTCTATAATCGCATCCAGGTGTGGCGTTGCGCTGACGCGGCGAAAGACTATGCCGGTGTCGTCTACAACCGCCGTGCCAGCGTCGTTCTCTGCAAGACCCTCGTTCTCGACGAAGACCGCGATCGAGCCCTGCCAGCCTCCTGTTTCCTGCTGGTCGGCGGCGAGGGGGAGCCGCTTCGGACGGTTTACGATGACGACAGCATGGTGTACCTGGGCCTTGCCGCGATTGCCCGAACGCCGGATGGCCGTTCCCGGCGCCAGGACCTGGAGGCCTCTCAGGCTCTCTCTCGATCGATGGGGTTCCAGAATGCGGACTGAGATGTCGACGCTCCTCATGCTGTTATCTTCATGGCCGGCGGCCGCAGATGGGGGGGCTATGTCCTTTCCGGCTGCGGTCCAGTTCGAGACGGGCGACACGTGGGTTCACGAAGATTCGAAATTCAGGCTGTTCGGCGTGCAAGCCTGTCTCCGGGATACGCGATACAGGCTGCCTGACGGCGAAGAGGGCGATTGCGGGCTGCGCTCGATCGGTGCATTGGCGGCGCTGTTCTCCACGAACACCATCGCGTGCCAGCCGGTCGGGACGGCAAAGGACGATGCCACCTTCGTCGTCTGCGCGGCCGAGGTGGGAGATGCGGCCCTGGATGTTGGCACCGCATTGATCTCCTCCGGGTTCGCCTTTGCCGCCGTCCAGCCGTCGGGCGCCGCCGTGCTGCCCGCTTACGCCGTCGCTGAGGGCGTGGCGAAAGAGGATGGCAGTGGCTTGTGGGCGGGACAGTTTGTACATCCAAGCGCACTCCTGCTCCGCGGCGAACAGTCAGAGGTCTCTGAGGTCGAGTTCGAGGGCCTCCAGGATGGCGGCGATCTCCATCACAGTCAGCGTCTCCCAGGCGCCGCGGTGGAGTAGCCGCAGGCGCTCCAGAGGGAGGCCCGTTTGGTCAGCCAGATCCCCAAGAGGCCTGTTCTTTCGCGTCACCTGGTCGGCAAGTGCCATCACGAGCTCGGATGCGGTTTGGATGGTCATGACAGCTCCTCGAACGGCTTCCTGCGCGTGCCTGGGCGATGCTTCGACGCTTCCCCGGCTGCCTGAGCGCGCCTGGCCGCAGCGGCCACACGCGGGTTCTATGGACAACCGTTGCGGGAAGGATAGATTGCGGCCTGTGCACATTCCAAGCGCGGAACGCGTCGAAAGAGGAAACTATACTTTAAACTTTTGTGAAGTGCGGAGGCACAGGCATGCGCGAGGAAGCGCGAAAGACGCGGTTGGAGGGCGAACGGGCCGCGAAACGCGCAGAATGCGGCCCCAAATCACTCTTGAATTGCAGAAATGGAAGCTCCAGTTCGCCGGCGACGAGAATTTGGCGATGGCCGTCCGGTTGCCGTTTTCGATGCTTCATGTAGAATCTCCAACGGCTTAGACTTCTCTGCCCTTACTATTGCCCTTTGGAATAATCGCCCTGTCCATGATGAAGTCCTCTCTCGATCATATCCCGCCCCGCAAGCAGCGAGAGCTGGCGCGCGCTATCGAAATCCTGCACGAGGAGTTCGAGGATGCGTTGAAGGAGGGGACGGCAGACTTCAAGAAGCGCGGGCGCATTCTGAAGATCATCCTGTTCGGCTCTTACGCGAAGGGCGGTTGGGTCGACGAGCCGTTCACGATGAAGGGCTACCGGTCGGATTTCGATCTGCTGGTCATCGTCAACCACCGTAAGCTATGCGATTTCGCGGCGTTCTGGCACAAGGCCGAGGATAGACTGAACCGAGATCCTCTGATCGATACACCTGTCAAATTTATTGTGCATTCCAGACGCGAGGTGAATTCTTCTCTGAAGGAAGGGCGGTACTTCTTTTCCGAAATTCGCCATGACGGCGTCGTTCTCTATGAACTCGACGATGAGCCGTTGGCGGAGCCTGGCATCCTTTCGCCGGCGGATAGATTGCGGATTGCGAAGGAGTACTTTGACGATAGGTTCGAACTCGCCGAAACCTTTATGAAAGGAAGCCGCTTTTACGCGGCCAACGGGAATCTTCGTGTCGCTGCCTTCGAATTGCATCAAGCGCTTGAACAAGCTTATTCGTGCGTATTGTTAACGCTGACGAACTACGCGCCACCATCGCACAACGTCAAATTCCTCCGCTCATTGGCCGAAGAACAAGATCGCCGGCTGACTGACGCATTTCCCCGCGACCAGCATCGCGAACGAGCCTGGTTCAATATATTAGGCGAAGCCTATGTGAAGGCTCGATATTCAAAGCACTTCCAAATCAGCGCTGAGGCGCTTGCGTGGCTTGGAGAGCGCACCAGTCTCCTGCTCGAACTGGTGAAAGAAGCCTGCCTCGACCATTTGAGCGCTCTCAAGCGGGAAGCGAGCTGAATCTGCGAAGGTCCACCTTCATCGCAGCCAGATTATAGTCGTACGTTCATTATTCTACAGCGTCCATTCCTCTGGGGGTTTAATGGGAGTAGAATTTAAAGTAATCGTCGCACAAGAAGTCCAATGTGGTGATACATTGCTCTTGGAGCTCTACTTCACTTCCGATAAGGGTTACTTATCGATGGTAGATAATCCAAGCCAAAATCATACGCGGTTAGGAACCGCAATATTCGGATAGAGTTCGTTTAACGATTCGTTTATCATGATTTCAATGGCTTACGATCTCGCGAAAATCAGCATGACAGCCCTGATGGAGCCGGCTTTCCGCGCCGCTATCGCGCTGACGCGTCTGGACGAGCGCATAGCCCGTTCCCCAGTTGGCGCGGGCTGGATCGAACGCACCCACTTCGCCGATGCCTGCGCCTCGTTGTGGATCGACGGCGAACTCGTTCAACTCGAAGACGTCGTCCTCCATGACGCCACGAAAGATATTCGCACTCCCACCCACGAACTGACCATCGCCCACGATGTGTTGCGCACCCGTCGGCGGATCACCGGCCAGTCCGCAGATTGGGCGCTGTCGCCTGACGGAATTCGCACTCTTCGAACAACAGCGGAAATCACGGCGGCCCAAACGGATGAAACGCCGGTGGTCGGCGCCACCAGGCGGGTGGTCGCCACCGATCCAATAGGGGAGGGGGAAGATGTTGAAGACATCGAGGATCTCCCCGACATCGACTACGCCGCGATCGATGCGGTGCTCGCCCGCTCCAAGGCGGCAATCGATGACGCTATGCGACCAAGCCAAGCAGCGGACAGCCGGTCTGCCGAGAGGAACCCGCTCGTTTACGATCTCGACTGGTACGAGGATGCCCGGCTGGAGGAATGGCGTGGCGTATTGCGTCAGGCAGAAAACCTGCCGGCAGTGCTGCAAGCAATCATCGCCCTCGATGCCTGGAACGAGCTGTCCGTGCTTCAGCACGCACCCTGGCTCGGCCGGCTGCTTGCCGCGTCGATCCTGAGGCAGTCCGGCATCACCACCGGCGCCCATCTCGCGGCCGTCAATGTTGGCCTCAAAACGATCCCCGTCGATCGGCGCCGGCATCGCTGCAGGGAGACTCGGCTGCTCGCTATCGCCCGGGGCCTTACCGCGGCCGCAGAGATCGGCATGAAAGAACATGACCGGTTGGTGTTGGCGCGAAAAATGTTCGAGCGGAAGCTGGAGGGGCGTCGCACTTCATCGAGGTTACCGGAGCTAGTCGAGCTGGTGATGGCGAAACCGCTGGTGTCGGCCGGGATGGTGGCCAAGACGCTGGACGTCACGCCGCAGGCGGCGCGGCGGATCGTGATGGAGCTCGAGCTCCGCGAGATGACGGGGAGGGGGAGGTTTCGGGCGTGGGGCGTAGTATAATGGTGGCGCCAACGT